>JAGKVC010000007.1 GCA_021152595.1 Clostridia bacterium
TTGTTTCAATTCACGCCCTCGCGCGGAGGGCGACCCAGACGCGCGCAAATGATTTTAAGGTGAAATGTTTCAATTCACGCCCTCGCGCGGAGGGCGACATGATGCGACCTATTATCTTTTTCGCTCCGGAGTTTCAATTCACGCCCTCGCGCGGAGGGCGACGAAAAAGTCTCCGCAGAAAGCTTTGACGGAATTTTGTTTCAATTCACGCCCTCGCGCGGAGGGCGACGGCATTGAGGGCGTTATTTTTGTTATCGATGAGGGTTTCAATTCACGCCCTCGCGCGGAGGGCGACTAAAGGCTTCGCATATCTGCGGCAGTTTTCTTAATGTTTCAATTCACGCCCTCGCGCGGAGGGCGACCTCCTTGACGATGAAAGTGAATCCGGCAACTGGAGTTTCAATTCACGCCCTCGCGCGGAGGGCGACCCGCACTTGCGGCGGATCTTCGCATTCCCTCTCAGTTTCAATTCACGCCCTCGCGCGGAGGGCGACCCAATCACTGCGGCGATAACGGCGACAATGGTTGAGTTTCAATTCACGCCCTCGCGCGGAGGGCGACTGAAAAATTCTTTCTCATTCATAAGAGCCTCCTTGTTTCAATTCACGCCCTCGCGCGGAGGGCGACCCAGACTGTTTGTACCTCATCGATAACAAAAATGTTTCAATTCACGCCCTCGCGCGGAGGGCGACGGCTGGTTTGGGCTATGGTGGATTTCCTGTTTCAGTTTCAATTCACGCCCTCGCGCGGAGGGCGACAATGATTTTAAGGTGAAATTATCCCCGAAAAAGAGTTTCAATTCACGCCCTCGCGCGGAGGGCGACAAATAGCCTTTGTCAACAGTATAAGCCATCAGCGTTTCAATTCACGCCCTCGCGCGGAGGGCGACAGGAGAAAGCAAGAGCGTAAGCAGCTTTTTGATGTTTCAATTCACGCCCTCGCGCGGAGGGCGACAACCGCCCGCCAAAGCCGACAGAAAGGAAGGTGTTGTTTCAATTCACGCCCTCGCGCGGAGGGCGACCATCAACGGTATGAATGATGTAATTATCATAGTCAAGTTTCAATTCACGCCCTCGCGCGGAGGGCGACATACCCTGAATAGCCGCAAGGATTCTATCTAAAGTTTCAATTCACGCCCTCGCGCGGAGGGCGACTACCTTAAAATCATTTGCGCGCGTCTGGATAAATGTTTCAATTCACGCCCTCGCGCGGAGGGCGACCAAATCAATACGGTAGTTGATCCGTGTGCAGAGGTTTCAATTCACGCCCTCGCGCGGAGGGCGACCAAATCGTTTGGAAAACGTCTCCGCAGAAAGCTTTGTTTCAATTCACGCCCTCGCGCGGAGGGCGACAGTGACGGCATCATTTCACCCGAGCCATAAGTGTTTCAATTCACGCCCTCGCGCGGAGGGCGACTGTCGACACATTTCTTCGCGACGGATTTGTGACGTTTCAATTCACGCCCTCGCGCGGAGGGCGACAGCAAATCTGCGCAGAATGCTTCTTCGGTTTCACGCAAAAACCATCAAATTGCACATTGCTGCGCAAATTCACTGCATAAAAAGCTGTATCTCAACCGAAATATCGGTCAAAAACATTCAGAATTCATGCGCAGACCTCTCAGGGTTTCTGCGTATGATTGGGGTATGCGCAGAGTCAGACAAAATGCATCCAGTCATTTCCGTCCGGCAGCTCTCCCCATGAAATATCGTCAAACGGATTCTCCATAAAACCGACCTCAACACCCTTCGGCACACCGGAAAGCCGGATAGTACAATCATAATCCTGATATGACCGCGGGAATTCGATCTCCGGCTTCTTTCCGATGTTCACCAGTTCAAAGAGCTTATGTGCCGGTGCACAGCCAAGCTTTGCCTGTCTGGCGCGCTGCGTGTCATCTGAATCCGTACCGATATGCTTGAAAATGATCAGCGGCGAGATGACCGACATTTCTCCCTTGCTTGCAGAACGATCATGCTCATACATATTCAGGATTGCTTCAAACAGCGCTTTCAGGTCAGCATCGTCAAAACCGGTCTCCGCAGCAAGATTTGCGCTGATGAATCCGCGGACTTCATACAATCCGTAAGAGATAAACTGTTTTCTGCCCATTGTGCGCAAACTATCAATATCTTCATTCGATTCAGCAATTTCATATTCAATAGCGCTTTTCGATTTTTTAGCTTTTTCTGTATCCGTAACACAAACACGAGTAATCGAAATATCCAGCGGCAGAATCGGATCAACAGACCGTGCAAATGTGATTTGCACGGGGCCGCGTACCTGACCTGCATTCGGGCCGGTAGAAAGCACCGCACCGAATGTCCGGACATCATAGTACATCGCACAGGCTTCCTGTCTGGCTTTTATAATAGTTGCAGGCTTTTTATCACCAAATTCCAAATTGGCTTTTTCCTTTAATTGAGCAATTGTTTTGTTGATTATCGTCGCGTTCTGCATGATAATGCTCATGCCGTCCTGCCCTTCAAATGCGCTCTGAATATAATTGCGGATTCTGCGCTTGATCGCCACATCGGTGATGTAGCCGTGCATATCTTCGGGATCCATGCGCGGAGAATTGCCCATATCCGGATCGCCGTTCGGATTGCCGTTGATGCACTGAATGTAAAACATGAATTCGTATCTGTTCTGAATAGCCATGATTTATTCCTCCGTTTTCTTTGACTGGGATTTTCTTGCGCGGATTTCTGCGCACTGGAAATAGTAGCCGAGTGCAAATTCCGCCTGCTGATCAAGAGTAAAGCGCTTCGGCATTTCTTTGCCGATCTTGCAGCTGATCTCCTCAAGGTCTTTGCTGTAGATTGGAGCGAGATAGGATTTGTCGCCGCCTTTCAGCTTGGAGAGATGATACTGCGCAAGTGTTGCGAGCTTTCCCATGACCAGCGCCGGTGATGTGCAGGCGGATGTGTAATAACGCTCCACGATTCCAGCGTTCACATCTCCGAGTGCAGCGTTTTGCAATGATGCATAGACCGCCATAAGCCTGCCTGTCTGATAAGCTGCGGACGGAGTTTCGGGATTCAGTTTGTCCATGATGATACTTTCCTCCTTATTATTTTTTCGGTACCTGCGGTTAAGCCATGCTTTCAGAATCTGACATGCAATCCTGTCCGGTTCGCGGCTTTTCTTTTGGGAATCATCATTTGCGCCGGTATACAGATCGGAGCGGATATAGGCAAGCGCTTTGGCTGCAACTGTATCCGGCAAAGGCGTATTGTGCATGATCGCATACATGATCTGCGGTGCAACGCCGCTGAGCTCTTTTTCAATCCGTTCGGAAATCTTCGTCTGATCCGTTGAAAATTTGAGCAATCGGCGATAAAATGCATACAGTTTCGGATACTTGTGTCCATGACCGTCGATGTAGATTTCAATATCCTTGTACCATGCACGCAGATTTCCGCATAATTCACCGTATGTTCCCTCATCGTAGCTGCGGATCATCACACGTCCGTTCACGCCGCTGAGCGACATCATATAATAGCGATTTTCGGGCATAACCGGCAATGCATTTTCATATAATGCACGAAACATTTTCCGAACCCGCTGCTCATCGCCTTCGATCTGTTCAGCAGCTTCGTCCGCTGTATCTTCATCGCTGCCAAAGCCGAAATCCAAATCAAAATCAAGCAGCTCCGTCACATCGTTTTCCGTCTGCTGACTGAACCAGTGAATATACTTTGCACCTGCTAAGATCGGTGCATCTTTCATAAGGTCAGTCAAAGCTGCGTTGACACCGGTAATTGCACTTTCAGATACGGCTGCATTGGCTGCCTGTTCAAATCCGTAAGATTTATAGGCATCTTTATCGAAGCAGATAAAGCTGTCGCCTTTCGTATGACCGCCTACCCTGCTCAATCCGGAAACCGGCGGAACCGTTTTGACCGGTTCTGTCAACGCACCTGTGATAAAACAGCGCATCTCTCCGCTGCTTTTCTTGGTATCGAACTGCTTTCGGAACGATTCCCACCATTCCAGATATCCGGTACTGCTTTCAAGCGGCTTCCCGTCCACCTTGATGCTCAGGAAGTCAGCCGGTTTCCTTTTCTTATCAGAAAGGAATGTTTCTCTGATCGTCTCAAGATGCTCCTGAAAACCTTTGCATGCAGGTTCAAATAAGGGATCATGCTTTGCAGCTTCAGCCAAAGCATCCAGATAGAATTTCTGTTTCTGTTCTCTCTTGCAATTCCCCTCTTTATCCGGCAGATTGAAGATGACCTCTGCCTTTTCCGCGATGATATTGCTTTTGGAAGTACCGTTTGCCAGAGAACCGATATCCGGACACATCGGCGGCGGCGTATCATCCTCAAGCCGGTCAAACCCGATAAAATCGCCGTTTTCAGAGAAGGAGATATAATATTTTACTTTCTTCGGCTTGAAACCGGGGATCGCAATCAGCTCATGATCCTTCGCATACTGATATAACACTTCCAGCATCTCAGTTCCCCCTTTCCGGCTTCAGAACCTGCTCGCTGTCGAAATCCGGCACATCCAGTACACCGTTTTCGAGTTTCGCTTCAAATACTGTCACGAACGGCTCTGCTTTCGATGTCACCTCGTATTTGTGTAAATCAAACACATCATAGAGCATGATACCAAGATCAAGTGTGTCCGGAATGGGCTGCGCGTCAGTCGGCTCACTGAAATAGCAGACAAATTCCCGCATGCCGAATGACGGCTGGAAGAAACATTTGCCGCCTTTGATACGGCGCTGTGCCTGCTCATACAGCTGACTGACAGTGCCTTTGTAGTCCTTTTGCGGCTTGATCTCTGCGGTGATGCGGTAACGCACATCTTTCAGCACAACAGTCTGACGCTGGGTGCGGTCATCCTCGACAAGCATCGGCGCCGGCTTTCGCCCGATCTTACTGTTGATGACCTCGTTGCGCTTGAAACTCATGTACCGGATCGGGTGCAGCACCTCAATCTTCTTCACCTGCCAGTAAAATTCCGGCGGCTTGGAATAAACCGCGCTGAGGATTCCGCGTGCAGCAGAGGGCGTCATGACCGGATAGGTCAATCGCTCCACCTTGCTCTCAGGGCGGGAGAAGCACGCAAAATCGCCCCAGACCTCCATTTGATTTTCGTTCATTTCTGACCTCCTTTACAACAGATAGTCCAGACTGCTGTCATCATCAAAGTGCAAACCGGATCGTTCGTCATAGAATTTGCCGCTTAGCAGGATATACCAGCCGCTTATCGGTTCCTTTTTCCCTTTTCGTATGATGAAGCAGGGCTCTGCGAGATCTGTCAGCTTGTCCTCACGATAGCTTGTCACAGTGATCGGTGCTGCACGGCGCATCCATTCCTTTGAAATACCCTTCGTCCGTGCTTCTGCTGCCAGATCTTCAAACAATTTGATTTCCGCCTGATACGGAACAAGAACATTTACACCGTTCTGCGGAATAAACCTGTATTGCTTTTCTGCTTCTGTGAAATCATGTTCTTCGATTGCTTTGACCAGTTTAGATTTATCATGATCATAATTCCCGTCAGTAAACAGCATTGTGTAATATTCGCGGATATGCGACGGGCTGCAAATATCTATCTCATGTCTGGAAAGCAGCAGTTTCACTTTATTGGCCGCATTTTCAAAAAAGGCTGCGGGATACAGCTTTTCTTCATCCAGTATGAAAACGGTCATTTCTCCGGCAGATCTGCCGTTCCGGTTGCAGCGTCCGGCACATTGGATAATGGAATCCAGCGGTGCCAGTGCGCGGTACATATATGCAAAATCCAGATCAACACCTGCCTCAATACAGGATGTTGAGACCAGTCTGCACGGCAGATGGTTCTCAAGTCTGTCAGTGATGTCCTGAATGACTGCATCACGGTGTGCTTTGCACATATCCGTTGAGATATGGAAGCATTCTGTTTGAGCGCATTGCTCCGTCAGCAGTTCAAACAATTTTCTTGTATGATCTTTGCGGTTCAGAACACAACAAACGCTGCTCAAACCGGACATTTCCTCTGCAATCTGCATCAGCGGCGTTTTGTCTGCAATATTCCAGTTGACGGAAACGCGTCTCGTTTTGTCATATACATCCGGTGCATCCGATAAAATCTCCTGTGCGTGAAAATCAATATCGCTGCGAACATCAAATGCAGGCTGAGTGGCTGTTGAAAACAAAACTGTGCAGCGGAATGTTTCGCAGAGCATCCGCATCGTTTCAATGGTCGTTCCGAGCAGATCGGTCGGGATACTCTGCGCTTCATCAAATACAACAACGCTGTTTGCTATGCTGTGCAAGAATCTGAGATCTGTCGGCTTCGATTTGAAGAACGCCTCAAAGAACTTCACAGATGTCGTGATTATCACAGGGGAATTCCATTGCTCGGTAATCAGCTTTGTGCGTTCATCATTACCGTATGATGCCATACTGTGTGCTTCGAGGATGCCGCCGCAGATTTTCTCATAGATCTTCGCATTTTGTGAGATAATTGACAGAAAGGGAAGCACAATAATGATACGCCGTTTTTTATACCGCTCCGCGTGTTTTGCGGCAAATGCCAGAAGCGCAATCGTTTTTCCGGTTCCGGTCGGTGCAGTCAGCGTAAATAACCCCGATGGCTGCTCTGCTGCTTGCAAGCAGCTTTGAAAAACATGATTCCGGATTTGATTCAGCTTTGCGTTTGCGTTTGATTTTCGACTGATTTCTTCTTTATAATCATGAATAGATTGCAAAATCGCTGCTGCATCCAATTCTTTTTCATCAGTCTCTGTGAAAAGCGACTCATTCTCATGTGAAGCTGTCGCGGTATAATCGGCATCACAAAGGCAGGAAAGCAGCATCCTTGCGTGGAGCATTTCCGGCAGATGAGAATGAAATGATGTCCCGTCCGGCTGCAAGACGGGTTTCTCTTTCGGCAGATCGGGCAACGATTTGATATATGCAGCCAGTTCCTGATATTGTGCTTTTCCGGATACTGCAAATCGTTTTCCGTTCTGTGAATCCTGTGAATTCTCCTCTTGCTCTGATCGCGCCAAATCATCCCTGATACTCCATTGCAAGCCATCATGATGCGCATAAATCACACGGGAAAGCATCTTGTTCATCCGATACAGCAGAGCGGCACCGGCTGCCGCATGATTGACATTGTGCTCTTTTTTACACAAAACGCCCTGAAACAGCTCCGATGCTTTTCCGGCATCATGAAACCAGCCAAGCCAATCCCCTGCTTTATCTTCTCCGAACGCAGCCGCATATCGTCCGGCAAGTACTGATGTCTTTTTCAAATGTACTTCCAGTATTTCCTTTTCACCGCGTCCATTTTCAGAATGAGCATAAAAAGTATCCATATCCGCCTCAATTCGTCATTATAGCCAAATCATGTTATAAAGCAAAAATAAAATTTTTATCATTATAGCACAACCCCATCATCTTGTCAATCGTGATTCTGACTAGTCTTTGACATCTGGATTTATGCAAAACAACAAAGAGCCTATGCTCAATCTGAATGCTGCATTTTTCATAGTATGTCACACAACATGGATTCCCTTGTCAAACATGGCATTATAATCAGGAAACCGGAATCGCACCTGCAAGCTGAAAGCATAATGATGCAAACCGCCGCCTGACGACCGATCAGACGGCGGTTTCTCTCTGCTGCTGCGCACTGTTTAGCAGACTATGCAGATCCGCATTTCAAAAGTCATTTCTTTTTTTGATTTTTGCGTTAATGTTATCAACGAATGCGTCGCGCAAGTCTCCGTCTGATGATCCGATTCGTAAAAAAGCGAAGACTGTTTTTGTAGAATTCGCAGAAAATACGAAAATTACTTGTACTCCTACCGGAATCCTGATATACTGTAATCAAAGGCACCGCGAAAGGAGAGACAATATCATGAAAACACGGAAAAGTGCTGCGCTCATCCTGAGTGTTCTGTTTTTCTTCACCGCTGCGCCGGCACAGCCCGCGTTTGCGGGAAATGCAGAGGAAACACCGGGCTGTCAGCTGCAAACCATCCTGATCGACAACGACGGTAAAAATCTATGGATGACCGAGAGCTGGGGCGGCGCGAACATCCTGCCGAATACAAGCTGGACAACGACCGATGCCTACGATTATTATTATAACGGGGCGCTTTCCTTTGAAACAAAAAGCAACGGCACGGAACCACTCAGCTTCCGGATCGGACTCAGCTCCCACTGCCACGCTGAAAGCGTTTCCCTTTACTGGACGGATCTCGAGCAGTATAAAGAAAAAATGATCGCAAAGACGGAATGGACAAGCTACACACTGCCGATCAAGGAGCTGCTTGATGCAAACCCTGACAGCGGGTTTGATCTTGCAAACCTCTGGAAAATCTGTGTATCAGCAGTCAAAAAGGGCGAAACGGTCTCCTTCCGGAATGTGAAGATTTCTTCTCCCGATGATGAGCGGCAGTATCCGTTTATCAAGGTCAATCAGGTCGGGTATAGTACGCACGGTGCAAAAACAGCGCGCATCAGCTATTTTGCAAAATTCGGTTCACTGGACGGCAAAACCTATGAAATCGCAGACAAATCAACCGGAAGGACTGCTCTGAGCGGAACGCTGCCTGCCGCAGAGCTGAACGATCATCTGTCCGGCGAATCGGTACATATCATTCACTTCGATGCGCTGCAAACGCCGGGGACATACTTCATCCGCATTCCGGATGCCGGATTATCCGCATCTGCACGCGCTCCGCGGGATATCGAAAACGGCCTGAAAACCGATACGCTGACTTCATTCGCTTTTGAGATCGGCGACCGGATCTATGACAGTCTGCTCAGTGACATGACAAAATATTATTATTATCAGCGGCAGGGACTTGATCTGGATGAAACCTATGCCGGAGATTTCGCAAGAAAAAATCTGCATCCGAACGATGCGCAGGTGAAAAAGTGGTCAGACCGCAATAATCCGGATGCCGGGACCTTTGATATCACGCAGGGCTGGTACGATGCCGGTGACTACGGGAAATACACCTCTCCTGCTGCGACCTCCGTTGAAAATCTGCTGCTGGCATATGATCTGTTCCCGAAGGCTTTTCAGGACATGAGCCTGCATATTCCTGAAACAGACAGGTCAAATCCCGCGTATGCCGATGCACCGGGATATCTCAGCGAGATCAAATGGGAGATTGATATGCTGTTAAAGCTCGAACACGCAGATCACGACGGCTCATTCTATGTCGCAGCAAATTACAAGGACGGCACGATCTATCTGGAGGATACGCTCTATCAGTCTTCCGATCATACATCCGGAACAGAGCAGACCGATCTGCGCTCGCATCTGGCGACAGCCGAAACGGCAGCTGTGCTGGCACACGCCTATCTGATCTACAGAGATATTCCGGCATATACAGCGTTTGCGAAAACCTGTCTGAATACATCACTGCGCGCATGGAGCTGGGTGAATGATCCTGCCAATCCGCAGCACCCGTCGATCGGCGCTGCGAACCGCACCTACACCTATACGCAGGAGGAGCTCGACCGCAGTATGTTCTGGGCTGCCGGCGCGATCTGCCGGGCAGCGAAGGCGGCAGGGATGCAAACCGCACCGTATGAGAACTATCTGCTGGAGCACTGCGAGGAAACCAATATCGTCAAGTGCTTCACGGGTGCATCGCTCGGCTACCATTCGCACGGGCGCTCTTTCCTTGGATTCTTCCATTATCTCTACCACAACAGCGATGCCGATGCAAAGGTCAGGGAAGTCTTTCAGAAGTTCCCTGCCTGGCGCAAACGCACGCTGAATTATGACAACTGGGGTACCGACTATCCCGACTGGGGCTACTGGTGGGGCTCCAATATGGTCATTGCACAAAGCACAATGAGCATTCTGCTCGGCAGCATCCTCATTGAGGGTGAGGAGCGTATTCCCGATGAGGTCATTCTCTCCAATGAGAGTGCGTTCAATTATCTGCTCGGCGTCAATCCGATCTCTTTTTGTTATGTATCGGGATACGGCGAAAACTGCGTGCGAAATATCTTCAGCGCGATTTACTCAAAGGACGCAAAGCTCGACCCGTACAGATGCCCGGCAGGATACGTGACGGAGGGAACAAATCCAAACAACAATCGTCAGCTTTCCAAATATGACGGGAAATGCTACATGGACAGCGATGCTGAATGGACAACCAACGAAAACACGATCTATGGCAATGCTGCGATGATTTTCCTGACGGCGGCGATCAAATCGCGGATCGAATCGGATTCGGTCCGCGGCGATATCAGCGCAGACGGCAAATGCGGCATTGCAGATGCGGTGCTTCTGCAAAAATATCTGCTGACGATCGAAACCAGGCTTCCGAACTGGAAAGCCGGTGATATGGACGAAAACGGAACACTCAATGCTGCCGATCTCACATGGATGAAACAGATGCTGATGATACAATAAGACAATGGCCGCCGCCTGACTACCAATCAGGCGGCGGTTCCTCTGTATTCACTTCCCGATGTACCGCTCCGCAGCCGATTCCACACCCATGCAGAACGTCAATCCTGTGAACAGATGATTCTGCATTGAGATTGTTTTCCGAAAAAGAAAGCGCCCGGCAATGCCGGACGCAAATTTCAGGTTATCTGTTTCGATCAAACCCACTCATGGTTGATCTTCATATAAATGCGCTTCATGATCTGCGCAAAGATCGTATAGACAATCATCAGTCCGGCAAGCCACAGCGCAAAGGATGGCACCATGACCGGCAGATCAAGGAATCCGGCGATACCGGTAAAGCCGATCAGCAGCGTTGCAGCGACAACCGCAAGCGTCGAGATGCTGAGCTGCGCTGAGGCACGATCCTGTAGAAACGGAACCTTCGGGGTGCGGATCGTATGAATGACAACCGTCTGCGAGATGACGCCGAACATAAACCAGCCGTTCTGGAAGAAGCCTGCCAGCGACTCGTTGTTATACTTGTAAACGAACCACAGCACGAGGAAGCAAAGCACATCAAGCACGGTACTGAGCAGACCGAAGATCACCATAAACCTTTTGATGCCGGGGATATTCCACTTTTTCGGCAGACGGATGCTCTCATCTTCCACATGGTCAAACGGCATGCCGAGCTGCGCAAAATCATTGAGAATATTCTGCACGAGAATATGAACCGGCAGCAGCGGCAGGAACGGAAGGAAGATACTTGCAATCAGAACCGAGAACATATTGCCGAAGTTGCCGCTGACTGACATTTTCAGGTATTTCGACATATTTGCAAATGTTCTTCTGCCCTCGATGACGCCCTCGTCCAGCACATTGAGGTCCTTTTCCAGCAGAATGATATCTGCAACTTCCTTTGCAATATCGACTGCGGTATCAACAGAGATTCCGACATCCGCCTGTTTCAGCGGCAGGCTGTCATTGATGCCGTCGCCCATATAGCCGACCGTATGCCCGTTCGTCTGGAACGCCATGACCACGCGCTGTTTCTGATACGGCGACAACTTGGAATAGATGTGGCATTTTTCGCAGGCTTCCAGCAGTTCTTCATCGGTCATTGCCTCAACCTGTGAACCGGTCAGCGTATATTCCGTCGGAATGCCGAGCCGTCCGCAGATATTGATCGCAACGCCCTCGGTATCACCGGTCAGGACAACCGTGCTGACGCCGTTCCTTTGCAGTGCCTTGATTGCGGATTCCGCGGAGGGCTTCGGCGGATCAAGGAATCCGACAAAACCGATCAGCACCATATCGCTTTCATCATCCGCACCGAAATGTTCAATGTCGTGGATATTGTTTTTCTGCGCAACGGCAATGACGCGGATGCCTTCGAGGTTGTTTTCGGTTGCGATTCTCTGTGCGTTTTCGATCAGTTCCGGCGTAATGGGCTTCACCTTGCCCTCAATTTCAATATATCCGCAGATCGAGAGGATTTCTTCAACAGCGCCCTTTGTCACAAGCTGGCGTTTGCCGGTTTTATCGCGCAGCACAACGCTCATGCGGCGGCGGCTGAAATCAAACGGAATCTCATCCTCGCGCACATAGGTTTCTTTCAGATAGGAAAGCTCCTCTTTTTCGGCGCGGTTGATGATCGCCGCATCCATGAGGTTTTTGAGTCCGGTCTGAAAGAAGCTGTTGAGGAAGGCATGACGCAGTACGCGCTTATCTTCACGGCCAAGCACATCCATATATTTTTCCAGCACAATCTCATCCTGCGTCAGTGTACCGGTTTTGTCGGTGCAGAGGATATCCATTTCACCGAAGGTCTGAATCGAGCCAAGACGCTTGACAATCGTCTGCTTTTTCGACATATTGACAGCGCCCTTTGCAAGCGATGATGTCATAATAACCGGCAGCATTTCCGGCATCAGACCGACTGCAATCGTGATGCCGAACATCAGCGAATCAAGCCAGCTGCCCTTCGTGATGAAATTTGCAATGAAAATGATCGGCACCATGACAACCATAAACTTGATCAGCAGGCTGCTGATCGAATTGATATTGCGCTCAAAGCTGCTCTTATCCTGATAGGTATTCAGGCTCTTTGCCATACTGCCGAGATACGTGCTGTTGCCGGTTGTCAGAATGACCGCCTTAGCGCTGCCGGAGATGATATTGCTGCCCATGAAGCCGATGTTGTCGAGCTCTGTGATATCATCGCCTTCCGGATCGGCACCGGCGAATTTCTCAATCGGATTGCTCTCTCCGGTGAGCTGTGACTGATCAATGAACAGGTCTTTTGTTTCAATAAAGCGCACATCGCCGGGGAGCATATCGCCGGATGCGAGCTTGACAACATCGCCCGGAACGGCATCTTCAATGTCAATCTCCATGCTGCTGCCGTTTCGGATCACATCAATCTTATTGGAGATCATGTTCTGAAGCTTCTGCGCAGCGCTGTTCGATTTTTCCTCCTGCACAAAGGAGATGATGCCGGAAACTGCAACAACAAATATCAGCATCAGAAAAGTTGCCCAGCTCGGTTTCTCCGCAATGATCACATCCGTCACCAGCGTTACGGCTGCGACAATCAGCAGCACAATATTGAACGGGTTGATGATTGCCCCGCGTATCCGCTTTGCAAGGCTGTTTTCATTTCCTGTGTCGATGATGTTTTTGCCGTATTCTTCGAGACGGTCGCCTGCCTCGACCTGATTCAAACCATCTTCATCGGTATCCAGCCGTTTGAACAGCTCTTCGTCTGAAATCTTCGCAATCTCAGCAAGCTGCCGTTCCGCTGCACGCTGCTTTTCGGTATTCTTTTCTGCCATGATGTCCTCCTTGTCCGAATATCGGAAAGCATATCATTTTAATATGTGTTTATTATTATAACATTCATATATGTATTTGTCAAGCAGTCAAGTATTCTGAAACTGCACGAACCGCCGCCTGCTGACCGATCAGACGGCGGTTTCTCCTGCTCCTTCTGAATCAGTGCATTCAGATCCTTGCACAAAATCATCCGTTTTGCGGTACCTGAAATGACGAAGATACGTAAATGCAAGAACAAAGTTGACTGGCTGTATGATGAGCAAACACAAAGCGGAAAGAGATAAATTCGGTTGATACCAGACAATATGAAGGAAATATTAAATAACGCAGAAGAGTCTTGACAAATGAAAAGCATTGTGCTATAATGATGCCAATCAATAAAAACTACGCTATTTATTACTCACTGTAATCATAATGAATGAATAGCGATTCCCAAAAGGAGGGTAGTATTCGTTAATCTGCCGCATCTGAATTTTCAATTTATACTCTATCGTCACACCACACTTTTTATATTTCATTAATATACATATTAGGAAGAGAATGATCAATGAGATACACTTACATCAAGCAGCATGACGCAACTGACTGTGCCGCTGCATGCCTTGCGATGGTATGCCTGCACTACAAAAAAGAAACTACAATAACGCAGCTCCGTGACATGATGGGCACGGATCTGAAAGGAACGAACCTGATAGGCCTGTCCAAATGCGCTGATGCACTTGGATTTGTCTCTCAGGCTATTCGTGTTGACCGTGAAAATTTTTTGACCGATTTTACGCTGCCCTGCATCGCAAATGTCATTACCAAAGAAGGTCTTACGCATTTTGTTGTAGTCTTTAAGAAGATCCGGCAGAAAAAAACGATTATGTGATCATCGGGGATCCGGCAAAGGATCTGATCAAAATTACACTGGATGAATTCTATGAAACATTCACCGGCACGCTGCTGCTGCTGAAGCCGGATGCAAGGTTCGTTCCCGGAAAGAACGAAAAGGGCAGGATGTTCAACCGTTTTCTGAAGCTGCTTCTTCCGCATAAAAAGCTGTTTGCCTACTCCATTATTGCATCCGTCATTCTAACTGTGCTCGGCATTGTCTCCTCACTGTTCAATAAGATTCTGATGGACGAGATCCTGCCGTATAAGCTGAAAAATCCGCTGCTGCTTGTTGTAATTGTATTCGGACTTCTGGCAGTTGTGCAGACCGTTATCGGATTTGTCCGGCAATGGATGATGATTTTTCTCTCGCAGAAAATCGACATTCCCCTGCTGCTCGGCTATTTTGAGCATATCTATAAGCTGCCGATGAAATTCTTTGCATCGCGAAAAACCGGCGATATCATCACGCGATTCAGCGATGCATTTACAATCAAGGATATTTTCACGAACATTGCGCTGACACTCATCATGGATGTAGCGATGGCGATTATCACCGGCGTCATTCTGTTCAATATGAATCTTTCACTGTTCGGCATCATTCTCTGCCTGACGATTTGCAGCATTCTGCTTGTCTTTATTTTCAAGCAGCCGTATAAGAAGATCAACGAGGAACAGATGCAGCAATCCTCTGTTCTGAATTCACAGATCATCGAAGGTCTCCGCGCTGTTGAAACGATCAAGGGCAATGCGAATGAAGAGACCGAACTGGAAAACATCGAAAAAGAGTATATTAAGTCCCTGCGGATCGGCGTCAAGGAAAGTATGCTTTCCAATGTGCAGGGCTCTATCTCCAATCTGATCTCAACAGCCGGCAATCTGATTCTCATGTATTTCGGCATCCGGCAGGTCATTGACGGAAATCTGACACTCGGTTCCCTGATGGCATTCACCACAATGGCAGGCTATTTCATGGATCCCGTCGGCAGACTGGTCGGGTTACAGCTGCAAATTCAGGAAGCGAATATTTCCATGAAGGGTCTGACCGAAATCATGGATTCTGAAACAGAACAGAGCGGCGGCAGCTACACAGAGCTGGAATCCATTGACGGTGACATTGAAATCAACAATGTTACATTCCGCTACGGCAACAGAAAGCCCGTCCTAAACAATATCTCATTCACGATCCCGAAGGGCAAGAAGGTTGCGCTTGTCGGCGAAAGCGGCAGCGGAAAATCGACGATCGCAAAGCTGCTGCTGAAATACTACGAACCGGAAAGCGGCGAGATCCTGATTGACGGCATGGATCTGAACGAAGTGGATAATGAATCACTCCGCAAAACAATCTCCTATGTTCCGCAGACGATCGAGCTGTTCTCTAAAAGTATTTATGACAATATCCGTGTATCCAAGATGAATTCGACTCTTGAGGAAGTCAAGCAGGCTGCCAGGGAAGCAGATGCACACGAATTCATCAAAAAGCTGCCGATGCAGTATCACACCTATCTGCAGGAAGCCGGAAACGGTCTGAGCGGCGGTGAAAAGCAGCGCATCGCGCTTGCAAGAGCGTTCCTGAAAAAGAGCAATTTCTATATTCTGGATGAATCAACGAGCAATCTGGATTTTGCGACAGAAAATATCATTTTCGATATGATCTACAACAAATTCCGCAACAAGTCTATGCTGATTATTGCACACCGTCTTGCAACGATCAAAAACTGTGATCAGATTCTTGTCATGGATCACGGCGAGATCGTTGAGCAGGGCACGCACGAAGAGCTGCTCGAAAAGGGCGGCCGGTACAAGCGGCTCTGGGAAATGCAGCAGGGCAACTTTATAATCAAGGATGAAGAGGCGTCGCCGCAGCCTGAACATGCGGCAGAAGTCATCGAAGATGACGACGACACCTTAGTTTATACATAACGGTGAATACGCTTTGTGCAGAAATAGCGTTCACATATTATGATATGGTCTGCAACATATCATCTCAGCACAATCTCACTATATTATTTTTACAGATACGAAAACGTATCAGAAAGGAACAAATTATGGAAATGACTTATGATGGCACAATGGTAATGCCCAAGAACTTCGTTGCTGTTGACGAAGAAGAAATGACATATACAAATGGAGGCGCTCACTATCAAGTATATATCCCGGCTTCTATTTGTGATCAAGTATTCAACTACGGCGTTGGTGCAACCGCAGGATTAGCAGTTTTGTTTTTGCCTATTCCGAACGGTGGAGCAATTGCAGCATTAGCCGCTGCCGGTGCAGGTGGAGCACTTAGTGCGTATTATGGTCTTGCGGCAAAACATAATGGAATGACATTGCACATTTACACAGTCGGAAACACTCCTGTTGCATGGATTCCTGTAATTAACTGGTAATCAGCCTTTTCCTGCGTTCAGTTTATTTCATAAAAGCTCGCAGCATCATTTCAAATATCGGTGAATACGCTTTGTGCAGAAAAAGCGTTCACATAGAATGATATGGTCTGCAACATATCATCTCAGCACAATCTCACTATTTTATTATTACAGATACGGAAACGTATCGGAAAGGACTAAAAAATGGAAATGACTTATGATGGCGCACTGGTAATGCCCAAGAACTTCGCAATCGTTGCCGAAGACGAAATGGAATATGTTGATGGAGGTTTGAGCATACCGAATTGGTTAGTCGGTGGCGCGATTAATCTTGCGATTTCTGCAGTCTTAACAATGGTTGGTGCTGGATTAGCAAAAGGAGCTGCTAATAACCTTGCCTGGGTTATTAAAAAAATTGGAAAGGAAGTTGTTGAATCTGAAATCAAGAAGCGTGTTGAAAGAGCGGCTGGACTTATGGCTGCATCATTTGTTGTTGGTATTATTGGCCCAGCTCGAACACTCTTTGGTGCACTTTTTGATCCGGGACAGGCAATTGCTGGTTGGCTCGATGGAAGGGATTCCAATCCTGGTAACGGCTATCTGAATATTGGCTAATTATTTATTCATATATAAGCTACGAAACATGTCATAAATATTATTACTATGACGTATCTCTCCCTGTTGAAAACAGGGAGAGATACACTAAAAGTTGGTTGATACTGACACAAAAAGAAACAAATTCGATTTAATACGCCTTTACAACCATAAATCTGAACATTTCAAACTAAACAATTCTAAATGGAAAAAGGAGTATTCTTGTGAATTATTCAATTATGAATGAGAACTTAAGAGGCATTTGTTTTCCGATTGTTGTGACATTATTGAATCTAGCAAATATTAACGCAAGATCAACGAAAAAAATAATAATCAGACTTGGGACTTTTTTTTATGGATTGATTGGAGGTTTCCTTATTTATAATGCTAAGACTATCCCAAATGAAATAAGACTTCAAACTGTCTTTGAGTGGGTTATGTTATTTTCAGTTGGGTACTATCCTTTTTTTGAATTGCTTCTTGGGAAGTTGTATAAATCAATCGACAGACATTACGAACAAAAAGAAAAAAAAGAGGGATTCAGTTTTACAAAAGAAGATAATGCATATGCAAAATCAGTTGCAGATAATATTACTTCTTTTGGAAATCTAGTGATTGGAATAATGGTACTTTTCATTGTTGTTCCCCCAATTTTCAGTAGGATTATAAGACAATCCAGTTGCCTATATTCCATAGCCCTATATAATTATATTGTTGCTGCTCTTTCAAGTTTCGGTTTGTTTCTCAAAAAAAGGAGCCAAAAACAGCTTTAGTTTAACCCAATATTCTGGCGTTAAAAACGGAAACATGAATCTTACAGTCGGAATCAAAAAAGCTATTTTGCATATATAGCCGCAGTTCAGTTTATTATGTTTATGAGCTGTTTCCTTGAAAATCAGAATGTATATGGCGATATCATTGCTTTTATCAAAATCATTACAAACGATAAGTCCGCCGATAAGATTATACAAGGTATTATCACATCCAAAATCCAGAGAGGTTGAATATGAGTAAAATTGAATTAAGCACAAACAAATCATTAAAGTTAATGAATGTGCTGTCCTTGGAAATAGAGCTGAATCAAGATTTTGATTTGGGAACAACTGTCGTAAAAATGGATAATTATCTCAAAAGCAAAGGCGCAATGCCGATCGGACCGTTAATCCAGAGAACAGTCTACAGCACAAATGAAGACCAGCAGCTTGAAATTCATGCTTATTTGATGAGACAGACAAATAACTTTATACATAATGTTGAAGCGCCGTATAAAATGGAACCGGTGATCAGAGTCCGTAACTGCATGTATGCGCACTATGTCGGACCGGAAGAGAAACTGAAGCTGGCTTACGATAAAATCAATGTCACTGCTTTTGAAGAGGACATTACAGTTGCAAACGAAAATTACACAATTTTTATTGAGAAACAGGATGACAACATCGTAGCAGACATTTTCGTGGAGAAGAAATCCGATGACTAAAAAGACCGTCAAAAACATGGCAGACTTAAAAGACAGCCGCCTGCTGTATGAAAAGGATCTGCCGCCGTTCGGCTATATGCTTGTGTCAATTATCGCGATTCTTATGATTGCGGTATTGATCTGGAGCCTGAAAACACCCAAGACCTTTGTCATCAAAAGTCAGGGCACAATCGAAAGCACGAACAAAAATTACATCATGTCCCCGTATACCGGAAAGATCAGCAAAATGAATGTTTCCGTGGGCAGTTTTGTCGATGAAGGTGATGTGCTGTTCACGGTTGAAAGCACCGAACTTGATTTGCAGGAAGAACAGATTGCCGGGCAGATTCAGGTTTACAGCGACAACGTCAGCCAGCTAAAAAAGCTGGAGCAGTCCATTATGGACGGCGAAAATCATTTTGACATTACCAAAGCGGATGACAGACAGTATTACAATCAATATGAAGCCTACATGAGCCAGATCAGACAGAATGATGTTGATACCAGCACCTATAAAGCCTACGGTTATTCCGATGCGCAGATTGAGGCAGAGCTGGAAAAGAACAATGCAAAAATCTCGGAGATCTACTATTCCACGCTGAGATCCATCGACGAAAGCATCACACAGTATGAAACCGAGATCGAAAAGCTGAAGGTTCAGAACGGCGCCATTGCAAACGGACAGTCTGAATATCAGGTGCTTGCAAACACGTCCGGCATCGTTCACATGATCAATGAATACAAAGAAGGCATGGTTGTCCAGGCAGCCGGTGCCATCGGCAGCATTGCAAACGAAAATGATCAGTATATTGTAACCGCTTATCTCGGCGTGAATGACAGACCGAGAGTTTCTCCGGGCGACAGTGTGAATATCGAAGTTGTCGGTCTTGCACAGAATACTTACGGAAATCTGAAAGGCAAACTGATCTCCGTTGACAATGATATTTCAACCAGTCAAAACGGCGAACAGAGCTTTTTTAAATCAAAAATTGAAATTGAAACCCCTTATCTGATCAGCAGCAAAGGGAACAAAGTAAACATCTCCAACGGTATGTCAGTCGAAGCAAGAATCATTTACGATGAACTGACTTATTTCGATTATTTGCTTGAATCGCTGGGGTTACTGACGAGGGACTGATTTATGAAGAAAACAATTTGTATTGCGCTGTCTGTTCTTGCACTCTGCGCAATGCCATTCCATATAAGTGCTGAGGAAACTGAGCAGACGGTTCCTGAATTATCTGCGAATCCGCCGGCTGCTGATACAGAAACAGAACCTGTACAAACAGATGCGCCGGTTCCCGATCTTCCGGATACACCGGCTGAACCATTTGTAACGGATTTTCCGTATGATCCGATGTTCAGCATGCCGGAAACCGAGTACATTCCGGTTGAGAGCATAGAGCTTGCGGAATTCAATGATGAAATGTATGTCAAGGAAACGCAGAATCTATCGGCGACAGTCAGTCCGATGAGCGCTACAAACCATGATATACAATATGCATCCTCCAATACGCGGGTTGCAACCGTCAGTGCAAGCGGCAAGCTCACTGCTGTCGGAAAAGGCACCTGCCGAATCTATGTTTCCTGCGATAATTACAGTATCTATTATCCGCTGACAGTCAAGGTCAAAACGGAATCAATCGACGTTGCGAGCAAATTTATCGTCCTCAAGCCGGGTGAACAGTTTCATCTGGAAGCAGCAGTACAGCCCGCAGAAGCGTCGCAGGAGCTGAAATTCAAATCAAACGATGATGATATCATAAAAGTCAGTGAGGACGGGATTCTGACCGCCGGTGCAATCGGAAGCACCTCTGTGATCGTTTCAAATGAGGACATCACGATCCTTGTGAATGTTATCGTCAGTACAGATAAGGATACAGCCGCGATTCAGAATCCGGAAAAACCGGACGATGCTTCCGGTTTACAGAACACTGACAGCCTTGCACAGCGAATCCGCGAGACTGATGAGCGTGAGATTACCGTGAAGGATCTGAAGTGCATTTCCGCCGAAGTGTTAAAAGCACTTTACGGAACAGATAAATCACTGACCGTCGATCTGAACGAATACACACTTTCCATCCGCGGTCAGGATATTTTCAATGCAAACAACGAAATCGACACAAGACTGGACTTAACCGAAACAGAAAACGGTATGCTTGTGAAATTCAATAAAGGAAAGAATCTTCCCGGAACAGTCAGCGTCAAACTGAAAAATGCACCGAAGCAATATAAATACTTTTATATTGTCAACGCGCAAAGCAGCGGGTATCAGGCATTGAATTCGCTGTCTGATAATTCATTCAAGGTCAGCAGCATCGGAGAGTATCTGCTTTCCACGAAGAACATGAACCGCATCAAAATCAACCTCATTTGGATTCTGAGCGGCATCGGCGTTATTTTGATGCTTTCAGTCATTTACATATTCACAAAGAAAAAATACTGGTTCTGGTAATTACACCGGATCAGGAATCTGATACCATAAAACCGCAGCCTGACGAACAATCAGACGGCGGTTTCTCTGTATTCACTTCCCGATGTACCGTTCCGCGGCGGATCCATCCGGATACACGGCCGCATTCGTAAAAGCAGCGCGTGCTTCGCCTTGTGAATGCGGCAGAGGGGGCGGCAGTCAGACGGTTTCCCCGCAGCACGAAAACCGCAACAGTTGACCGATTTTGAACCCGAATCGCAATATTTGATTAGAAGTATTCCGTTAAAATATGTTAAAATGAGAATGGCGTAGTATATCACTGCGTCATTCCGACATTTTATTCATTTCATCAAAAGGGGGTACCCACAATGAAGCAGAAAAAGCTATTCACACTCATCAGCGCAGCAGTGATCGCACTCACCGCAATCCCGATGCTGCCCGTCACCGCGGCAGAGGAGACCGTGCCGCCCGCCGCAGAAGAAACCGTGAAGGAGCCGTTTGCATTCACGCCCGGTTTCGACTACGCAGAGTATGGCTCCATCTCGTGTCAGGTTGATTTTGAGAAGCCGGAAACCGAATCCTATTATATCGGTGTCCGCGTTAAGCTCGCACAGCCGGAAGTCACGGTGAATCTGGTCAGCGAATCAAAGGACAGAACCTTCGGGAACGGAAAAAAAATTGCAGAGATCGAGGTACACAACGTCAAATATGACCTCATCTCCAATGATGACCGGTCTGAATACTGGTGCATCCCGTCTGAGCCCGCAGAAAAGCTCACACTCAGTGTCGCCATGGATATCGACAAATTCCTGAAAGCGATCGAATTGGCAGGGCTGCCCGTCGGTACACTGGAGGCGATCGAACCGTTATCCAGTGCAGGCATGGAAACCTATTACATCAACATGATCATGGAGCATCCGGAGCTCATGGATATCAGCTGGCGCGCAAAAGAGTTACCTTTGTCATTCACGCATCACGCTGAACTGTATCAGTCTGAAGTCCCGAAAACCGGCGAGGCATGGATCACGCGCGGTACAGAAAACAGTTTCACCGCAAGCTGGAAGGATCTGCCGAAGCAGGGCTTTACGTGGTTTACCAGCTCGTTCAGAACAGACCATCCGACTTCCCCTTACGGTTCCATATTTGATAGTAACAAAAAAATGCAATACTATCACTATGCTGCAGACGTCGTTCTTCAGGGCACTGCGTCAATCGGCACGAACATTTCCTGCACCCCCGATAGGGAAGGTGGCGATGGTCAGCCCTTCCTGATTCACATCGTTGATGCATGGAGCGGCGAACGTCCGGCTTATAAAGATCATCTCCGCTCATTCACACTGAACAGCGGCGAATACGATCTGTACTATACGGAACTGGAATATGATGTCGGTGATCCGGCAAGCGGATACAAAGAGACAATTTCTCGACCCCTATATACTGCAGTCCGCAGGGAGAATCTGCTCGGTCAGACCGGCGCAGGCAAGATTGAAAACACACTCAACCTTTCGGCATTCATCTGGGAAATCTATAATCACGAAGTTAAAATAGACACCATGCTGGCAGGTGCAGCAGCATTTGTCACCGAAGGCACCGGCACCGTGACCTTCACAAAGAATGAACAGGAAACCGTCGAGCTGAAACAATCCGGAACCTTCACAGAAGAAACCACCGAGGACGGTTACTATCTGTGGGTTTGCACCAATACGCCGCAGGAGTACAAATATGAAAAAGGCGGCAAAGTATCCGCTTCATGGAGCGACAGCGGCGAAGTGACGATCTACTGCGGCAAGCGGTTCAAGGAGCCCGTTACAGCAGAATCGCTCGGTCAGATCGACTACAGCTATGCAGCCGATGTCACACTGAAAAACGATTCCTATGCCGGTGTCATTGTCGGCTTTGCAGATGAAACGGACAGCACCGAACGCGGCGGTCACTTCATATTTGCCGATGCATACAGCGGCGGCATTCCGGAGCCTTTTACGCTATTCGGCGAATATACGCTGCACGGCGAAAAGTACAGCGTCTACGGTCTGGCAAATGCAAATGATGAAAAGGGTTACTACTGGATCCTCCGGCAGAACAATCTGCTCGGCACAAAGGATTCCGGAAAGATCGAGAATACGGTCGATATCACCGGACATCTCGCAGAAATGGAAAAGCTCGGCGCCTCCGTCCCCAGAATCATGCAGATCTCTGCTTTTGCAGCTGCACAGCCGGTTGCAATGGGCAGCGTTGCATTCACAAAGAATGAACTGCAGCTCACGCAGAAAGCCGAGCGTCCGCTGAAGGAGCATTTCCGTCTCGGCAAAACGCTGGTCACGCCGGATTACGATGCGAACGATTCGATCCGCGATTTCTCCGCGGTTTTCGATGTTGCATCACTGGAAAACATCCTGATTCCCGCAAACTGCCTGAACGCCAATTGGACACCGGATCAGCCGATCGAGATTGAACTCAGCGTGACGCAGAAGAAGCATCTCGCCAGCTGTGAAGCAAACGGCGTTCCGGTTGTCATCGGACCGTTCATTTCCGGTTACATGCTTCCGACCGCATACTATCAGGATGCAAACGGCAGCTATGTCAAGCCGGAGGTCATGCAGGCGCGCTATGATGAAATCATCAAAGCGATGTTCAAAACGCTTGAAAAGGAATATCCGAAGCTCATCATCGACAGCGCGATTGTCACAAGCGATGTCTATACGCAATTCACCCGGAGCATGGCGAAAGACACCATGAAAAAAATCTACGGCGAGGGCAGCACCGATTATGTCGCCGCCGCATTCAATTCCGCAAAGAAGTATGCACCGGAAGGCTGCAAGCTCTATATGGAGGAAATGCTCAATCCGGAGCCGCCGGTTCTCTATGTCATCACAACAGACGGCAACGAAATCCAGAGAACGGATATTGCAGATATCGAGGTGATCCTCGATGCAGCCGAAGCACTCAAAAAGGCAAAAGCACCGGTTGACGGCATTGCGCTCTGCTGCGAATTCTCTGACGAGAGCTGCTGGGCGGAGGAGCAGTCGCATCTCGGACTTGCGCTGGATATGCTGCGCGATACCAAGCTCGACCTGATCCTCAGCGATGTGGTTGTCTCGGTCAAACCGGCGTATGATGACACACAGCGCGTCAAGGTATTCAAGGCGGCATTTGCAGATTTCATCCGCAATTCGGATGCCATCTCGATGGTGCTCCTTTCTGATTCCGAGATCAAAACAGACGGTCCGCATCCGATCTCGCAGACCGCAGGCTTCAACACTGTCATTCCGGACGCACTCGCAATGCAGAAGTCAAAATCTCTCGCCGGTGATGTCAACTGCGACAGCAGAATCGACGTCAGCGATGCCGTGCTGCTTGCACGGTTCCTCAACGAGGATAAAACCGTCAGGATCAACGCGCAGGGACACATCAACAGCGATGCAAACGGCGACAGCACAGTCGCTTCGGATGACGTCATCCACATCCTGCGCATCATCGCAAAGATCATCTGAGATTCTGTAAAAAGTGTTTCTGACAGATTGTTTACGTGGACTCCGTGTCCTTCATCTCTGCCGGAAATATTATCCCCGAACCCCGTTTTCATATGGTGAAAAGGAAGCCGCTCCAGTCAGCACTGATTGGAGCGGCTTCTATATGATTTCTGCAACATTATTTTGCATCTGAAAGCAGCGCGATTTGTGAGGAAGGCTGCACTGTTCATCCTGTAAAATGTTGAACATATTTATACGCAGTGACAGTTTTGCATTAAATGATTGCGGTTGCCTTGTCTAACTCTCTAAAAAATGTTATAATAATAAATAGAATAAATAGATACCCCATTGCCCATGCTTTTTTGATTCACATTGAGGGAAAGGAACGCTTCCGGATCAGGCGAATAAAGGCACTGCCGGACTGATCCGCATGACACGGTGATTGATGCATTGTTAAATGCATAAATTAAAATATTAATTGGAGGGGCAAACTATATGAAAATTCAAAAAGCGGTGAGTGCAGTCTGCGCATTTGTGATGTCAGCTGTACTCCTTCCGCAGGTTCTGCTTGCAGATGAACCTGCGGAGGTTTCTGCGGCAGGGAGCGGACCGGTCAGTTATTACGGTCAGCTTCAGGCCAGCGGAAACAAGATCATCGGTTCATCCTACAAGGAACCGGTGCAGGTCAAGGGCATGAGCTTTTTCTGGAGCAACTGGCAGGGGCAGTACTGGAACAGCGGCACCGTTGACCGTATGGTTGAGGAATTCAAGTGTGAGATCCTGCGCTGCTCGCTCGGTGTAAACGATCAGGGCTCGATCTACAGCGGCGGAGACGTCGGCGCGCTGCGCTCCGTCATGGATGCGGCGATCGCTAAGGATATCTACGTAATCGTGGACTGGCATTCGCACGGCGCACATAATAACACGAATGCAGCAAGGAGCTTTTTCTCCGAGATTGCGCGTGATTACGGAAAATATGACAATGTGATCTTTGAGCTTTACAATGAACCGACACAGGTCGCCTGGTCTACCGTAAAAGGCTATGCCGAGCAGGTGATTCCGGAGATCCGCAAGTACTCGGACAATCTGATCATCGTCGGCACACCGACATGGTCTCAGGATGTCGATTCAGCCGCAAATGATCCGATCAATGACAGCAATGTTGCATATGTTCTGCATTTTTACGCCGGCACGCACGGCGGCGATCTGCGCGGAAAGGGCGATGCGGCACTCAGCAAAAATGCAGCAGTCTTTGTTTCCGAATGGGGAACGGTCAATGCAGACGGCGACGGCGCTGTCAATGTCGGCTCGACAGAACAGTGGCTTTCCTGGATGGATTCCAACAAGCTCTCGTGGTGCAACTGGGCAATCAGCAGCAAGGCAGAGGGTTCCAGTATTTTCGGCGGAGACGGCAGCTCACTGACAGAAGCCGGCAACTACCTCAAAAAGATCCTGAATGCACATGCTGAAAATGCAGTATGGCGTACAGTTCCGAAGAACGTCACCGATCCCGAGCCGCAGACAACAGAGACGACTCCGCAGAATACCGATCCGGAACCGCAGACGACGACGGGCACGCCGCAGACACAGAACGTTGAGCGGCTTTCGCTGTCCGGCTCCGGCAATGCCGTACTGGAAGCTGAAAACTATGCTTCCATGAGCGGCGTGGAGCTGGAGGACTGCGCACAGGGCGGAAAGAATGTCGGATATATTGAATCCGGAGACTGGATGAGCAATTCGATCTCTGTGCCACAGACGATGAAATATGAGCTGACGCTGGATGCTGCATCCGAAAACGGCGGCGGACAGATCGCGTTCTCCTGCGGCGGCAATACGCTCGGTACGCTCGATATTCCGTCAACCGGCGGCTGGCAGAACTGGCAGCAGTTCAAGATCACGCTGGAGCTTCCCGCCGGCGAATCCGATCTGAAGCTGCACGCACAGCAGGGCGGATTCAATGTTGACAAGATTACATTCACGGCAGTCGGCGGACAGGCATCCGGCGGAGATATCAACCGGGACGGCAATGTGTCCACGGCGGATGCAGTCATGCTGTGCAAATATCTGCTCGGCATTGAGCAGTTCAACAGCGAGCAGGCAAAGCAGGCTGATCTCGATGACAATCGCGTCATCAACGCCGTTGACCTGACACTCCTGAAGCGGATGCTTCTCAGAAAATAAACGAATCATCGCAGAAAGAGGGCGCCCTACGCAGCAGGGCGCCCTCTTCAGTCTGTCGAAAAACGGTCAGGCTGATTGAATGAAAGCATCGGGAGGATCAATCAGGCGGCGGTTTTTCTGTATTCACATTCCGCTGCTTCGTGCTTTGTACTGTATCCGGCATCATCAACAGATGAAACAATCTGCAATGATTTTGGGAGATTTTGTTATTGTGAAACCGCCTGCTGTCTGCTATAATCAAAATAGAAAAATATATGGCAGCTACAGCTTGCAAGGGGGTTATCACATGAAAATCAAACGTACATTTTCCGCACTGACAGCAGCTTGTATGCTTCTGTGCAGCATTCCGGCGCTCCATGCATCTGCCGGAAATTTCTCCCGCGTATCGGTGCATGATCCTTCTGTTGTGAAACTTGAGGAGGGCGGCTATTATATCATCGGCTCGCATCTCGGCGCAGCGCGTTCCAATGATCTGATGAGCTGGCAGAATGCCGCAAATTCCAATCTCGGTTCAACACGCACGACCTTTTTCAAGGATATCTACAAGGATCTTGCCGTTCCGGAAAAATGGTCAAATACGACAGCCGGCTATAATCTCGCCGGAAACATGTGGGCGCCGGACATCATCTACAATCCGTCGATGAAGAAATACTGCATGTATCTCTCGGTCAACGGTCAGGTATGGAATTCGTCCGTTGTCCTCTGCACATCGGACAAGATCGACGGACCGTATACCTATCAGGGTACGATTGTCTATTCCGGCTTCACAAACGGCGGAACGAACAATGTCAGGGATACCGATGTGCCGCGCGTCCTCGGACAGAATCCCGATATCGGGCGCTATCTTACAAACGGCGGCTGGAACGCCTCCTACGGCACAAACGCGATCGATCCCTGCACATTCTATGATGAGAACGGCAATCTGCTCATGGTCTACGGCTCGTGGTTCGGCGGTATCTATATGCTCGAACTCGATGAGAAAACCGGACTGCGTGACTACAATGTCAAATATGAAACAAAGGCGAATGTCGCGGATGCCTACATGGGCAAAAAGATCGCAGGCGGCAATTATGTCTCCGGCGAAGGTCCGTACATCGAATATATGAAGGCACCCGGTGCTGAAAAGGGATATTATTATCTGTTTGTCTCTTACGGCTTCTTCAACTCGAACGGCGGATACAACATGCGCATTTTCCGCAGTGAAAATCCGCAGGGACCGTATACCGATCAGAACGGAAACAGCGCGGTCTTTCCGCGCGGCGGCGACAACATCGGCGGCAATACCGGCGAGCGCCTGATGAGCAATTATCAGTGGGCGTGCAACGCCAAGCCGTTCAAGGCACAGGGACATAATTCCGCCCTCATGGATGCAGACGGCAGAATGTATGTGGTCTATCACACCAAATTCGATGACAACTGGGGCGCGCATGAGGTGCGCGTGCATCAGCTCATCATGAATGAAGACGGCTGGATCACTGCCGCGCCGTATGAGTATTCCGGTGAAAAGCTCTCGGAGAACGGTCACGGTCAGGAGGCAGTCACCGGCGAATATGACTTCATTTTCCACACACTGAATCAGCGCTTTGAAAATGAAAAATCCGCGGATGTCGAGAAGCCGAAGACCGTTTCGCTCAATGCAGACGGCACGGTGTCCGGCGCAGTCACCGGCACATGGATGATGCGCAGCGGTTCGCCCTATATGAGCATCAGCTTCGGCGGCGTAACCTACAAAGGCGCGTTCCTCGTTCAGGCGGATGAATCCGCAGCAATGACACAGCGCATGACCTTCACCGCAACCGGCAATAACACCTGCATCTGGGGCAGCAAAAAGAAAGCCTATGACCGTGCGGCGGATACGGTCGATCTGACGCCGCCGCTGGAAGACGGCAGCTATACAGTGCGGAACATCAACAGCGGACTGTATCTGAACGTCAATGCAAATCAGAGCGTCGAGCAAAACCGCACCGCAAAGGTCTGGACATTCAGGCAGACCGACGACGGCTGGTATACCGTACAGGATGCATCCGGCAAAGCGCTGACCGTTGCAGGCGGCAGTGCAGAGAACGGTGCCGACGTCATTCTCGCAGATTTCACCGGCAATGCTGCCCAGAAATTCCGCATCACCAAAACAGGTGACGGTGTATACGCGCTGCTTTCTGCGGCTTCCGGCAGCAAGGGCTGTGTCGATGTGTTCGACATCAGCACAGAACCGGGCGCGAACATCTGCCAGTGGGAATACTGGGGCGGCGACGGACAGAAATTCCGCATCGAAGCCCCGAAGCAAATCAAGGGCGATATCAACGCAGACGGAACATGCAGTATCGCGGACGCGGTTCTGCTGCAAAAATACCTGCTGACAGCCGAAAGCACCCTGCCTGCATGGAAAGCAGGCGATCTGGATGAAAACGGAAGGCTGACGGCTGCCGACCTTGCCCTTCTGAAGCAGTCCATTTTGCAGGGCAGCGGCAGTTCTGCAAAGCAGTTTGCTTCTCCGGCGGCACTCATGGAGGCGGCGCGCAGGGATCTGCTGCATAAAGAACCGGCATCCTCCACAAAGGAAAACGCAGGCGTCAACTACGGAACATACAAAAAAGAAACGATCTATTCCGAGGTCTGCAAGCGGAAAAAGAGCATGAACGTCCTTCTGCCTGCCGGTTACACAACGGAGAAAAAGTATCCTGTTCTGTATGTGCTGCACGGCTACGGCGGCGATGAAAATACCATGACCGAAATGGGCGACGCTTCGCTTCGCATCCGCTATATTGTCGGCAATGCAATCGCAGACGGTGAAGCCGAGGAAATGATCGTCGTATTCCCTGATGTCTATGCAAGCGCAACGCAGGACAAATGCTCCGGCATGGATGCTGCAAACAACGCGGCATACGATAACTTCATCAATCTGCTCGTCAAGGATTTCATGCCGTATATCGAGAAGAATTATTCTGTCAAAACGGGCCCTGAAAACACCGCAATCACCGGCGGCTCAATGGGCGGCAGAGAATCACTCTATATCGGATTTATGCGCCCTGATCTGTTCGGATACATCGGTGCAATGTGTCCGGCACCGGGTGTCGCGCCGGGTATGATTGCAGAAAATCAGTTCCGGTTCGGCGACCGCAAACCCTATCTGCTGATGATCACAGCCGGTTCGGATGATACCGTGGTCTATCAGACACCGGTTGCCTATCATGATCTGCTGGATAAAAACGGCGTCGATCATGTCTGGCATTATGTGCAGGGCGGCGACCATGTCGGAAAATCCATCCGTCCGCATATGTATACCTTTGTGCGCTATCTGTTCAAAGGCTGAACCGCTCATATCTGAAAACCGCCGCCTGATATGCACAGTCAGGCGGCGGTTTTCTCCCGTGTTTTCATTCCGGACCTTTTTCTTTTCGCTCCCATTGCACTTTTTGAGAGAATATGGTATAATGAAGGCATCCCTTGCAGATCTGCAAATCAAAGATTTGCTCCCTGCATATCGGGCAATTATAATCCACATTAACGGAGGACGATTGGTAATATGGGCTGGCAATTATTGCTTCAGCTGATTCTGATTGCGCTGAATGCAGTCTTCGCCTGTGCGGAAATTGCAACGATTTCCATGAATGACACAAAGCTGGAGAAGATGGCTGCATCCGGCAACAAAAAAGCGGTTACGCTGAAAAAACTCACCTCGCAGCCTGCGCGGTTTCTTGCAACCATTCAGGTTGCGATTACGCTTTCCGGATTTATCGGCGCCGCATTTGCATCGGATAATTTTGCAGACAGGCTCATGCTCCTGATTCAGAAAACCGGCATTTCCGTTTCGGAATCCGTGCTGCGGCCGGTTTGTGTGGTGATTATCACGCTGTTGCTTTCCTATCTGACGCTTGTGTTCGGTGAACTGGTACCAAAGCGCGTCGGCATGAAGTATGCAGAATCTCTTGCACTGAACATGGCGAAAATGATCCGCATTGTGCAGACGGTCTTTGCGCCGCTTGTCTGGCTGCTGAACATTTCCACAAACGCAGTCCTGCGGCTGTTCGGGATTGATCCGAACAAAGAAGATGATGCCGTTACAGAGGAGGAAATCCTCATGATGACCGATGCCGGTGCAGAAAAGGGTACGATTGATGCAACCGAAAACCGGATCATCAAAAACGTCTTTGCTTTTGATGATCTGACGGCAGGACAGATCTGCACGCACAGAACGGATGTCACAGTCCTCTGGGAGGAGGATGACCTTTCTGTCTGGCAGGAAACGCTCGAGCAGAAGCCGCATTCCTTCTATCCGGTCTGCGGAGACCGGATTGACACAATCAAAGGCGTCCTCAGTGCCCGCGATTACTTCCGGACAGACCGCAGCAGCCGCAATGCCGTTTACAGAGATGCAGTCCATGCACCGTTCTTTGTTCCGGAATCCATGAAAGCGGATAAGCTGTTCGAGCTGATGCGAAAGCGCGGTGCATCGCATTTTGCCGTGATTCTCGATGAATACGGCGGAATGTCCGGCATCCTGACCATGACAGATTTGCTGGAGGAGATTGTCGGCGATTTCGACGGTTCTGAAGATAAACCGGTGTTGATGAAGCTCAGCGATGATACATGGACAGTTCCCGGACTGATGCCTCTGACGGATGTATGTGAAGCGCTGGACATCACACTGCCCTCGGATGAATACGATACCTTCGGCGGATATGTCATCAGCAAACTCGGCTCCATTCCGGATGATAACAGCAAAATGGAATTTGACAGTGACGGGCTGCATATCGAATTGCAGAAGGTCTGCAATCATCGGATTGAACTCTGCAAAGTTGTGAAGCTGCCCAAAGCATAATATCACAAACCGCCGTCTGATTTTTACAATCAGGCGGCGGTTTCTCTGTCTTACGTATCTATCACATGCGCGCTTTCCGGAATTCCGACGGCGTAACGCCCTCCTGCGCCTTGAACTGCTTGGCAAAATGGGCATAGGTTTCATAGCCGCAAAGCTCCGCGATCTGTGAGATCGGATAATCTGTACTGCTGAGAAGCGCTCTGGCTTTTTGCAGCCGGAAGTCAATCAGCTCCCCGAAAATGCTTTTCCCGAAGTATCGCTTATACATTCTTTGCAGGTAGCTTCTGCTGACATGCGTCCGTTCGCACAGCTTCTGCACATTCCAGTCTGCTTCCGGATGCTGCTGCATTTCTTCACGGATCAGGAGAAGCTGCCGGTAAAGCTGGGGATTCTCCGGTTCCTTTCCGCCGTCCGGACGCTGCGGTCTGAGCCTTCTTTTTTCTTCAAGCTGATCCAGTGCAAGACACAGATAGCTGATCAATGTGCAGTATTCCGGCTGATAGCAGCAGGACAGCTTGCCGAAGGATAATGCGGCAATCCCGAACTGCCGCTCATCCATATGCAGCGCGGAGAGATAGTATGCGCTCGGGTGATCCGGATTCTGCACCAGATAGGAAACAATCTCAGACTGATCAATCGGATGCGCCGAGATTCCGCTGCTCTTCCCTGCCCTGTCCGTCCAGAGCATCTCGCAGCAGTCCTTCTGCCCGGCAGGATGCGGATCCGCCTGAACAGCGCTCAGATAGTCATTCGTCAGGAAGATGCGGAACTGATTCCAGTGACATACAAGGTAAATGCGGCTTGCAACGAGAAACAGCAGGTCATGGAGTGATTCTGCATGCATCATCTCAAAGAGCACCTCGCTGTGATAAAACCACTCTTTGTAAACAGAGAGCAGCCGCTTTTCCCTGCGGCTTTTTTCACTCTGCCGCAAAACCGGTACACAGCCGCAGCTCTGCCCGATCTGAATTCCGCTGTGCAGAATCCGGAGCCTGCGGCAGCTCCGCCCCGTAATCATGCTGTAAAGCCGCCTGCATGCGTCAGCGCCGAGCTGATAGCAGCTATGCGGAAAGCTGGTCAGGCTGACAGTGCTCAGCGCGTCATCGAGATAGCCGTCAAAGCCTGTGACGGCAACATCCTGCGGCACGCGGATCCCTGCCTTTCCGAGCGCGGCGATCAGTGCATCCGCCATAATATCATTGGCACACACCACAGCATCCGGCATGGCAAGCTCGCCGCTGATCAGCCGCTGCGCATATTGCACAGGCGCATTCCGCCAGAAATCACCGTAGGTATAATAGCTTTCATCATAATACAGACCGTGGCGCTGCATGACATGAAAATAGGTCTCCAGACGCTCTTTCGCCTGCGCAGTGCCCCGGGTTCCGGTCAGGCAGTAAATTTTTCTGTGCCCGTGAACCTGTATCATATGCTCGATCAGCAGCGAAAATGTATCCGGATCATGCGAGACGGTATTTTCAAAATAGGGATGCTCGCCTGCATCCAGCAGCATGACGGGCTTTCCGGTACACCGCAGCAGATCATCCAGATACTTTTGGATATCACCGGATGCAAAGGCATTTCTGTCATAGATAAACCCGTCAAAGCTCGGTGATTCGATCAGCCGGTACAGATCCGCTTCATGCCGGATATGCGGTGACACAGGCTCCTGAAAATTATTCCTTGCCGCCAGCACAATGGCATTGCAGTCAGCCAGCGTGCTTTGCGCGATGATGCCGCGGAGCATCTGATCAATGTAATCCCGATAGCATTCCGCCGTGATCACACCGATTGTCTTTCTCTTTCTCATATCGGAATCCCCCCTGTTCTGATTATATCATATTGTGAACCAAAACGCAAGACTTTTTGACATATTATTTTGAAAAATATGCACTATTGTCTTTTGACATGCCGCAATACGCTCTTGATTCCGGAATGAAATGTGGTTTATAATAATAGTGGAACGCTGTATCAATACGCAGCGTATCTCATGCGTCCCTGAGCGCAGAAAGGAAATTGGAAAATGAGAAAGAAAAATGCGAAACCACACTATCAGCGGGGAATTCTATTGAGTCTGTTCACGATTCCGGCACTCCTGATGCCGAATACCGGGCTCGCAAATCTGACGCCTGCTTCCGCAGCGGAGATCAGCGGCAGAGTGCTGTATGTTGCAGAAAACGGCAATGACAGCTCGGGCAACGGCTCCTCGCAAAGCCCCTACCGCTCCATCAAAAAAGCGGCAGAAGAAGCAACCGCCGGAACAACGATCCTGATCCGGCCCGGCACCTACATCGAGGATGACATCCGTCCGAAGGAATCCGGAAAAGCGGATGCGATGATCGTATTCCGTCCCGAAAAAACGGAGGACATGGGCAAGGTCATTATCAAGCACAAGGATGTGTTTAACGGTTCCTCCGTCACGCCGCAGGTCAGAGCGCAGTGGCTTCAGGATACCGGCTGGCGCGAGGATGAAGTGCAGCATTATGACAATGCAGGCATTGAATATTCCATCGCCGGCAGAAAAAATCAGCTCACCGATGTCTTCAATCTGTTCGGCAGGGACTATGTCCGGATCGAAGGCTTTGTCTTTGAGGATTACAAATATGCGCGCAGCACAATCAATATCATGGGCAGGGGCAATGAGGTTCTGAACAACAAATTCCAGAACATCGGCTGTGTCTACAATGCGCCGTGGTCATGGTCGAATCAGGGTGTCTACCGCCCCGATGTGACCATTCCCGTTGCAGGTCCGGACAATGTCATCCGCAACAACTATTTCCAGAGCGTATACGGCGAAACGCTGTGCTACGATAATCACACGCAGAACAGCATCATTTCCGAGAATACGTTTATCGGCGCAATCGGCAAAAACGCCGCTGCAGGCGGCGCGGAATCCTCCACACTCGGCGGCAGAGCCGACGGAAACCGCAATAATGTTTTCGCGTTCAATTATTCCGGCGGCTCGGTCAACGGCGGTACGATCTGGCTTGATATCAGCGTCAGAGATTTCACCGCAGTCCGGAATGTCGCACACAACACCGCCTATTTCATGTTCAATGAATCGGAATGCACCCGAAACTGGGCATACGAAAATATCGTCTATAACAAACCGCTGGACGCAAACAAGCGCATGGTCGGAGATACGCCGTATTTCATGAATTTTCCGGCACAGCGCATTGAATCCGGATTATTCTCCGCATTCTGGGATACCGGTTCCACATGGGACGCGCACTGGGTAAACAATGTGACCTATAACCTCAAAAACGGCATCTCGCTTGACAGATCATGGAACAATGATGTCCGGAACAACATTTCCTATGAAGATGAAGACAGTATGTACGGCAGCAATGAGACAGTCGGCATTCTGGTCAAGGAAACCTCTGTCAACGGATTCCATGCATGGCACGGCATCGACCTCAAGGGCGGCGGCTCCAATATCTTCCGGAGCAATCTGTGGTTCTCTCCCAGAAAGGCAGCCTATGTCCGGTATATGGATCCCTCGCAGCCTGCAATCACGGTGGATGCATTCAACGCACAGGTCGGCGTCAAATCCAATCTCGGCAAGGATCCGATGTTCGTCAATGCTGCTGCCGGCGATTTCTCGCTGAAATCCGGCAGCCCTGCAATCGGCGCAGGAGAAGGCGGCATCAATATGGGCGCTTATGCGGTCTATCCGAAAACAGCAGTCGGCTATAATCCCGATCTCGGTCTGACGGAAGATGTGAATGTCAGCTTCAGCACGCTGAATTCCGCAGCAAAGCCCGGCGATGTCATTGATCTGGAGCTGAAGCTCAGCAAACCCGCCGCCGGAAATATGTCCTTTACCGTCACGCCGGTTGCAGGTGATGCGCGTCCGGACAAGGATTACAGCTTTGTCGATGCACCGGATGTGACATTCTCCGCAGGTGATACAAGCAAGACTGTCCGCGTCAAAATTCTGCCGGGATATGATCTCGATCAGCTTCTCGTGTTCCGGATTGATCCGGCAGGCAGCACGAAGCAGGAAGCAGTCGGCGCAAGAGATATGCATCTTGTCCGGATCCACCGTCAGGATCAGCATGTGCTTGTCATCAACAATGTCGGCGATGAAATGGGAAAATCCATCGTGGAATATCATAAGGTCGGAGACGTCGTCACGCTCGACGCGAAATCCAGACCGGGTTACACATTCGAGTTCTGGCAGCCCGGCATTGACGCGATGGAGCTTCAGACGGACGGCACGCGCTGCACCTTCATCATGCCGGATTACAATCAGCGCATTCAGGCAAAATGGAAGCTGAACGGCGGATATGTACATGTCTCCGGCATCAGCCTCAATCATGATTCGCTTGCGCTGAATGCAGGCGATTCGGCAGCGCTCGGCGCATCCGTCTCACCGAACAACGCAACCGACAAGGCGGTGCTGTGGACTTCCTCGAATCCGCTTGTTGCATCCGTAGACAGCAGCGGTGTTGTAACGGCATGGTCTGAGGGTTCCGCCGAGATCATCGCAAGAACGCTCGAAGCAAGCGATAAGCAGTTTACCGCAAAATGCAAGGTGAATGTCACAGGCACCGTTGCGCCTGCCGGTGATGTGACCGAAGCAGAGGACTACAATGTGCAGTCCGGCATCAATACGGAGGATTGCAGCGAGGGCGGCAGCGATGTTGCCTTTATCGAGAACGGCGACTATATCGGATTCCACGGCATGAACTTCGGCAGAGGCGCAGCTTCCATTGATTTCCGCGTCGGTGCAAACAGCAGCAGCGGTGCAATCGAGGTGCGGCTGGGCGCGCCCGACGGCAAGCTGATCGGCAGCATGGATGTCAGCGGCACGGGCGGCTGGCAGACATGGAAGACGCAGCGCTGCACCATTGAACCGACGGTCGGCGTCAATGATGTCTATTTCGTGTTCAAGGGCGGCGAGGGATACCTGTTCAACCTCAACTGGTTCCGGATCAACTGCCCCTATGAAAATGACGATCTCCCCGGCGACTGCAATCTGGACGGCGCAGTTACAAGCGCCGATGCGGTCATGCTGAAAAAGTTGTTTTGGAGCGTATGCCGGTATTGACAGAATGCGCAGCTGCCCCACAGAAGCAGAGCAGCTTCACAAAATCAGTTCGAGTGTCCGAATAATGCAAGGAGTTTCTCCCATGTTGTCAAGCGGTGGGCAACCTTCAATGAAGTGTAGAATTGCAGAATCAACTGCGCATCGGCAGCATCCAGTTCACCGTCGCCGTTGACATCGCAATGCGCATAGGTCAGCGGATTGAACGCATAGGGCTTCTTCGCAACGGAAGCGGTATATTCGACAAGCGTATTCTGCGCGTCGGAGACATCAACCTCGCCGTTCTGGTCATAGTCGCCGGTCGAATCCTGAATGCGGTAATCGTAAATGCCGATCACAGAGCTTTCAGACTTTTCCGTCGAATATTCGCCGCCCTTTGCGATCGCATAGGCTGCGCCGTCAACCGGCGTTGTTACATCAATCAGATGATCCGCGAGAACTGTGCCGTCCGCACGGATCAGGCTGTAAAGCATTTCACCGTCCGCCTGCTCCTCACCGACGGAAAAAAGTACACCGTCCGAGCCAAAGCACGCATCATGTTTCAGCGGCAGAACAACCTTTCCATCCTTGTCGATGCAGCCCCATTTGCCGTCCTTGCAGACGCCCGCATAGCCGCCCTCAAACGAATAAGCATAGTCATATTCCATCGGAATGACAGCCTTGCCGGTCTTGTCGATATAGCCGTATTTGCCGTCGATCGCGGCGACCGCCAGACCGTCGCTGAACGGCTGCACAAAGTCAAACTGCTGCGCGATGGCGATCTTTCCGTGGATATCCATGAAGCCGTATTGATGCTCCGGAGGCTGATAAGGACCCCCGTCCGGATTTTTGACCGGCTTGTCAAAGCTGCCGTCAAACTGCACGCTGCTGCACCAGAACGGGAATAGCCCCTCCGAATAACTCATGAAACCGATTCTGTATGCAAAGTTCTCACTAACGAGATTGCCCTCACCCAAGTTGATATTGCCGAGATAAGACGGGAGCTTTGTGATCGTTTTGCCGGTCTGGTCAATGACCGCAAGCGTCGCATTTCCGTTCACCAGCGGCATTGCGACAACTGCGTAGCCGTCACACATGGCAGTCCCGGCGAAATAAGGGCCGAGGATCTTTTTGCCGGATGTGTCGTAATAGTTTGTATATGCCTCTTCAAAGTTCTCATCGTTCCAAAACCAGTTATTCCCGTTAAAGCCGTTATAGGCGGAGATCACATTTTTATCAGCAAATTGGTATACGCCGTGAAAATACAGCTGTCCCAATGCATGATTAACATTATACGGCTCATCTTCAAAATCCAGAATCTGTTTTTCATAATCCGCGAAGCTGTAAACCGCGCTGCTTGTGACATTCCATGTTCCGTTCTTCGTTGTTTCTGTCCGGTTCCGTTTCAGCAGAAGATAATCGGTTCCGGTGATCCATGCGACCGTATCCGCAGGGGTATCAGTCACACGCCTCCAGTTTTCCGGATATGTGATTTTGTCCTCTGCCGCAGAGGACACAGCGGTCAGCGCGTTGACAGCCAGCACCGCACAGACAAGCGCCGCCGCAAGTTTCAGATTTTTCATATACCGTCCCTCCTTGTAAAATTTGCTTTTAATTAACAAATAAAAAATACTCGAGACTTTATGGTGTAGATTATAGCACACGATATCCAATTTGTCAAGTGCTGCAATTTCTGATCTGAAACATGGACAGCAGTACAGGAAAGGGCGGCATTCCATATAGAGATCCTGTCTGCATTTTCATATATACATCGCATCGTTGACGGTGATATAATCCAGCGGCGGAATAAAAACGCCCTTGTGCCGGTCGCCGCGGAAGATCTCCTGCCCGTTCCGGTATGCAATGACCTGTGTCATCGGGAACGGCACCCAGACGCCGCTGTCGAGCGGTTTGGTCGAAAACAGAATCCCGTCTTCCAGCCGCCGGAAGCACAGCGTATTTTTCAGATTCTTGTGGACATAGAGCAGATCGCCGTCATAGATGATCAGATTCAGCTTGTTGCGCGGCGCATGGTCTGCGATGAAGCGGTTGACCGCCTCAAAGCGCTCGCGGTCTGTCGGGATGCCGCCTGCAAGCTGATGATTGACCGCATCCATCATGGAGAGGAAGAAGCGCTCGGAATCGGTATCGCCCTGCTGCTGCGCGGCATAGCGGTAATTGTGTTCGCCGTGAAAGATCGTGCCGTTATGGATCATTGTCCACTCCCTGCCGGAATCATCCATGCCGCTGAACGGGTGGCAGTTTTCCTCTTTGACCGTACCGACGGTCGCATAGCGGATATGCGCAAGCAGCAGCTTCTGCGGCTGCATCGAATCTATGAAATCCGTGAGAAATGTGCTTTCGTTTGCACTGACGGCTTCGCGCAGAATAACTCTGACGCCATCCTCATACATCATGCCCCAGCCATGCGGATTCGTGACGCTGTGGGCATAAAATGCTTTCAGATACGCAGAGATATCTTTCTTTTTGGATGATGTGAAGCCGAGCAGCTCGCACATATTTCTCACCTTCCTTCAACTGTTCAGGCATTTGCAGGCGCAGCTCAGAATCGGGGATTGCCTGCGCTTTTCCAGTTCAAATGCAATGACATTCTGTGCATCCTCATATTCAGAAAAATACACTTCCATTTTATGCAGAATCTCATCTGCCTGTTCCGTCAGTGCCGCATCCGGCTCGAGCAATGCCGCATTTTTATGTGCGCTGACGGCTTCCGTCTGCAAATCCGACGTGAATTCAAAATCCGGCAGCGAAAGCAGATACAGCATCAGCAGATGCGCAAATTGCAGATCGCGCGCATCCATACCGAGCGGTGCAGCAGGATTGAGGTCAAACATCCGCAGTTCGATATGATCGACGCCGTTTTCAGAAAGACCTTCCAGCGAGTTCTCACCGCGCGGTTTCAGCCGGACCGGCAGATATAGCTCGCTCGCGGAATGCAGCACTCCGGCGCGGATATATTTCCGGATGCTCTCTGTGAAGCTGTGCAGATTCCGGTGATCGAGAATCGGCAGATACCGGTTCCAATAGCCGCGCTCACTGTTGCGCATAGAAGCATACCGGCTCCGGATGATCCCGTTTTCGCCGTAATTGTCCAGCGATGCATCATAATAGGGGCTTGCAGCCGTCAGCATGACAAGCAGCCAGCTATGCCGCATGAGCTGCTTATACAGCCGCAGATAGAGCGCATCCCGAAAGCTGCGCGGCTCCTCATGCTCCGTATTCAGCTCACTGAGACATGCTTCGGAAAATGAAAAATTGAAGTGAATGCCGGAAAAGAGCATCAGCTTTTTGCCGTATCTCTGCTCCAGATATTCGCGGTAGATCCGCTTGGAAGCATGCGCACCGGTAAACACCGCAATCGGGATTTCATCCTCGCTTTTTATATGCGGCGGATTGCTGTAAAGCCAGATATGCTCGCCGCGCGCTGCAAGGACATTCCGCACACGGGCATCCAGCTCGCCGAGTGCGGAAAGCGCATCCGGAATGCTTGCGCAGGGCGGCGTGACCAGCTCGATCTGATTCTCGCAGAAATCCCTTGTAATATGCGGATCATCGCCGAACGGATGCGGTGTCTGCGCCAGTCTGCCGAGACCGTCCACACGGAGTGTCTCGCGCTCAATCCCGAATTTTCCTTCAAATAAATGGCTGCTCATATATTCACCTCAAATTGCGGCATATTGTTCTATATAGCTTCTGAGCGGCACACCGCGTTCCATGCCGCTGAGCATATCATTTGCCGGATTGCTGTGCCGTCTTGCACGGTCATAAAGCGGTGCAAGCAAAGATTCCTCGCCCAGTCCGCGCTGCTTTAAGCCGTCCGATGCAAGATCCAGAATGCGGATGAGCTGATGCTCGATCAGTGCATCCTGAATAAAATACGGCTTTTTCCGCTTGGAAAGCAGCTTTTGCAGCTCAGCCGCATTGAATCCGTGGGTATAGATCACAGTGTCCTTTTCCAGCAGATCCTTCAGCTCCGGCAGCCGCTCCTTCAGTCCGGTATGGAATGCGGCAACGGTCAGCGCCTCGGAAAGCGGCTGGCAGCAGGAGCTTCTGTATTCAATCGTACCGCGGAAGGTCAGGTCCTCAAATTTGAAGGTGCGCAGATATTCCAAATCCCCGATCTCCGGCGTGAATACGATCTTCTGATATTGTTCTCCGTCAAAATATTCGCCCTCGATGGTATCATGCGAAAAATACTGATCGACAGGGATCGGCGTGAAATCAATATATTTTCCGCCGCGCATCGTGCAGTAGACCGACTGCGTTCCGATATAGTCGATCAGCTCGTCGATTGTCGCAATCTCCTTCTCAAACATTCCGACATTGTGCGGATTATATCCCTGCATACTGCGCTCCCAGAGCATATTCCGCACGCAGAGATAGTCCGGATAATCCGGCAGATAGGAATTTGCAAACAGCAGCGACTTATAGGGCTCCAGCAGCCCGAATACATTGATCACATCGGTCAGATCGTCAAAACCGACATCAAGCTGCACCTGTGAGGCGCTCGTGAATGTGCCGAAATCGGGGCGCTGATGAAAGCGCATCGTGACCTCATTCGTGTGCTGCGGATAGGAATGCAGATAGTGATAGAGCATCCGGTAGCGCTCATTCTGAATCGGCTGATTGCGGTTGATATTTGCGTTCGGGTGTATGCCCATGCCGGTGAGCGTATAGCCGCTCCTGCGGAGTTCGGCGTTCAGGAAGCGGACATACCGTTCAAAGCGTTCCTTGACCTCCAGCAGTCCGCGTGCCTTGCCGAATGACAATTCCAGATTGGAATAGCAGCAGTCAAACGAGAGAATGTCCCCTGTTGCACTGTCCTGCGCCGAAGTGAAATTGCCGTCCGCGCCCCGTCCGGTAATCTGAAATCCGAAATGCGCTGCAAACTGCTCTGCGGCGGCAAGCGCAATCCTTTCGTCAACGGGTTCATCCGCAAGATTCACAACCGGCATTTCAATTTCAACGCCGATATAATCCGGTCTTTGCTTTTGTGTCGGTGCAATATACTTATCGTAGATTGCCTTTCTGAGCGTAGGATCCATGATTCTCACCTCAATATTCAACACCTTTTCTTTGCATACCGATTCAGTATGCTTTATTATAGCATATATTTCATATAGAGTCAATAGGTTTAAGCCTGTCAAGCAATAAAATTTCTGATTCAGTGCTTGAGATATAAAAATCCGCCTGAACCGAATGGAAGCTCAGGCGGATCAGCATTCAAATCTGGCGGTGCTGTGTGCTTTCAAGCAAATGAGACTTTTCCGCACACATCATCAGGCTTCTGATTGCAGCATAAGAAGGAGGAATTTCCGGGCTGAAATCATGCTTCAACATCGTCCGGCGCGCCGCATCCGCTCTGTACAAATACGTATCATGCGGATCAAATGCTGTGCGGAATCATATCGTTCCATCATTTGTACAGCTCCTTTCGTTTCGTATGGCTTTATTATAGCACGGGAGCTGCGTTTTGTCCAATGCGAAAAAACCATTGCGGGCGATAGGCTCAGACTATGATTCTGTGAAAAATGCATCCTGAAAAAATGCGTTTCGCAGCTTCTCGGCACATTCTGCGCGGCTTCTGCCGACAGCCTGCCACAGGATCTCGCCGTTTTCATCCGCGATATTGAGAAACACACCGTCGCACTGCCCCCAGCCATAGAGAATCCGCCGCCTGCCGTTCAGGTCAAAGCTGCATTCCTCGCCGGATTCGGCACAGCGCAGCAAATGCTCCAAATCAACAATCTGCGTTCTGCATGCTGTATTTTGCATCTTATCCCTCCGAAATGATTTGCTCGAGAATACCGGTGAACTGTTCAAGCTCCTGCATCGTTGTCAGATGCGAGAGGCTGATGCGCCATGAGCTGAGCGCGTTTTTCCGGTCATGCGAAATTGCCATGACAGCTCTTGACGGCGTATTCGGCACAGAACAGGCGGATTTGACGGAGACGCATACGCCCTTCTCATCCAGTCGTTGCCGCATCGCCTCGCCCTTGATGCCGCTGACCGATAGATTCAGAATATGCGGCACGGCATTTTCCGGACTGTTGATGCGGATGCGGTCATGCTGTGCAAAGTATGACCGGAGCCGCTGATTCAGCGCATGAACGGTTTGCAGCCGTGCATCGAATTCGCTGACTGCATATTGCAGTGCGGCAGAAAGCGCCGCTGCTGCCGGTGCATCCGGTGTGCCGCTGCGGTAGATCGTCGTACTCGCGCCGCCGTGGATCAGCGGTTCCAGCACGATCCCCTTTTTCTTATACAGAACGCCGCAACCCTTCAGTCCATAGAACTTATGCGGCGCAAAGCTCGCAGTATCCGCACAGGAAAAGTCAACCGGAATCTTCCCGATTGCCTGCGTCGCGTCAAGATGCAGGCGGCAGTTCGGACAGGCTTTCAGCAGCTCCGCGATCTCCCGAACCGGCTGTACGGTTCCGAGTTCGCTGTCCACTGCACAGACCGCGCAGAGAACCGTATCCTGCCGCAGCAGCGATTGCAGATGCGCAAGGTCAACTGTCCCGTCCGGCAGAATGTTCACAAGGTCGATCTCCCAGCCCTGCTCCTGCAAAAATGTCAGGGCACCGCTGACGGAGCTGTGCTCCAGAAATGTTGAAACAATGTGCTTTCCGCGCCGCCGGTTCGCAAATACGATTCCCTTGACCGCAAGATTATTCGCCTCGCTCGCGCCGCTTGTCAGGATGATTTCATCGCTGCGGATATGCAGCAAATCTGCAATCTGTGAAAGCGAGCGGTTCACGGTCTCTTTTGCAGCGATGCCGCATTGATGTACGGAATTGGGATTTGCAAAATGTGCGCCTGCCGTTTTGAGATAGACGGACAGCACCCGTTCGTCCGGCGGCGTATCAGCGGCATAATCAAGATAAATCGGATTCATCTTTACCCTCTGCTTTCGTTCCGCGGATGCTTCTGCCCTCATCATAATCGTCGAGGAAATGATGATATTCGTCACCGCGGTGATAGGAGATAATCGTTTGCAGGTTGACATTCTCGACACTGCGGAAAATATTTTTATCAACCGCCGGATTGACTGCACGGAGCTGTTTCAGCAGCATCTTGATCTCCTGCCGCTTGGAGCCGCCGCCCCCGTTGTCGCACATGGTACAGTTTTCCGTGAACCGGCATGCACACTGGATAAACTGCAAATCATTGTACTGCTTCCAGCGGATAATATCCGCTTCCCGGACAAGATACATCGGGCGGATGAGCTGCATCCCCTCATAGTTTTCGCTGTGCAGCTTCGGCATCATGGTCTGCACCTGCGAGCCGTAGAGCATGCCCATGAGGATCGTTTCGATCACATCGTCAAAATGATGTCCCAGTGCAATTTTATTGCAGCCGAGCTCCTTTGCGGTCTTGTAGAGATGTCCGCGCCGCATCCGCGCACAGAGATAGCAGGGGTGCTGATCGACCTTTGCGACCGCATCGAAAATGCCGGTTTCAAAGACCTGCACCGGTATCTCGAGCAGCTCTGCATTTTCACGGATCTTCTGATAATTGATCTCGTTGTAGCCCGGATTCATGACGAGGAATACGACCTCAAACGGCACCTTGGAATACCGCTGAAGCCGTTTCATGCACATCGCCATGAGCATCGAATCCTTGCCGCCGGAAATACAGACGGCAATTTTGTCGCCTTCCTGAATCAGCTCATATTCCTTGATGCCCTTGAGAAATTTCGTCCAGATCTCCCTGCGAAACTTACCCACAACCGAAAGCTCAATGCTGTTCGGCATTTCGGTTCTGACCGGTCTTTCCGTCATAGTGCGCTCTCCTTTTACTATTCATATAGAAACAGTATGATTATATCACAATCTATGCTGTTTGTCAATCTGTTTTTTGTATCGTATAAAAAACGGATCCTCTCTGATGAAAGGATCCGTTTTTGTTTTGCGTCAGCAGCAGCCTCCGCAGATGTTTTTCAGAATCGCACAGAGCGATTGCAGCCAGCTATTGCAGCACATCCGTCACAGCCTCCTTTCCTGCTCGGGATAATGCCATTATAGCAGATATGCGGCATATTTTCAATGCAAAAATAATGGAAATACGTGCAAAATCTGTCAGCCGGCAGTGCCGACTTCCATTTTTCTATAGCCGTCCAAGAACCATTCCCGTATCAAGCACAGGCTCTTTTCGGTTCCAATTCCCGTATAATACCGGTTATCGCGTATTCTCAGCCCATCGCGCCAAATCGGTGCATGGTTCTATGACGGCTGTAGACAATCGGCACCGCGCACTGCGCGGCAGGCTGTGTTGTCCATGAATATAAATATCATGTATCCGCTTGAAAAATGTAGAATTATATGCTATAATTTTATCACGATACCAAAGAAAGATGATGATCTGAATGAATGCTGCAATCGCTCTTATCGAAGATGAACCCGATATCCGGAAAATGCTCTCCGGCTTTCTCACCCAAAACGGCTGCACCGTCCGCGAAGCACCGGACGGCATTGCGGCTGCAAAGCTGCTCGCAGAAGAAGCCTTCGACCTGATTCTCATGGATCTGATGCTGCCCGGCATCAGCGGTGAACAGCTCATCGCGGATCTGCGGACGCATTCCGATACGCCTGTCATCGTAATCTCTGCAAAATCCATGCTGGAAACAAGGCTCGAGGTGCTGCGGCTCGGCGCGGATGACTATATCCTGAAGCCCTTTGATCTCAGTGAAGTGCTTGTACGCATGGAGGTCGTTCTGCGGCGCGCCGGAAGAACGCAGCTTCCGCAAATGCTCCGCGTCGGCAGGCTGACGCTCTGGCCTGCCGAAAACCGCGCCTGCTGGGAGGATACGCCGCTCAGCCTGACCGCCAAGGAATTCCAGCTTCTGCTGCTCTTTATGGAGCATCCGAAAAAGGTCTACTCCAAGGCGAATCTCTATGAATCGGTCTGGAACGAGGAATACTGCTACGAGGATAACACCGTCAGCGTGCATGTCAGCAATCTGCGGACAAAGCTGAAAAAGGCATCCGGCAGCGACCTGATCGAAACCGTCTGGGGCATCGGCTACCGGCTGAAGGAGGACGCAACATGAAAACCGCTGCAATCATCGTGCTGCTGATTCTCTGCATCGTGCTGGTGATTTATCTTGTAATCATGAAGATACAGCTCCGGCAGATTGAGGCAGAGCTGCACCGGAATCTCGATCCGGCATATAACCGGCAGGTTACTGTCACGCTCCTCGACCGCAGTCTCAGCAGCCTGAGCGCCGAAATCAACCGCTCGCTCGATACGCAGCGTCGTCTCAAGCGCGACGCCGAACGTGCAGAGCGCAGTCTCCGGCAGTCTGTCTCGGATATTGCGCATGATCTCCGCACGCCGATGACTGTGATCAAAGGCAATTTGCAGCTCCTCGCACAGGAGGAGCATCTCTCGGAACGCGGTGCCGAATATCTCGCTGTCAGCCGCGAAAAAGCCGATGCGCTCAAAGAAATGGCGGATACATTCTTTGAGATGTCCGTGCTGGAAAGCGATGACGCAGCGGCACAGCTCACACAGGTCAATCTGACAAAGGTGCTGATGCAGTTTCTCGCGGACAGTGAAGCGGCAATCCGGCTGCATCATCTGGAGCCGGAGATCGTGTTTCCAGAGAAGACCGTCCATATCAAAGCGGATGAGCAGATGCTGCTGCGGATGCTCGGCAATGTACTGAATAATCTGCTCAAGTATGCAAAGGGCAGCTTCCGGCTCAGCGTCTCGCAGGATGATTCCGGCTGCACACTCGCCTTTTCCAATCCCGTCGCGGCGGATCAGATGCCGGATCCTGCCCTGATGTTCACGCGCAGCTACCGCGCAGATGCCTCACGCAGCGGCGGAAGCGCAGGGCTCGGGCTCTATATCGTCCGGCTGCTCGCAGAAAAGCAGAATGCAAAGGTCAGCGCAGAAACCGCAGGCGATCTCCTGACAATCAGCATTGTCTTTCCGCAGACGTAATCAGATAAATCAGAATATAGAATATAATAGATTGGAGAAAACACATGGGAAAACAAATCAACTATTATATGGGATATAAAGATTTTCTATCAGTTGCACAGACTGCGCTTGATAATGGTGCTGTGATCTATAGGCATGAGCGTAGAAATGGTAAATTGCAGATGATAGGCGGAACTTCTTTAGAAATTGTCAAAGAAGATACAGAATCTTATTATTTTCATTTCCCGACAAGTGGAGAACTCATAATAGAAGATCATTATGGGAATCAGCACCCCTCGCATTCGTCAGCATTGTATTTAATCGAAGCCGGCTTTTCTCGTCCGGATCACGAAAATCGACTGCTTATAAGAAATCGGCTTTATTTGATTACCGGAAGATATGAGAACGGGACATGGATTCCTCGTTCTGAAAATATTGGAAAGTGTTATAGCAAGCTGGTGCGAATAGTAAAAAGGATCGCTCCTTATACTGAGATTGAACATTTTGTTGTGAATGAAATGTATAAGGGAAAGAAGTATATAACTAAGGAATATATTACGCCTGAATTCTTTAGTTTAGTGAAAAACAATGATTATACTTTAGGATAAGAATTCTGATTTATCTTATTACGCTAATGCCCCTGCGTGCTTTGTAACACGCAGGGGCATTACTTCTATATGGGTATTTTTCTTCGGGGCATTGTTCTGTCCGCGCCCAAATTATGAACAAATTGTAAACTTTGAGATTCTTAAAGGATTCTTTATACTTTTCCTTTATCATAACATCAGCAGGACAACATCAAATCACACAAAGGAGGAACTGATATGTCTGAAATCATCATTGAGGCAAAGGAACTGACCAAGCAATATAAAACACAAAAAGCTGTGGACAGCGCCAGCTTTCAGATCAGAAAAGGCATGATCTGCGGTCTTGTCGGACCGAACGGCGCAGGCAAAACCACCATCATGAAAATGCTCGGCGGACTGGTTCTGCCGACAGCAGGCAGCTTCTCAATCTTCGGCGGCAGCACGGAAAAGGAGCTTGCGCATGCCCGTTCGCGCATGAGCTTCATGATCGAAACGCCCTACGCCAAGGAGGAAATGTCCGCGCGCGACAACCTCGAAAAGCTGCGCCTGCAAAAGGGCATTCCGGATCCGAAGCGCGTGGATGAGGTGCTGGAAATTGTCGGGCTCGCAGACGTCGGCAAAAAGCATGTCAAGAAGTTTTCGCTCGGCATGCGGCAGCGGCTCGGACTTGCCGGTGCGCTGCTCTCAAAGCCCGAGATCATGGTGCTGGATGAGCCCGTCAATGGTCTCGATCCGGAGGGCATTATCGAGATCCGCGAGCTGCTCCGGAAATTCAATGAGGAGGAGAATGTCACGATCCTGATCTCCTCGCATATTCTCGCGGAGCTCTCGCAGCTCTGCACCGATTATCTCTTTATCCGGAACGGACAGATCCGGCAGTTTGCCTCGGCGGAGGAGCTGCACAAGATCTGCGGCGAATATTATCACATCCGCACAAATGATGATGCCGTCGCGCTTGCGGTGCTGCAAAATCAGCTCGGCATCGAAAACTGTGATGTCATGAAGGACGGCAGTCTGCGTGTCTTTGAACAGCTCGACAATCTGCCGCTGATCTCAAAAACGCTCTACGAAAACGGCCTGGTTCCTGTGACGCTGCATATGCATGAGGCAGATCTGGAATCCTATTACATGAAACTGGTAGGTGATGACAATGCTGAACATTCTGAAAGCAATCCTGCGGCAGACCGTTCGTGACAAGCTGCTCTGGGGCGGCGCGATCTATATTCTGGCAACGGTTCTGATCCAGATCATCGCGGACAGCTCGCTGCTGCGCGGAACAGGCAGCGAAACATTCTGCTCTCTCGGCGCGCTTCTCGTAATTCTTCTGCCGATCGCGGCAGGCTGGGTAACAGCGCGCGCCTGCGGTGCCGATCTCCGCGACAAGACGGCAAATTACGAAGTTCTGTTCGGTAAAAAACGCTCCGCGGTCTATTTCGGCAGATTCTTTGCAGCGCTCATCATCATGATTGCTGTGACACTGCTCGTTCCGCTGGTCTGTGTCGGCTGCATGACGCTCAAAAACGGCTGGGGCGGCAGCTTCGCTTTCTCCAATATGCTGCTGCATCTCGGCATGGTCTTCCCGATTCTGTTCCGGCTGGTCTGCTTCTTTACGGCGCTGAGCTTCGTCTCCGGCAATGATCTTGTTCCGATGGCGCTTGCCTTTGTCGGCACAATGGCGCTGATCCTCGCCTCGTTTCTCATGGAGGAATCCGGCGTTGCGCTTTCGTGGCACACCGGCGTGACCGACCTGAAAATGCTGCTTGATTTTACCAATACAACCAGCGGATTCTTAGACGGCAAGGAGATCACGGTCTACAAAGCGGCGCTTTCCGGAGGCACAATTCTCCGGATGCTCTGCACATCGTTCGGCATCGGATTGTGCTGGCTGTTCGGCGGCTATGCATGCTTCCGCAAGCGCGATATTTCATAAGGAGGCGGCTGCAATGTCTGATATTATCCGTTTTCAATTCCGGCAGCTTTTCACCAAGCGGATCGTGCATCTTGCGAATCTGCTGGTGCTGTTTGTCATATTCGTTATGCTGTTTCTCAACGGCGAAAGCACACCCGAGATCCGCGATACGCTGACTGCCTATGTACCGCAGACAGCATCGTTTGCTGCTTCCATTGCGCTGATGGCGCCGATGATCATGATCGGCATGGTCTGCGGCGATGATTTCGAGGACAAAACCATCAACCACGAGCTGACGGCAGGCAGAAGCCGTGCGGCATCCTATTTCGGGCGTGCGATTCCGGTCATGGTCACCGCACCGCTGACCGCTCTGGCACTGCTCGGCATCCCCTACGGTGTCTACGGCGCAATGTTCGGCATCGGGAATGCGGTTCCGCTCTCCAATATCCTGCTGCGCACGCTGCTGATGCTCTTTCCGCTGCTGCGGCTCTCGGCATTCTTTGTGTTCCTGCTTTTCATTACAAAAAAGCAGCTTGCGGCAGTGGTCGGTGCGCTCGGTGCAACTATGCTTTCGCTCGGCATGATCGAGGGCTCGGCGCTTCCGTTTCTTTCGGCTGCAAAGCGTATTCACGGCATGCTGAGCATCCCGGATCTCCTCAATCTCTGCACATTTGACAACTGGCGCACCTATGACCTGACACTGACAAATTACTACACCTATTATCCGGAGCTGCATGCTGCGCAGATCGTGCCGGTCATCGTCTGCTCGCTTGTGATGTGCGCGGTCTGGCTGCTGCTCGGCTACCACTTTTTCCATGTGGACGATATGAACTGAAAGGAGGCGGCATCTATGCAAATAATCGACCTGATCGCGGTTGCAGTCTGCGTACTGGGCTGCGGTGCGCTGTGGCTGCTCGCAGAACGCGCTGACCGCATCAAAAGCACAAAATGGAAGCTGCTGTGGCTGCTTCTGCCGGTTCCGGCATTTGTCATTACAAAGCGCGGTCCGGATATCTCGCTGCTGCCGCTCTATCTCGGCACAGTCATTGCTGCGCTCGGATTCTTCACAGAGGCGAAGCCGCGCCGTCAAAAGCTCGCGGCAGCCGGTGCAGTCTGCATGCTGCTGAGTATTCCGGTGTGTTTTCTGAATCCGCGCTACCGTGCAAAAAGCTATCTCAAGGACTTTGAAACGCTGTTTTCCTGCATGCGCGAGCATTATGTCCTGACCGAACACAAGGGCATCGACTGGGATGCGCTCTATGCTGAATATCAGCCGCAGTTCGCGGAGATCGACCGCACACAGGATGCAGGGCGGAATGCGCTCGTCTGGGGCGCGCTCTCCGGCGAATTTCATGACGGGCATGTCGGATACTCCTACTGCAAAGAGGACAATGATGCTGCGGCTGCGGCCATCAAAGCGGCACTCGGCAATGACTACGGTCTTTCGGTCATGCACTGCTCCGACGGCAGCTTTGCCGCGGTCAATACCGATGAAAGCCTTGCAGCATACGGCATTCACAACGGCACCGTCATTACAAAATGGGACGGCAGATCGCCTGACGAAGTCAGCAAAAGCTCCCCTGCCTACGGTCTCAGCACATTTGTTGCAGATCAGGACGGTCATATCCTGATGCATCTGGACAGCTACCCGGACATCGACAATGAGATCTTCTGGAGCGGCCTGCTGGCGGCAGGCGTCGGCGGCGAAAGTGTCACCGTGACCTATCTTGACGATTCCGGTGCAGAGCAGACCGCCGTACTTCCCAAAACCGGCGAATACTTTGAACGCTGCCGTGATACAGTCAACACGATCAATCAGGGCATCGAATCGGCAAATCTCGCGTGGAGCAAAATCAATGAGACCACCGCCTGCCTGCGCATCAAGGGCATGAGCTATGACATGAAATCCTACAACTCCGCGGAGGATGATGCATTCAACGAAATGAAGGACGAGCTCCGCAGCACAATTCTCCAGTATCAGGCGGAGGGCGTCCGGGATGTCATCATCGACCTGCGCAGCAATGAAGGCGGCTCGCCGCATATGGTGAACGGCGTGGTCTCGATGTTCGCGCCCAAAGGCGAATATGTGAACATGATCACCGGCGTATGGGATGAAGAGCATCATAAGTGGGCAACCGACGAAAACGGCAATTACATCAAGGGCAAGACGATCAAATTTCAGGGTGAACAGTTACTCGGCGACGGCAGGGTGATCCTGCTGGTCAACTCCGAGACGGTCAGCGCAGGCGACGACATGGTCAAGATCATGTCGGATATGGAGAATGTGACGATCCTCGGCTTCACGCAGCCGAACGGTTCCTGTCAGGCGGTGACCTTTCAGTCTGCGGATTTCGGTTCTCTCAGCTTTTCGGGTTGTGTCACGCTCGATCAGGACGGCAGCATCTTCATTGATTCCGGCAAAGACCGGCAGAGTACCGACGGAGACGCTGTGCAGATCGTCCCCTTTGATGCGGCTGCGATCCATGCGCTCTTTGACGTCGGTAGAACCGACAGCCTATTGTCTACAGCCACCAAAGAACCCTGCTCCTATTTGGTGCGATGGGCTGAGGAGAATCAATGCCCGGTATTATACGGGAATCGGAACTGAAAAGAGCCTTACGCGAAATACTGTAATGGTTCTTGGACGGCTATAGAATAATGGATGCGGGCACTGCCCGCCACTGCCCGCCCGCGGTTGACTTTTCTGCAGGTTTGCGTTATAATAAATCATACATTTTACTTGTAGGAAAGGATGTCTAATCATATGAAACTGCGGCGCATTTCGGAATATGTCCTGTTCTTCTGGATCTATGCCGTGATCGGCTGGATCTATGAGGTCGTGCTGGAAACCTTTATCTATCGCTGGGGATTCAGCAACCGCGGCGTGCTGTTCGGACCTTGGCTGCCTGTCTACGGCTTCGGCGCAACCGTCTTTCTGCTGCTGTGGTACCGGCTGATCAAGGATAAACCGCTCGGGCGGAAGCTGCTGTTTCTGCCGGTGATTTTCCTGCTCACAATGGCAACCGCAACACTGATCGAGCTGATCACAAGCTATCTCTGTGAATGGATCATCGGCTCATGGCCGTGGCAGACCTACGCGGATTATGCGATCAATTTTCAGGCGCGGATCGCGCTGAGTCCGAGCATCCGCTTCGGCATCGGCGGCGTGGTATTCCTCTATGTGATCCAGCCGCTCCTCGATAAACTTGCCGCGCATATGAAAGACAAAGCCGTAATCACTGCGGCTGCCGTAATTGTCACGGTACTCGCTGCCGACCTTGTGTATACCATTTTCTTCCGATAACCAAAAACAGCAGTCTTGGTACAATTGTACTAAGGCTGCTGTTCACTTGGCAGCGGCTGCCGGCTCAGTTCATAAATCATTTCGATCAGCTCCGGAATGCGCAGCTTTTGCGGACATGCTTTCATGCATACTCTGTCTGTACAGGCGCGGCAGTGTGCATAGAACTCCGCAATATTCAGCCGCAGCTTTTTCATCGCCCAGAAGCGCTTGCCGAGATGATAATAGTTATACTGCCGCAGGATAATGTGAATCTCATAGCCGTGCGGACAGATACACCGCTGACAGCGGTCGCAGCGCACCGGTGAAAAGGATTCCGAAAGCCGCTGCATGACTGCATCAAATGTGAAATTCACCGGCGCATATTCCGCCTGCATCGCCGCCTCTGCCTGTTCCATTGTCCCGATGCCGATCAGCGCGCAGGAAAAGGAATAATGCAATATACCGCCGATCAGCTCCTGCGGCTGAAACTCCGGCAGCAGGCAGCCTGCGGCATAGACCTTGTTGAGGATCAGTCCCTTGCCGCGGAAGCGTTCATCCGCCGCAATGCGGTCCATGATGCCGCGCTCCATGATATTGCCGCTTGTCTGGATCACATCGACGCGGCTGTCCGCGGCGGCACGCGCTGCAACACTGTAATAATGCGTCGCAATGCCGGTATAGCGGATCAGACCGGCTTTTTTCAGATCACAGAGCGCATCGAGTGCGCCGTAGCGGCTGAAGGTCTCATCCTGATTCTTTTCATCCACCTGATGCACAAAATAGATATCCGGATTCGTGCCGAGATTCTCCGCCGAGCGCTGCACCTCGCGGAACATATCGTTGCCGTCCATGAAGCGCGCCTTATCCGAGATGATGATATGCTCCCGTCCGGCTTTCTCCGCGAATACGCCGAGCTTGTATTCCGCATCGCCGTATTCCTCCGGTATCGCGGTATCGTAGAAATTGCAGCCCATCCGGTAGGCATGCATCATGATCTCAACCGCCTGCTGTAAATCCGGACTGTAATAATCCGGCAGAACAGGCACATTGCCGCTCAGCACCGGAATCGTGCCGAAGCCGATCTCCGAAACCCTGAGACCGGTATTTCCGAGTGTTCTGTATCTCATAGCTTTTCACACCACGCAAAGGCGTCCTCCGCGACCTGCACGCTGTCACGGTCACAGAATACCACTTCTTCGAGCGCACTGCAAAATGCAAATGACTGTGTGCCGATCTGCCGGACAGATGCCGGTATCACGATTTTTCTCAGGCTCTTGCAGCGGAAAAATGCGCGCTCGGGAATCTCCGTGAGCTGCTCCGAAAGATGAATCTCTTTCAGCGCACAGCAATGCTCAAATGCACGCTTGCCGATGGTTTCCAGCGCATCCGAAAGGGCGATCTGTTCCAGATTTTTGCATCCGCTGAACGCCTGCGAACCGATCGAGACAACGCCCTCTGCCCCCTGCACCTGCCTGAGCCATTTGCTGTTTTTGAACGCCGACCGCCCGATCTGCACGGTATCCGGTGCGAACGTGATCTGCTCCAGCAGGTGGCAATCCATATAGACCTGATCGCCGACTGACCGGATTCCGCGCGGAAACACAAGCCGCTTCAGATTGCCCGTGCTTTCGGTCAGGACGCCGTTTTCATCCAGCTTGAAGCAGTTGATGCTCTCCTCGAAAATGCGCCGGACAAGCTCCGGATACGGCTTCTCCTCCACATCACGGACGGATTCGAGCGTATACAGGCTGCCGTCTGCGCAGCGGATACGCCGGAGATGCATGCAGTTCCGGAATGCAAGCGGATCGACAATGATGCGGTCACGGCTGAAAATCAGCTCTTTCAGTTCGATATTTCCGGCAAATGCCCAGCTGCAAATCCGCTCTGTTTCCGCAGGAATCTCCGCAGTTTCTCCGCAGCATGCAGCGTCGATCAGCAGGCCGTTGACGATATTATAGCGCATCTCCTTCCGGCGCTGCTCGAGCCAGCCCGTGCCGGAGAAGGCCATTTTGCCGCTGTATCGGAAGCCTGCCGGAAACCGGATATCTCTCACGCGCAGATGGTCGCGGAATGCTTCATCCTCTGCGGCAATGATATCATCCGGAATGCGCACTGCCTCCGCGTCGCCCTTGTATTTCATGATTCGGAAGCCGCGGCTGACATCAAAGCAGGCATACACACTGCCGATGATCTCCTGCACCGGAATCGGCAATTCATTCTCTGCTGTGTTTTTGCTCTGGGAAAACTGCGAAAATCCGTAGCTTTTCCCGTCCAGTATCACCGTATCTGCAAAGGTACAGCCGAAGAATGCGCCGCTTCCCAGAACCGTATCGGAACTGAGCGTGATCTTCCGCAAGGCAGAGCAGTCCGCAAATGCATGATACCCGACCGCCGTATTATCCAGACGGATCTCCGTCAGCGCATCGCAGCGCTCAAATGCGCGCTCGCCGATCATCCGCACAGATGAAAAATCAAATCCGCGCAGGGATGTACATTCATCAAAGCAGCGCCGCCCGATCGCCGTCACATCATCAGAGAGACGGATCTCTTTCAGGGATGCACAGCCTGCGAACGCCTCATCCCCGAGCGCCGCCGCGCCGCGGATCTCCGCCGTTTCCAGATTCCGGCAGAATGAAAACGCACCTCTGCCGATCTCCCCTGCCAATACGCTGACCTCGCGCAGCGCACCGCATTTTTCAAAGGCATATGGCTCGATGATGCACGCAGGATTGTCGATCACAACCTTTTGCAGATTCGGGCAGCCGGAGAACGCATATTTCCCGATCACGCAGGGCTTGTCCAGATGCAGCGCTGTCAATGATGCATCGTCGCAGAAGCTGTATGCTGCAATGTCATCGGCTGTATAGATGCGCTCCGGCAGCTTTTCCGCCGCGGGCGTACCCGTTTCAAACTGCCTGAGTTCCAGCATCCCGCAGCCGCGAAATGCCGCAAACCCGACGGTTTCCAGTGTCTCCGGAACATTGAATCGGATCAGCTTTTTGCAGTTCTCAAAGGCGCTTCTGCCGATCGTCCGCAGATTTGCCGAGAACACCGCAGACTGCATCACAGTACAGTTCCGGAATGCGTTTTCCTGCACCGCGCGGACAGTATCGCTCATGATCACGCGACCGAGCTTGTCATTATCCGCAAAGCAGCTCTCCCCGATGATCTCCACGCCCTCGGGGATCGTTACCTGTACCTCTCTGCCGGAGTAGGACATCAGAGTTTTGCCGCTGATATAAAAATCGCTCAGGAGCTGATCGTTGATTCTGCGGATGATATATGGCATTTCCCCTGCATCTGTGATGCCGCGGAGATGATAGGTCTCGCCGCCGATGATAACCGTTTTCAGGCTTGTGCATCCGCGGAAGGCGTCATCGTCGATCACAAGATCTGCATGCTGCAGCCTGATCTCTTTCAGATTGAGACAGTTGCCGAATGCATTGCTCCGGATGCGCTTCAGGCTTGCCGGAAAGGTCAGCGAGACAAATCCGCGCTTATCAAAAAAGCAGCCCTTTCCGATGCAGGTGATGCCCTCCGGCAGCTCAAATTCGCGCAGGTTGACATGCATTCTGCAAAGCTCGCCGTTCTCGGTTTCCAGCGACTGAAACAGGCTCTCCGCGATTTTGCGGACAACCGGATGCACCGTCTTTCCGGCAATATAATCCGAAAAGAGATTCTCCGCGTGATAGCAGAAACCGTCCGAGAGCCGGATATCCTGAATCCGGATGCAGCCGGTGAAGATATCATCGCCGAAATTGGAGCAGTCGATTTCACTGTGCAGAGAGAGAGCGACATCCGTGATCCACGCCATGCCCTTGAACACGCCGTCGCCGATTACACGGACATTCTCCGGTATCACGATGCTGTGTGCATCGCCTTCAAAACGGATCAGAACACCGTTTTCCACTGTAAATGCTTCTGTCATGCTTCATTCTCCGTTTCTCTGAAAATCTGACCGAGAATCGCCCGGATCTCCTGCATATTGCCGCATTGATAGAGCGCCTGCTTATAAGTTTTTGTCCCCGGAATCCGCTTCATAAAATATGAGGACAGCTTTTTGATATAGTCCATCGCGGCAAGCTCATCAAAGCAGCGTGCCGCAATCTCTGTCTGCTCCAGCAGCAGCGCATATTTATCCGCAGGGACGCGCTTTCCGGTCAGCTCCGCGAAAATCAGCGGATTTTCCAGCCCGTACCGCGCGATCATGACGCCGTCGGCACCGGTATTTTCCATCATGCGGACAGCATCCGCCTCGGAGCAGATGCCGCCGTTTGCGATCACAGGAATATGCACCGCGCGTTTTGCCGCCGCGATCAGATCATACAGCGGCTCGCCGTCATACATCATATCTCTTGTTCTGCCGTGGACGGTCAGCATATCCGCGCCGGAATCCTCGCACATCCGCGCAAATTCCGATATCGTGACCTTATTCCGGTTCAGCCCCGGTCTGCACTTGACCGTCACGGTCTTTCCGCTGCGTTTGCACGCCTCAATGATTTTTGCAGCAAGCGGCAGATTGCCCGTCAGCGCACAGCCCTCGCCGTTCCTGACAATATTCGGCACCGGACAGCCCATGTTGATATCCACCAGATCAAAGGCTTCCGTATAGGCACCCTTGCAGGAATATTCAAAGGCAGAGGGCACACAGCCGAGGAGCTGCACCGCGCGCGGTGTCTCCGCTTCGTCCGTATACAGCAGCTTTGCCGTTGCCTTGTCGTGATATTTCAGCCCGTTTGCGCTGACCATCTCCGTGAAGCACAGTCCGGCGCCGAGCTTCCGGCACATCACCCGAAACGGATAGCTCGTATATCCGGCGAGCGGTGCCATCAGCACATTGGAATCGAGCGTCAGGCTGCCGATCCGGAGTTTTTTCAGATAATGTTCGCAAAATCGTTCCATGCTCATGCCTCATCTGTCAGTTTATTTTTATATTCAAGTATAGCATGGATGCACGAAATTGTCAAGAAATGCACAGTATCCGGATATCATTGATACTTGCGGAATCGGAAACAGTGTGCTATACTGAGAATATACAACCGATGCTTTATCAGCACAACCTGCGGTTGTAAAACAGCAAGAATTATTTGCTTGCACACAACCGCCGATTATGCTACAATCATATCAGGAAAGGAAAAACCGGATGCGGACGCGGCGGATTCGCTGTACGATGCATGCGGCGGTATCACCCATGAAACGCACAGAGGATTTCCATTCCAACCTCACAAAGCGCAGAAAAGCACTGCATCTCACGCAGGAACAGCTCGCCGCAAGGATGAATGTCTCGCCGCAGGCTGTCTCGAAATGGGAAAAGGCAAGCTATCCGGATACGGAACAGCTCCCGAAGCTCGCGGCTGCGCTTGATCTTTCGCTGGATGCGCTTTTCGGCATCCGGCAGTCCCGCGGGGACACCGATCCGGTGCAGACCGTCAGCAGCGCATTGCAGGCGCTTGCACCCGATCAGCGTGCGGAACTGATCGCAAAGCTCTTTTACGCTTCGATCTGCGCATTTAATCCTTCCGCCGACGGCGAAACAGGCCGTCTGCGCGAAAGCTATGAGCATGAGACCTATGCTGGGCTGCACACAGACCGCGAGATCGCATTGCAGCGGCTCAACCCGGATTTGAGATACTGCGTGTTTCTCGAAAAACCGGAAACAGGCGCCGCAGATTATCTGCGCGATGAGGACCGGATCGTGAAGCTGCTGACAACGCTCGCAGATGCCGATGCGATCCGCATGATCAAGTACATGGCAGGAAGCTGCCGGAACAAGCTCTTTGTACCGGAGAAGCTCGCGGAACGCCTCGGGATTCCTGCGGAAAAGGTGCAGAGCGTGATCAACCGGCTCGACCGCTTCGGCTTTGTCTGGCGCATGGCTGCCGATCTCGGCGAGGAGGAGCCCGTCATCATGTACGGCTACACGCACAATCCGACGCTTGCCATGATCCTGATTCTTGCACAGTCCGCATGCAACTATCTCCAGAACTTTGACACCAAGGTCGATACCTATAAATACGGCACATTTCAGGACCGCACAACCGGCAATCCGGACAGTGTGCCGCAGGTATCCACATGGGATACTGACACAATCTGATTGAAAAACGGCTAGATTTATCGGGGGGAACGATATGAAAAAAGCAATCGCATTTCTCACTGCGCTGACCATGCTGACGGCGGCATTCGGCGCAGCACCGGCATCCGCTGCCGGAAGCTATGACATGCAGATCACCGTCGATCTTGCAGACAGCGGCAAGCCGATCAGCCCGTATATCTTCGGCATCAATGAATACGGGCATCAGGACGACCTCAAAAAGGTCGCTGTCACCGCCGTGCGGCAGGGCGGAAACCGCATGACCGCCTATAACTGGGAGACCAATGCTTCAAACGCAGGCTCGGACTGGAAATACAGCTCGGATAACAACCTCTCCACATCCGAAGCACCTGCCGACTGCGTGCAGCAGCTCTCCGCAGAGGGCAAAAAATACGGCATTGACTACAAGCTGACAACCTTGCAGCTCGCAGGCTATGTCGCAGCCGACAAAGACGGCACCGTCACCGAAGCAGAAGCGGCGCCTTCAAAGCGCTGGAATGAGGTCAGGCTGACAAAG
>JAGKVC010000124.1 GCA_021152595.1 Clostridia bacterium
CCTCAACCGTCAGCACTTTTACGATTTTCATATTGTTATCCTCCTTTTTGATATTGCACGCAGCCTCGCCGGAGATGAAATCCGGTATCGCCGCTTTTTTGTGTTCTCTGTCGCGCCTTGCGTCATAAACGTTGACAAGATTGAGACGCAGGGCGTTTGTGACAACGCAGAAGCTGGACAGGCTCATCGCGGCCGCACCGTACATCGGGTTCAGCGTCAGCCCGAACGGCACCAGTACGCCTGCCGCAAGCGGAATGCCGATCAGATTGTAAATGAACGCCCAGAACAGGTTTTCATGGATGTTTTTCAGCGTTTTGCGGCTCAGGCGGATTGCGTTCGCGGCATCCGTCAGGCTGCTCTGCATCAGGACAACATCCGCTGCGTCGATTGCAACATCCGTACCTGCGCCGATTGCCATGCCGATATCCGCGCGCGTCAGGGCAGGCGCATCGTTGATGCCGTCGCCGACCATGCAGACCTTGCCGCTTTCACTGAGTTCGCGGATCACCTGCTCCTTGCCCTCCGGCAGTACACCTGCGATTACGCGGTCAACGCCCGATTCTCTGCCGATTGCCTCCGCGGTGCGTGCATTGTCTCCGGTCAGCATCACGACTGAGATTCCCATGGATTTCAGATCTGCAATCGCTTCGGCACTGTCCGGCTTGATGATATCCGCGACGGCGATGATGCCCGTCAGCTTTTCATCACGCAGGAAAAAGAGCGGCGTTTTGCCGGATTCTGCGAGATCCTGCGCGGCTTTGATCATCTCCGCGGACAATGTGACATGCTCCGATGCGCGCTGCTGGCTGCATGCGAGCAAAAGCGAATCCCCCTGCTTTGCAGTGACGCCGCTGCCTGCCATTGCCGCGAAATCTGTCACGGAAGGCGGCGTAATCCCCTGCTGCGATGCATATTCCATGACCGCGCTGCCGAGCGGATGCTCGCTGTGCTGCTCGAGTGCTGCGGCATCGGTCAGGAGCTGCGATTCGGTCACGCCATGCGCCGGAATCACATCTGTGACATGCGGTCTGCCCTCGGTGACGGTGCCGGTCTTATCCAGTACGACGGTTTTGATTCTGCCCGTCTCCTCGAGTGCTGCCGCCGTCTTATACAATATGCCGCTGCGTGCGCCGACACCGCTGCCGACCATAATCGCAACCGGTGTTGCAAGACCGAGTGCGCACGGACAACTGATGACCAGTACCGAAACCGCGCGTGCAAGGGCAAATCCCGTTTCCCTGCCGAGCAGCAGCCAGACCGCAAGCGTCACAAGCGCGATGCCGATGACCGTCGGGACAAATATGCCGGAAACCTTATCCGCGATTTTGGCAATCGGGGCTTTCGTCGCGGCGGCATCCCCGACCATGCGGATGATCTGCGAAAGCGTCGTATCCTCGCCGATGCGCGTCGCTTCGCATTCCAGATAGCCGGATTGGTTGATCGTGCCTGCCGAAACCGGATCACCCTGCGCCTTATCCACGGGGATGCTCTCTCCGGTCAGTGCGGATTCATTGACCGCGCCGCTGCCTGAAATCACAATGCCGTCCACAGGGATCTGTGCGCCCGGTCGTACCGCAAAATGCATGCCGCGCTGCACCTGCTCCGCCGGAATCTCACGCTCTGTGCCGTTTTCCAGTATCACCGCGGTTTTCGGAGCAAGCTGCATCAGACTTTTCAATGCGTCCGTCGTTTTGCCCTTGGAACGCGCCTCAAGCGTCTTGCCGACGGTGATCAGTGTCAGAATCATTGCAGCGGATTCAAAATAAAACTGATTCATCAGCGCCATGACCTTGTCCGCATCGCCGCGAAGCTGTGCGTCCGTCATTGCAAATAATACGCAGACGCTCCAGATAAAAGACGCGGATGATCCGAGTGCGACAAGTGTATCCATATTCGGGGCGCGGTGCAGAAGCGCTTTGAATCCGCTGATAAAAAAGCGCTGGTTGATTACCATAATGATCACGGTCAGGAGAAGCTGGATCAGCCCCATTGCGACATGATTGCCCTCGAGGATCTTCGGGAGCGGAAATCCGAGCATCATATGTCCCATGGAGAAGTACATCAGAATCAGCAGGAAAATCAGTGAAACTATCAGGCGGCGCAGCAGCTTCGGCGTTTCGGTATCGGCAAGCGAATCTGCTGCCGGTGCTGCTGCTTTCTCCGCGGTTTTCAGCGTTGCGCCGTAGCCTGCGTCCGCGACCGCTTTCATGATCGCTTCCGGTGATGCGCTGCCCTCAACGCCCATTGAATTCGTCAGGAGACTGACCGCGCAGCTCTCCACGCCCTCCACTGCATTGACTGCTTTTTCCACGCGCGCGCTGCATGCCGCACAGCTCATGCCCGTGACATTGTACTGCGTCATCTGACCGCCTCCTGCGTGATCGACTTGATATCGTAATCCATCATGGCGACGGTGCGGCGCAGGGTTTCCGCCTCGATCTGCCGGTCACAGCGGACGGTCGCCGTTTTGTTTTTCAGATCGACCTCGCAGGCTGCGCCCTCGATCCGGTTGATCTGCCGCTCCACCGCCGCTTTACAGTTTTCGCAGTGCATCCCCTCAATATGCATGATGTAGCGGAGAATTTCGGGGTTTTGCAGTTCCTTCTTTTCGGCTTTCACCGTGCCGCCGCCTCCGCCGCAGCAGTCACCCTGTCCCCTGAAATGCCTGACGGCACTCGCTGCGCCGGCACCTGCCAGCGCCGCGATCACTGCGATGAGGACGATATTCGCCGGATTCACCGCAACCAGCATTGCTGTCATGTTTGATCCCTCATTTCATCAGTTTTTTGACCAGCTCTGCAAGCTCATCAACCGCACTGTCGTCACCGCTGCGGATGTCGCGGACAACACAGGTGTGCAGATGCTGCGCAAGCAGATCCTTGTTGAACGCATTGATTGCCGCGCTCACCGCCGCAGACTGCGTCAGAATATCGGCGCAGTAGGCGTCGTTTTCCAGCATCTTCTGTATGCCGCGCACCTGTCCCTCGATGCGTCTCAGACGGTTCATCAGCTTTTTGCGCTCCTCCTCGGAACGCTCGGTCTTTTTTTCCGCGCAATGCGGACATCGCTTCTCTGCCATGTTCCTCACTCCTTAGCGGTATCGCTCCGCGATGATTGATAATGGGCTCCGCCCAAACCCGCCAAAGGGATACTATCCCTTTGGAATCCCGTTTTGTATGGAAACAGGGTGTATTCTTCACCCGAACACAAATATACCCCCGTCCGGTATTTCTATTATATACCGGATGGGGGTATTTGTCAAGTGGTTATTTGTGATTTATGCGGATGCGCCTTCGATCTGCGGCGGAACGGCTGCTGTCTGCTTCCGTTTATGATCCAATACCAGAATCACCGCGACAGCCGCCGCAAGCACATAATACGGAATCTGACAGATATAATGCTGCTTCATTGTCATTTCGATTTTTGCCGGATCGCCGAGCCCGCTGATGAAAAATGTATTCAGACGTCCGACGCCCGTATTATTGCAGGCGTGCATGATCGCTGCCGGAAAGACCGAGCCGGATTTCTTCTTCAGCCACATCAGGAATATACCCATTGCGATGCACCAGACGCTCATCGTCACGATGCCGAGCCACGGATAGCCCCAGTAGTCCTTGCCGAAATTGTGTCCCTCAATCGTCAGCGGTGCGTGCCAGACGCCCCAGAGGATGCCGCCGGCGATGATCGTGCCGGTTGTGCCGAGCAGCGGCTCCATTTTCTGATTCATATAGGCGCGCCAGCCGAACTCCTCACCGATCGTGTTCCATGCAAAGAGCGGTCCGATTGCGAACATCATCAGGCAGTTTCCGATATAATCCGAGATGCTGACGCGACCGGTCATTTCGCTGAAATCCCAGCGGCCGTAAACGAGCGTCATCGTGATAAACGTGAGCAGGCCCTGCACAAACGGAATCAGGACTGCAAGCGCATAATAGCGGACATGTCCTTTCAGATTCAGATGCAGCAGCGTGTTGTCCCAGCCCTCTTTTGTGACTTTGCGCGTGATGATATTCGCAAGCATCGGCGCGTAGATCACCGGCAGAGCGAGAATGACATAAGCGCCCTGAAACCAGTTTTCATAGCCGAGCGTCTTGTTCAGGATGATCTCCGGAATCCAAGCGATGCCGAATGCAAGGAGCAGGAACAGCACAAGCCGTTTTGCTTCCGGTTTCTTATTTTGCATACTGCTCCACTCCTTTCATATAGACCTTGCAGGAGATTTTATAGGATACATAATACCCGATGACCGCGAGCCAGAGGATCACGCCGAGAATCAGATAAATATTGTGCTTCAGCGTGCCTTCTGCAAATGACACGCACCAGTCATAGATCGTGACAAACGGATCGCCGCTTTCGCCGCCCGGGAGCGGTCCGAACAGCAGATAAATCAGACCGCCGAGCACAAGGACTGCGAATGTCAGAACTTTCATATGCTCGCCGTTCTTGCGTCCGAAGCGATATGTAAACGGAAAATCAATCATCATCTTGAAAAGTTCAAAGAAAAACATGCCATTGATCAAAAGATTCGTAATCTGCAAATTGATCATGAGCTGCTCATTCTCCGTGCCGACAAGCAGATGATCCGCAAGGATCACAAGCTCTGCCGTGAGCGTCGCGGAAACATAGGCGACCATGAGCATGAGAAATGTCACGACATACTTGGCGTAGATCGCGCCCCTGATACCCTTCGGATGCGATGCGGTAAAATACGCCCATTTCTTGACCTCATCCTGCGAGATATTCAGAAAGGCTTGCAGACCGGTTGCAAAGAACGGTATAAAGGCACACATCAGATAAAGCAGCGGCGGCTCACCGTCCGCGTTGTTGAAGCCGCCGATCATCTCAGCCATTTCCGCCTCTCCGCTTAATGTCATCAGCCACGCAAACCCAAGCCAAAACAGCACAATGCCCGGTCCTCCCATGAGTGTGAGCACAATCAGGTTGCCCCTGTTCATCCGAAGCTCTTTGAAAATCAAACCCGTCATGATGCCTCACCGTCCTTCTTCGTTTTGAACAGCGTAAACGGCTGCTTTTTCTGCGCTTTTTCGCGTTCGTTGACATCGCCGTACATTCTGTTGTGCCGCATCGTCAAATACCAGCCAAGCAGCAGGCTGCCGATCAGCACGAGCACCGTGACCGGTCTGATCACGGATTCATGCGCAAGGAAAAGCATCCGGGCTTTTTCGATCGACTCATCAATCGGTGCAACATCATCCGCCTTCGGATCGGTGATATAGTTATAGAGACTTATGATCGTCACCGGTACAACAACAACAGCCATACTCTTGAACGTTGCCCATTCTATTCCTTTTGCTGTACGCGCTTTTGTCACAAAGAATGTCATCAGCGTATCATAGAGCAGGAACACCGCAGAGAACGCTGCCATGAACCAGACGGTATGCGCGGAAAACTGCATGCCCGTGATTTTCGCAGTCACAAATGCATTCAGAATTGCAAACAGGAATCCGGTCAGCATCCGAACGATCTTTACGATATAGATTCCGGTCGCGCGCATACGGGGCGTGATCGGGAGCGCAAAGGAATACGGGAGCCAGTTTGCCTGAATATCCGGCAGCGCCGCCGTATTCATTCCGCCGGCTGCCGCACCGCATCCGACCAAAGAGATCGAAGCGTAGTAAATGATCGCGTTGAATTCTCCCAGCATCTCCGATCCCTCGAATACCGGTGCAAGATTGCCGACCGACATGCTCAGGCGGATCAGCCAGAAAAGAACAGTCAGCACGATAAAGATGCACATTCCGGAAAAATAATCCTTGCGCACGAGGCGCCATTCGCGCCATGCAAGCGCTTTGACTGCCGCACCTGCCGAACGCGGCTTCGCAGCGCCGATTGTTTTTTGTTCGTTCATAAGATTCACCTCAGTCTTTCAGAAATGCCCGCGAGAGGTCAGCTAAATGTCAACAACTCAAGCATGTAAATCAATTTGTGAATTGCCTTGCAATTCACTTAGGGGAGCCCTCTATCGCAGGGCTCCCCTCTCCGAAAAACGATCCACCGGATCGTTTTATCGGATTCACCCCTGCGGAGCTCCTTTCGTAAGGGAATTTCGCTGTCTGCGGACAGCGACCAAAGGGCGCCGCCCTTTGGAAACCTGCGAGCTTTTGTAAAAGCTCGACCAAAACTTTTATTTCGGCTTCGCCGTGTTCCCGTTCAGGATGTCCATTTCTTCATGGTTCTGTGGACATAATAGACCATGATATCCTCAAGCGTTGTCGGTTCCAGCAGCAGCCCCTCGTATTTGCGCGCCGCTGCCGCTCTGTCCGAGACCATGACATCCGCGCCGAAATCCGAGACGCGCGCACTGACATAATCCTCCGGATCGACATCTTTGAACTCCGCCTTTGTACATTTCAGGATGCCGTGCTGCTCGAGTACATCATCCTTATAGCCGGTGACAAGAATCTTTCCGCGGTCGATGAAGGTCACGCTGTCCGCGATCTTTTCGAGGTCAGAGGTGATATGCGAGGACATCAGGATGCTGTGGTTCTCATCCTGCAAATATTCGAGGAAAATATCGAGGATCTCCGAGCGCACAACCGGATCGAGACCGGTCGTTGCTTCGTCCATGACAAGCAGCTCGGCATCATGCGAGAGGGCGCAGGCAATTTGCAGCTTCATCTTCATACCCTTGGAGAACTGCCCGATCTTCTTTTTCTGCGGAAGCTCAAAGCGCTCGAGATAACCTGCGTAGACCTTGTCATCCCACTTCTCATAAAGCCCTTTGAAGATGCGTCCCATTTCCTTTGCATTGAACAGATCGTGGAACGGCAGCTCGTCAAAGACAACCGCAAGGCGCTCCTTGATCTCCTGCTCATGCTTGATATGATCCATACCGAGCAGGTTGATTGTGCCGGCGTTGATCGGGATGATATTCAGCAGACTGCGGATCGTTGTGGTCTTTCCGGCGCCGTTCTGCCCGATAAAGCCCATGATGCTGCCGCGCGGCACATCAAAGCTGATGGAATCCAGCGTGAAGCCGTCATATTTCTTTGTGACGTTTTTGATTTCAATTGCATTTGCATAGTCGTTCATGATTCTGAACCTCCGTATACAATTCCGAGGATTTCCTGAAGCTCATTCAGCGGAATGCCGCAGCGCTTCGCCTTGTCGGCGGCATCTGTCAGCAGTCCTTCGATCGCCTTGAGCTGCTCCTCCCGGTAAAGCTCCTTGTTCTGCGCTCTGACAAAGCTGCCCTTGCCCGTATAGGACTCGATGAAGCCGTCACGCTCAAGCTCCTCATAGGCGCGCTTTGTCGTGATCACACTGATCCGGAGCTGCATCGCAAGATTGCGCATCGAGGGCAGCGCGTCGCCCTCCTTCAGCGTCCCTTCAAGGATCATGGTTTTGATCTGGCGGACGATCTGCGTATAGATCGGCTCGCCCGATGCGTTGCTGATAATGATATCCATAATAAGAGTACTCCTTACGAAATGTGAAATGAGAATTTTCGGTATTATATTTTTGCAGGCAAAAATATAATGGATTTTGAATCGTCCGCAAAGCGGACAACCGCAATTTCTAATTTCTCGTTTCTAATTTCTAATTTCCGTGCGGCACAGTGTCCGGATTGTACTGCACGGTTATAATGTGTATATCCGATATACACATTATAGCATTGTATATACACTTTGTCAAGGGGTTTTGCAAAAATAATTTTTACAACCCTGTTTTCCGCGCGACACGGCGGTTTTTCCAAAAGCAAACGCAATCCTTGGGAAATGCGGCGGAGAATCCGCAAAAACGCTCTTGCATTTCTGCACGTACAGTTGTATAATAATAGGACGTATTTGACAGCTTGTCATGCGATCAATTTTGTCTGAAAAAGGAGAATGTTATGAGTTTCAAGGTAATGGGCGTTACCGCCGGAAGAAAAGACAGCAACTGCGAGATTTTGCTCAAAGAGGCGCTGCTCGTATGTCAGGAGCAGGGCGCTGAGGTCACGATGATCAACCTCAAGGACTATGAGCTGCTCGACTGCACAGGATGTACCGCCTGTACAATGGGCATGTCGATGGGAAAGCACACCGGATGTTCCCTCGACGACAAGGACGATAAGAAGAAAATCATGGAGGTGCTGCTCGATCAGGACGCAGTCATTTTCTCGGCACCGACCTACGCGCTGATGCCCTCCTCGCTGTTCCTCAAGTTCATGCACCGCAATCTTGCATATGAGACCGCATTCCTCACCAAGATCGGCGCGATCAAATCCCGTGACAGAATCGGCGCGCTGATCGCGGTCGGCGGCTCTACCCGTTCGTGGCAGTCGATGGCGCTCGAATGCATGCAGGCTTCGACGTTCTCAAACAGCTTCAAGATTATAGATATGTATATGGCGACGATGGTTCCGGCTCCGGCACAGGTTCTGCTGCATGAGGAAAAGCTCGCGCGTGCCAGAGAAATCGGTGCAAATATCATGAAATCCCTCAATACCCCTGCTGCGGAGCGCGGCTGGCTCGGCGAACCGGATGCCGGCTGGTGCCCGAACTGCCACAGCAACTGTCTCTGCCTCGGCGAGCCGCAGTGGAGAGGCTTGCAGTATCCGATTGAGTGCGCGGTCTGCGGCGCAGGCGGCGACCTCGTCAAAACCGACGACGGAAAATGGAAGTTCGTCATTGCGGCGAACGGCCTTGAGCGCGACAGAACCTCCGAAGAAGGACGCGGCGTTCACTGCGATGAGATCGCCGATACGCAGGGCGGCTTCTTCATGGATCCGCAGAAGCGCGAAACCGTTGCCGCGAAACTCGAAAAGTATAAGGCAATCAAATTCCCCGGAATCTGATTTTTTCACAGTACATATGCAAGCCGCTCCGACAATCCGGAGCGGCTTGTGCTGTTTGCAGGCATTTGTATTGGGCGAACTATCCACTTTTCCGGCGGAACGTTTGCGGATGTATGCGGAATGTACAAAGCGCAATATTCCATATTGCTTTTTTTCATGTTTCATGCTATAATATCCGAAATCATACAGCTGTGTATGGTTTGACATTTTAATTTTTTGCAGAAAGGATATTCCATCATGAAACAAGCAACGAAAAAAACATTCAGCACCATTCTGGCAATGCTGACCGCGGTTACCGCTTTCGGCGCGGTCTCCGCTTCCGCCGCCGAGACCTATGCGCGCGGCGATGTCAACGGCAACAAGGAGGTCAGCGTCGATGATGCACAGCTCACGCTGAAGGAATACAGCAGACTGCTCGCAGGCAAGGGAGGTACCCTGACCGAAGAACAGACCGCTGCGGCGGATGTTGACAAAAACGGAAAGCTCGATGCCGCAGATGCGCAGACGATCCTCAATTTCTACAGCCACGGTGCGCTGCTGCATAAAAATATCACATGGGCCTCGCTGCTGAGCCCGGGCTACAAGGGCATGAAGGTTCCGGATTCCGGCGAAAAGCTGACCGTCGTCGGCTGGGGTGATCTCTCGGCACCGATGGAAATGATCGAGGACTTCACCGCAAGATATCCGAAGTATGACGGTCTGGTGGAATACAAATCAATCGGCGATATCACGAATACAGGCAGGGCGGAAGATCTCGAAGCCTATCTGAAAGCAGGCGGTGATGCCGACCTCTGCATCGTCAGCGGCCGCACGCTCAATAACTATACCACGGACAGCGAAAAATCCCTGCCGCTCAGCGCGCTCGGCTTCAAGGACGCAGATTTCGAGCCGATCTATTCTTCCGTCATCACAGAGGGCGCAGGTCTCAATGATGTGCCGACCGCAATCTCATGGTACACAGAACCCGGCTGCTATGCCTACCGCGCTGACCTCGCAAAGCTCTATCTCGGTGCCGAAACGCCCGCCGAAATGCAGGAATTCGTCAAGGACTGGGAGACCTTCGATCAGACCGCGGCAAAGCTCGCGGAGCTCTCCGATAATAAGTGCAAGATCACTGCGTGGATCGGCGATTTCGCAAAGGTGCATCCCTCGCTGCGCAGAACCCCGTGGCTCGATGAGCAGAGCATGCTGCAATTCGGTCAGGAGCAGACAGATTTCCTCAACCGGCTCAGAACGTACTGCCAGAAGGGCTACATGACCATGTACTGCGCTCGTTACGACGGTACCGACTGGTATCATGACTCGTGGACAGAGCTGTTCCAGGGAAATGACAAGGAAGATATCTCCCGTCAAGTCGCACATGCACTCGGCGCTTTCCTGAGCGCATGGGAGCTTGCGCCTTCCGGCACGCTCAGCGGCGTTGAGTATTCCTCCGAGACCGAAAAGCGCGAAAGCTACGGTCAGTTCAGAGTCACACAGGGCCCGGCTGCCTGGATCGCTCCGGACAACAATTTCTTCTTTGTCACAAAATCTGCCGACAACGGCTCGCTCGCACGCGATTTCCTCGAGACCTATATTTTCGATGAGGACAGCGCTGCGGAATATGCAAAGGAGAGAGCGATCTTCTCCAGCAACGCAAATGTCAATAAGAAAATCGAAAAGGACGGCTACAAGAATCCGCTGCTCGGCGGTCAGTCTCAGTACGGCATTCTCGGTCAGAATGCTGCCGCTGCCGATACGCGCTATGCAAA
>JAGKVC010000125.1 GCA_021152595.1 Clostridia bacterium
ATGTGATATAATAAAATAAATATATATTAGATTATAGAGGCAGGAGAGAAACTATGGCAAAACGAAGGAGAGTGCGCTGGGACCGCGTGATTCTGGTGTTCGGGCCGCTGGTGCTGCTGATCCTGATTATCGGTGTCAGTTGTCATCACCGTGACGGCAGCGAATCCGGAGAGAATCCGACTGTCACTGACATCGTCATTGATTCCAGTCAACCGGTCGAAACAGATCCGAACGCTGTCCCGACTGTAGCAGAAGCAAAGCCGCTCACCATCTGCATTGATGCCGGACACGGCGGAAACGACAGCGGCGCAACAGACAAGCCCAAAGACAAATCCAATGATACTTCAAATAAAAGACTAGAAAAAGACGATAATCTAAGACTTGCACTGGCTGTACAGGAATCATTCCGGAAGTATCCCGATATTCAGGTCATCATGACACGCGAAACCGATGTCTACGTGGAGTTACAGGAGCGCTGTGATATTGCGAACAATGCAAACGCTGACTTCTTTATTTCACTGCATCGAAATATGGCTGAATCCGGCAAAGGCGTTGAGGTCTGGATCAACAACGAATCCATGGGCGACAACACAATGGATAAACTCATGTCCGAATACATACTGGACTGGCTGGAGAAGGTCGGCATTTCGGAACGCCGCGGCATTCACTACGGATTCCGCGAAGGCGAAGGAAACTACGAAAGCAACAATTACTATGTCAACCGCTATACCAATATGCCCAGTATTCTGCTTGAGATGGGCTTTATGACCTCCAAAGAGGATAACCGCAATTTTGACGATCACCTCAGCGAATATGCGGATGCGATCGCAGGTGCAATGGTCGAACTGCTCACTGACAAGGGCTTATATCCGGCACAAACATAACACAGATTATCAAAAGAAAAGAGGAACAAAACATTGGAGACCGTCAGCTATACCGCGCTGAAAAAGCTCGCAAAGCAGGCATCTGAACCGAAGAAAAAAATCGCAGTCATCGGGGACTGTGCAACACAGCAGTTCTCAACCGCACTTCGCGGCGAGTCAATTCGCAGAGGCTTTCCGCTGCATGTCCTTGATGCTGATTACGATCAGATGGAGGCGCAGCTTCTCGATCCGAATTCTGAAGTTTATCAGTTTCAGCCGGATTACATTCTGCTGTTTGCATCCTTTGAGAAACTGAAAAACCGCTTTTATGATACGGTTCCGGCAGCACGCACCGGTTTTGCGCAGCGTGAAATTGAGCGCTTTTCCGGACTGTGGCAGGCAATCGCAGCAAATTCCAAAGCAAAAATCCTGATGTTCGATTTTCCGGAGGCGGAGGACACTGTCTTCGGCAGCTACGCACTCCGGACACCGGCTTCCTTCGGATTTCAGGTGCGGAAGCTGAATCTGCTGCTTTCTGAGACAATCGCGGCTGATTTCCCGAATGTGTATCCGATTGCCCTCAGCACAATCCAGACGGCACTCGGCAGACCGGCGTTCTTTGAGGACCGCACATGGTATCTGGCGAAAATGGCAGTCTGCACGGATGCACTTCCGGCTGTCGCTTCCAGAATCATGGATACAATCACAGCGCTTGCCGGACAGGTCAAAAAATGTGTAGTGGTCGATCTGGACAATACACTCTGGGGAGGAGTCATCGGCGACGACGGCATTGACGGTATTCAGCTCGGTGAGCTTGGCGACGGACCGGCATTTGCCGCATTGCAGCGCTGGCTGCTCGAACTGAAACGCCGCGGCATTCTGCTTGCTGTGTGCAGTAAGAATAACGATGATATCGCACGCGAACCATTTGAGAAGCATCCGGAAATGATTCTTCGTCTCGATGATTTTGCGATGTTTGTTGCAAACTGGGAGAATAAAGCGCAGAACATTCAGAACATTCAGAAAACACTGAACATCGGAATGGACAGCTTCGTATTTCTGGACGACAACCCGTTCGAGCGGAATCTTGTACGGGAAATGCTGCCTGAAGTCACTGTTCCTGAGCTTCCCGAAGATCCGGCGCTGGTTCCTTCATACCTTGACTCGCTTCATCTGTTTGAAGCGGTCAGCTTCTCAGAGGAGGATGCTGCAAGAACTGCACAGTATCAGGCAGAAGCAAGCCGAACCGCTGCGCAGGCTTCGTTCGGTTCCTATGAGGACTACCTCAAGGCGCTTGATATGAAAGCAGAGGTTCTGCCATTCGACTCGTTCCATTATCCGCGCATCGCACAGCTGACGCAACGCTCCAATCAGTTCAATCTGCGGACAGTACGCTATTCAGAGGCGGATATTGCCGAGATCGCACAGGATCCGGACTATCTGACGCGCTATATGACGCTTTCCGACAAATACGGCGAGCACGGGCTGATCAGTGTCGTGATCTGCAAAAAGCAGGATGATCAGACGCTTTTCATTGACACATGGCTCATGAGCTGCCGTGTTCTGCGGCGCGGCGTTGAAGAGTGCCTGTTCGATGCAATCGTGAAAATGGCAGCGGATGCCGGATATCAGCACCTCACGGCTGAGTATCTTCCGACCGCAAAAAATAAGATGGTATCGGCATTTTACGAGACAATGGGCATGACGCCGCTGGGCGACGGCAGATATACACTGGAAATTGCTTCCTATCAAAATCATGTCCACAATATTACGATTTTATAAGTTTTTCCGTAAAATCACAAAAAACGCTTGAAATAATCACAAAACTGTGGTATAATAGCAATATCAGGATCGTTGCAGCCGCATGGGCAGCGATCAATCGGCATTTGCCGCAAAAAGCACCTTGCGGAGAAAGAGGAATGACTATGAAGAAAACTACTGCTCTTGCACTGTTCGCAGCCGCTGCAGCAGGTGCTGCCGCTGCATTCATGATCGCAAAGCGCCGTCAGGATGAGGCAAGCTGCCGCTATGATGCAGATGAGTTCGATGATGACGACGATCTTTTCTGTGAAGACTGCGGAATTTGCGGTGAAGATGTAAAGGAAGCTGCTGAGGATCTGGCTGATAAGGCAGAAGATGCAGCAGAGGACCTCGCTGACAAGGCAAATGATTTTGCTTCGGATATCTGCGCCGTGCCGTGCAGGAATATGATCTGATCCAGAACGGAGACAGAATTGCAGTCGGCATATCCGGCGGCAAGGACAGTCTCGTACTTCTGAATGCACTCCGCGATTTCCAGCGATTCGGACTGTTTGATTATACAATCGTCGGCATTACGCTGGATCCGCAGTTCGAGGGCATTGAGACTGATTATTCTCCGGCAGTGGAATTCTGTGAGAAACTCGGTGTCGAGTATCATGTAATCAGAACACAGATCGGACAGATTGTCTTTGATCACCGGAAGGAAACACATCCGTGCAGTCTTTGTGCAAAGATGCGCCGCGGTGCGCTTCATGATCACGCGAAGGCGCTCGGCTGCAACAAGCTCGCACTCGGTCATCACAACGACGACGCGATTGAAACATTCCTGATGAATCTTTTTATCGAAGGCAGAATCGGATGCTATGCCCCGAAATCGTATCTGTCGCGCAAGGATCTAACGCTGATCCGGCCGCTGAGCTTTGCGCCGGAAGCGGATATCATTCATGCCGCAAGACAGAATATACCCCAGATCGTGAAATCCCGCTGTCCGGTTGACGGGCATACATCGCGCGAAATGATGAAGAATTTTATCCGTGAACAGGAACGCATGCATTCTGGCTTCAAAACGCGGATTTTCGGAGCAATGCGCCGCGCTAATGTGGACGGCTGGGGCGGGAAAACCTATGTCCGCGATCTTTCAATGGATAATCCCGAAACGAACGGGAAACCCGAACGCTTCCATATGCTTGAAGCAGAAATTGCAAGACGACTCAAGGAGGGACAGTATGCGGATCTTGGGAATTGAAAGCTCCTGCGACGAAACCGCAGCCGCTATCGTTGAGGACGGCCGCACGATTCTCTCAAATGTAATCGCATCGCAGGCAGATGAACACAAGCTCTACGGCGGTGTCGTACCGGAGCTTGCATCCAGACGGCACTGCGAGAATATCCTGCCGGTTGTCAGGCAGGCGCTTGCAGATGCAAACATGACAATAGATGAGGTAGACGCAATCGCTGTGACCTATGCACCGGGATTGATCGGCGCTCTGCTGGTCGGCGTGAGCTTTGCAAAGGGGCTTGCGTTGATGGCGAATAAGCCGCTGATTCCGGTTCACCATACGGAAGGACATGCAGCGGCAAACTATCTTGTTCATCCGGAACTGAAACCGCCCTATCTCGGATTGATTGTCAGCGGCGGACACACCAGAATCGCAGAGGTGCTGGATTATACAACATTCCGAACAGTCGGTAAAACGCGCGATGATGCAGCGGGCGAATGCTTTGATAAATGTGCGCGTGCGATGGGATTCCCGTATCCGGGCGGTGTACATGTCGATCAGGCTGCACAGAAGGGCGATGCCTCCGCATTCAGGCTTCCGAAAACCAAAATGGACGGCAATCCCTATGATTTCAGCTTCTCCGGCTTAAAAACGTATATTGTCAATTTCCTGCACCATGCTGAACAGGTCGGTGAAACCGTGAACACAGACGATCTTTCCGCTGCTTTGCAGAAGGCAATCGCGGACACTGTTACCGAAAAGACGATTGCCGCCGCGAAGGAGCTGGGATATACGAATATTGCGCTCTCAGGCGGAGTCTCTGCAAATTCAGGCGTTCGGGAAACACTGGCAGCAGCATGTGAAAAGAACGGATTTACCCTCTGCATGCCGCCGCTTGCGCTCTGCGGCGACAATGCAGCCATGATCGCAGCGCAGGGATACTATAATTATCTTGCGGGTATCACAGCAGATGAAACGCTCAATGCAGTCGCATCCAAAGAACTGCGCGGTGAATCTGCATGAGCCGTGTATTGGAAGAACTCAAATCCGGTCTGTATGTCTGCCGGAGCGAGATCCACAGCTTCGGAACAGATGCATTCCTGCTGACCGGTTTCAGCGGATACCGTCAGCGTGATCTGGTCTGTGATCTCGGTACAGGCTGCGGCATTATTCCGCTTCTGATGCAGCGAAACAAACCGCCGAAACAGATTTTTGCAGTCGATATTCAGCCGGATGCAATCGAGCAGCTTCAGGAGGGGATTGCGCACAGCGATTGCGCACCTGCAATTACGCCGGTATGCTGTGATCTGCGCGAATTAAAGGATATGCCGTTCGGTCAGTTTGATCTTGTGACCTGTAATCCGCCATATAAGGCAGGTAATTCCGGTATCCTTTCTGATGATGCGCAAAAGCAGATCGCACGTCATGAGATTGCAGGAGATATCAATGATATCTGCGCTGCTGCTTCAAAGCTGCTGAATTATCACGGCAGATTTTGTCTTTGCTGCCGTCCGGAACGCCTCGCAGATGTTATGTGCGCGATGCGAGCAAATCAGATCGAGCCCAAACGGCTACGTCTTGTCTGCAAAACACCTGATTCAGCACCGTGGCTGTTCCTGCTGGAAGGCAAAAAATCAGCCAAGCCCTTTCTGCAAATTGAACCAACACTGTTTGTGCGCTCCGGTGACGGTCTGACCTCGGAAGCAGCACAAATCTGTCATTTTGGAGACAAATATTTATGAGCGGAACTCTTTACATCGTCGGCACGCCGATCGGAAATCTCGGCGATATGACCGAACGGCAGCTCGATATTCTCAGCAGTGTATCATTCATAGCGGCTGAGGATACGCGCGTCACGCGCAAGCTGCTGTCCCATTTTGATATTCACACACCGCTGGTCAGTTACCATGAGCACAGCTCTGAGACTGTGATTCGGCAGATTATGGACCGCATCACAGCAGGGGAGACCTGCGCTGTCGTGACCGATGCAGGCATGCCCTGTATCTCAGATCCGGGCGCCATTCTGGTGCAGAACTGCATTGCTGAAAATGTCCCGATGCAGGTGATTCCCGGACCGAGTGCTGTCATATCGGCGCTCGCAATTTCCGGTCAGGATACAACCCGCTTCTGCTTTGAGGGCTTCCTTTCTGTAACCAAAAAGCAGCGTTATTCGCATCTGGAAGCACTGCGGCATGAAACGCGGACAATGGTATTCTACGAAGCACCGCATAAGCTGCTGAACACGCTTCGGGATATGCTGGAATATTTCGGGGATCGTTCTGTCTCTATTTGCAGAGAGCTGACAAAAATCCACGAAGAAATGACAAAAACCACGCTCGCTGAGGCGCTTCGTTTTTATGAAAACAATCCGCCGCGCGGTGAATTTGTACTTGTGGTAGCCGGGGAAACTGTAAATGCAGCGGATGAAAAGCCGTCACTCGAAGCCGTTCTGACAATCGCTCGCGAACGGATCGCAGCCGGAGAACGTGCTGCGGATGTCTGCAAACAGCTTGCATCTGAAACAGGGTACCCCAAGCGTGTACTGTATCAGGCAGTTATCTCATAAATCAAACGCCGGAGACATCAAGCTCCGGCGTTTTTTCATACTTTGTAGTTTTTATAGAACAGTGTGTCAAGACCTTTCAGCAGCAGCTCATCGTCAATGATAATATCATGACGGCAGTGCGGAACAATCAGCGGAGCAAGTCCGCCGCTTGCAATCACAGTTGTCTCATAACCAAGCTCTGCCTGCATCCGGTCAATCAGCGCATCCATTGCACCTGCATTGCCGTAAACAACGCCAGCCTGCATCGAGTCAATGGTTTCCATGTTAATGACCTTTTTGGGCGCAATCAACTGAATATGCGGAAGCTGCGCCGTGCCGGATTCAAGCGATTGCAGTGCAAGCGATACACCCGGATAAATAATGCCGCCGATAAAATGCTTTTCGCGGTTGACAACTGTCATGGTAGTTGCGGTTCCCATATCAATGATGATAGCAGGCGCACCGTAAAACTCAATCGCTGCGACTGCGCCGACAACCAGATCCGCGCCGACACCCTGCGGCAGAATATTGATTCCTGTCTTGATGCCCGGACCGACAACCAGCGAGCGAATGCCCGTCAGCTTCTCAACTGCATTGCAGAGCAAATCTGTCAGCGGCGGCACAACACTGGAAATGATCGAACCGTGCAGCGCATTGATATCAACCTGATGCAGTTCAAGTACCATTTTAACAAGAACGGCAAATTCCAGATCAGTCTTGTTGCGGTCGGAATGCAGACGCTCTACAAATTCGACCTGATGATCGTTGACGCATCCGATGCAGATATTCGAGTTTCCGATATCAATCGTGAGAATCTTCATAAGGGTTCCCTTTCTTATTCCGCCGATGCAGCAGGTTTTTTAATGATATTCAGGATTCTGATAATTGCGGTGCTCAGAACAAGATTGATCACCATTTCCACAAGGAAATTAACGCCGACAAATCCGAACAGGAAATAAGCGCCGACATTCTCATAGCCGTTTGCAGCGCCCCACTCCCTGACCGTACTGAGGAAAAACAGCACACAGCCGATCAGAAACACACCGGTATTGACAACAGGGCAGACAACAGCGGATGTCAGAACGGCAGCCCACTGATTCTTCTTTTCAAGCAGCTTATAGACCGCACCGGCTACGACACCGGCAAGCATGCCTTTCAGAAGACAGGTGATGATCGTACCCGGTACATTGATTGCAAGAAACGCGCCGGCATCAGTCAGAAGAACCATGACACCGAATACAAAGCCGAGCCACGCACCTGCTTTCCAGCCATAGAACGCTGCACCGATGATAATTGGCGCAAGCACCAGCGTGATGCTGAACGGACCAAAGCGGATTGCACTTGCAAGCCCTTGCAGCACGATCACGATTGCGGTCAGAATGCCCATTCCGACCAGAGTCTGAACATTGAATTTCTTTGACATATAAATGCCACCTCCTGTTATTATTCCCACGCGGGATACAACACAAGCACGGACATTGCCGGGCGGACACATCTGCCGGATGCCGGAATCCGGTCTTCTAAAAAAAGTACCTGTTTCAGCACATTGTGTGTCCGTGTACAGTATAGCATATTCGTCTCCGTTTGTCAAGTATTTCACAAAGAAAAAGCACATGCCTGCTGACATGTGCTTTTTGAGTTAATGCTTGTGTTTCCGGCGTTTCCGATTGGAGTTCTGCGGCGTTTTTGACGATGCCGGTTTCACAGGAACAGCGGATACCGGTTCCGGTTCAGGCTCCGCAGCAACAATCTCCGGCGGACTGTCAGCCAATGGTGCTCCCACCGCGAGAGCCGGTTCCGGCTCGTCATCCTCCGGCATATGATCAATCGCTTCTTTCAGAAGCTGATAAATGATTGCAAATACAGGGACGGTAAAGATAATACCGAAGATGCCGCCGAAACCGCCGCCCAGAATCACGGCTATCAGAACCAGAAGACCGGGCAGACCGATCGAATTGCCGACAACACGCGGATAGATGAACTGTCCCTCGAGCTGCTGCAATGCAAGAATAAATACAAGGAACCAGATCACACGGTCAGGCGCTTCCACCCAGATCAGCAGTGCGCCGATTCCGCCGCCGATCCATGCGCCGATGATCGGAAGCAGCGCCGTAATGCCGGTCAGAATCCCAATCGTCGCTGCATAAGGGAAGCGGAAAATATACAGTCCGAGGGTACAGAGTGAACCGATAATCACAGCCTCGACAAACTGTCCGGTGAGAAAGCTCGCAAACGAAGAATTTGCAAGATGCAGGACGCGGAAGATTCGCTCATGATACCGTTTCGGTGTCAAAAGCTGAATAATCTTATGACTGACATACAGCACACGTTTTTTTGCGCTGAGCAGATAGATCGCAATAATCAGACCAAGCACCAGATTTGTCGCAGTCGAAAGAACGGATCGCGTTGCACTGAATGCAGTACCCAGCACAGATTCCACCTTGCCGTCAAGAAGATTACCAAGGAATGCAAGCGTCGTATCCCAGTCCATGTCGAATTCGCGGATCTTCTCCATGATAAAAGCCGGCGCATTCCACGCGGTCAGCTGTGCTTCCACCATTGAAAGAAGCTGGTCCTGACTGCTTGGCATTTTTTCAATCAGCATATTCACCGCAGTCGTAAACTGCGGGATGATCATAAATATGATCAGTGCAAGCAAAATCATAGCGACCAATCCGGTGCAGATCGCGCTCAGAATCGGATTGAGCTTGCGTTCCCACGCGTGTTCCGACTTTGCCATACTGCAAAAGATCTTTCTCTGAAACAGATTCAGGAACAGATTGATCACAAACGCAATACAAATACCGTATGCGACCGGTTCCAGAATCGCAAAAATCCAGGCAAAGATACTTTTGATTGCGGAGAAATGCTGGAGTCCCATATAGAGCAGTATGCCGTATGTGACCAGCAGAAACATTGTTTTTCTGTGCGGTTTATTCTCATTGTCGCGTGTTGTTTTCATACTGCATCTTCTTTCGTATCATCGGATTCTCCGGCTCTTGCATATGCCGCACGATGCAGGATTTCCTGCGAAATCTGTGCAGGATCTCCGCCCTCGGGGAGATGATAGTCACCGTCAGCGGTGCGAATCCGCGCTTTGACCGGATCATCAAATTGCAGCCGGAATTCATCGTAGAGCCGCTGCTTCAAGGAAGGATCTTTTACAGGCGCACTGATCTCAACACGCTTCTGCGTATTGCGCGGCATAAAATCCGCAGAACCGAGATAAACACGCATCCGTTCAGGCGTTCCGAAAATATAGACACGGCCGTGTTCAAGATATCTGCCGACAATACTGCGTACCTCAATATGCTCGGTCAGACCGGTGACCTGCGGAATCAGACAGCAGACACCGCGTACCAGCAGCTCAATCCGAACACCTGCACAGGATGCCTCAATCAGCTTATCCATGATCTTTTTATCGCAAAGACCATTCATGCGCAGTCCGATATATGCCGGTTCATCAACCTTTGCATAGCCGATCTCTGTGTCAATCATCTCAAGCACGGCCGACTGTAATCCGAAGGGCGCAACAAGCAGCTCCTGCTGCGGCTCCGGAAGCGTATCCTGTCTGAGCGCCTCAAATACATGCTCGGCATCCGCGCCGATCTGGGGATCAGCTGTCATCAGGCAGTAATCGGTATAGATTGCCGCAGTTTTCTCGTTATAGTTTCCGGTGCCGATCTGTGTAAAGGTCTCGATTTTGCCGCGATTTTTACGGTGAATCAAAAGCAGCTTGGAATGTACCTTGTAATTCTCGGGACCATAGAGAACATGTACACCGGCGCGCTCAAGCACCTTCGACCATTCGATATTACCCTGTTCGTCAAACCGCGCACGCAGCTCCGTCAGTGCATAAACCTCTTTGCCTCTGCCTGCTGCCTCACAAAGCGCAGCGATTACGCGGCTGTCACGCGCCATGCGGTAAAGCGTGATCTGAATGCTGGTCACCGCAGGATCGTCTGCTGCTTCATCCAGCAGGCGCAGAAACGGACGAATGCTCTCATAAGGATAGCTCAGCAGAATATCCTTTTTGCGGATCTGCGTGAACATTGCACGGTTTTCAGCAATCATCGAGGATTTCTGCGGTACCATACGCGGATATTGCAGCTTCGGATCTGTTGCGATATTTTTACATTCATATGCAAACGAGAGGTCAAGCGGTGCTTTCGCATAGAACACCTGCTCCATAGAGATCTCGAGCTTTTTGCAGAGATATTCCAGCGCAGGCTGATAGAATGTCTCCGAAAGCTCCAGCCGGACAATCGGAAGGCGTTTCCGCTCCGCAAGCATCAGCTCCATATCAGTCCGTGTATCACCGGTTCGCAGTGCGCCGATATCCTCCGGTGTAATGCTCGCAGATCGTGTCACGCGAAGAATCGTGCGGTCAATCACACGCGAATTGCCGAAAACAGTATGCGCATATGCGAGAATCACATCCTCAGCAAGAATAAAGCGTGCGCTGTTGCCGAGCCGGATGATGCGCTGACACTGATCGGAAACAGGCAGAATTCCCATCCGAACGCCGGATTTTGATTCCAGCCGCAGCACAGCATAAAGTGCACGGTCCCGAAGAAACGGAACCTGCTTGCCCTTGTCAACAATCACAGGCATTGAAACCGGACGAATCTCTCTCTTGAACCATTCGCTCAGAAGTGCCTGCTCAGCAGAAGTTGCAGAATGAATGGTAACGCGCTCCAGCCCTTCAGATCGAAGTGCATCCATAATTTCATGGAATGCAGCATCTCGTGCCGAGGAAAGAGACCGCACCTGCTCATAGATTGCGCGAAGCTGCTCCTTCGGCTTCATTTTGCTGATCGAATCCTTCTTCTTCGGATCCTCTTTCTGCTTACGAAGCAGATTGCCGACGCGGACACGGAAAAACTCATCCAGATTGCTCTGGAAAATCGCAGTAAAGCAGAGACGTTCCAGCAGGGGATTGCTCTCCGCCTGTGCCTCCTCCAATACGCGCTGATTAAAGCGAAGCCACGAAAGTTCGCGGTTTTCAAAACAGTCAGATTTCATAGCATTTACTCCTTTGCGGAAGTATATCGATGTAATTATTATACTCTATTTTGCCGGATTCGTCAAGACGCAAAAAGCAGTCCGAGGAAGCTCAGACTGCTTTCTGTGTTATTCTGCTTTTTTCCATTCATAGGTTGTGAAGGTTTCTCCGTTCTCATTCAGTTCAAGCGGAACAAGACGGTAGAGTACCTTTCCGTTCGCATCAAGCGCTTCACCCTCGGTGATATCATCCCAGTTGCTTTTGTCAAGTATTTTATCGTGCATGGTCAGTTCACGGGAGACTGTTCCGAACCCGTTATCGGGAATAATGATCTGCTTCTCACCGAATGCCTGCACGACGATCTGCGAAATATTGGGATCCAGTGCGTAGAACATCCAGTAGTCCATGCACTTTTCGCCATATTCGTAATGCAGAGTACCCGGCGTCATGATCAACTTCTCATCCTTTGAAAAGCCGCCGGAGCCGCCGCCGCCGTCCGTCCACATGCCAAGCGTCAGCTGATTCTCTCGGCTCATATCACTGCTCCAGAATCCGATCTGATCAGAACCGGGGATATCTGCCGTCACAAACACCTCGCGGTTTTTATGATCCGGTGTTGTAACTTCACCAATGAAATGCAGATCCAGCTTTGAAAAACTGCACACTTCGTCCAGATGATAAACTTCGCGCATCCATTCATCATCTCTCCAGTTGGAACGGACAAATCGTTTTGCCTGCGTTCTGGATGAATAACGATTTCCGATATACCAGTTTCCGAGCACCATCACAAGAAAAATTCCTGCAAGCATCAGCATCATCGAACGGAGCAGAAGCCAGCGGCTCTTTTTCCGGACTCTGGTTGCGGTTTCTGCATATTTGGCTGTCGGTTCCGGCAGCGGTTCCTGAATTGTTTGTTCAATATTTGTCTGCATCTGATCCCACTCCTTTGCGCAGTCAGGGCATTCAGCGATATGCTCCTCAACTGCTTTCTGACTTTTTTCGGAGGCGATGCCGTCAATGCAAAGCGGCATCAGGTCACGGATGATTTCGTGATCATATTTCATAGCCGTACCTCTCTTTCATGATACTCCGCAGCTTTGCGACAGTCCGGTTATAGATGACAGCCGCCGTATTCGGGCGGATTTGCAGAATTCCTGCGATATCCGCATAGCTCGACTCTGAATAAAGCCGGTACTGCATAACAGATCGGGCAGGTTCATCGAGTTCAGCGATCAGTCCGCGCAGGATCCCGAGCAGTTCCGATTGTTCCAGCGCATCGCCCGGCGGCTGCGCAACCGGTTCCTCCTGCTCTTCTGCAATACCGCGCTGCCGCATTTCCTTCCGGACATATTTTCCGTATACATTTTTAGCGATCTGGAACAGCCATGTCCGCATACAGCATTCGCCGCGGAATTTACCGAAGGAGAGGAACGCCTGATAGAATGTTTCCTGCGTCAGTTCCTCGGCAGTATGCTGATCACAGCCGGAAAGCCGCATCAGAAACCGGAATACATCCGGCTGAAATGAGCGGTATATTTCCTCAAATTCATCCATCGGCGTCACCTCCCTGTTTTTGAGTTGAATCATGATTCTGTATATTAGTACCCGTTCCGCGAAGAATATTACAAAAAAACAGCGAATTTTTTTGACTCCGCTGTTTTTCTTTGATTTACACCTGAGAATGCGTATCCAGCCACGCGATGACATCATCGACAGTGGTGAAGCAGAGGCTCGTGCAGGTATCGGCACAGCCATAGTAAATTGCAATGCGTCCGGTTTCAGAATCGACGAGATTTGCGCAGGGGAATGTGACATTCGGCACATCGCCGACGCACTCGTAATCCTTCTGCGGACTGATGAGATACTC
>JAGKVC010000126.1 GCA_021152595.1 Clostridia bacterium
CCGGTCCATCGTGCAACAATCCGCGCGATCTCATCTTCAGTAACCGCATCACGCAGCAGCTTTGCAGCGCCGTTCTGAGCGGCATTTTCAGCGCTGTCAAGCTGCTTTTGCAGCTCAGGCAGCTTTCCGTATTTCAGCTCAGCCGCTTTATTCAGATCATACTGACGCTCGGCAGTTTCGATCTCTGCTTTGAGCTGTTCAAGCTGTGCGCGGAGATCCTGAACCTTGCTGATACCGCCCTTTTCATTCTCCCACTGCGCCTTCATCTGCGCAAACCGGTCACGGTAATCGGCAAGCTCCTTTTGCAGCTCCGCAAGATGTGCCGCCGAGACAGAATCTGTCTCCTTTTTCAGCGCAGCCTCTTCGATTTCAAGCTGCATGATTTTTCGTGCAATTTCATCCATTTCTGTCGGCATGGAATCCATCTCCGTGCGGATCATCGCACAGGCTTCATCCACAAGGTCAATCGCCTTATCCGGCAGGAAACGGTCAGAGATATAACGGTTAGAGAGTGTTGCTGCTGCAATCAGCGCCGTATCATGAATCTTGACGCCGTGATAAACCTCATAGCGCTCTTTCAGTCCGCGGAGAATTGAGATCGTGTCCTCAACAGTCGGTTCACCGACCTGCACCGGCTGGAAGCGTCGCTCCAGAGCAGCATCCTTTTCAATATACTTCCGATACTCATCCAGCGTCGTTGCACCGATGCAGTGCAGCTCACCGCGCGCAAGCATCGGCTTGAGCAGATTACCGGCATCCATTGCACCGTCCGTCTTTCCGGCACCAACGATCGTATGCAGCTCATCAATAAACAGGAGAATCTTACCCTCGGATTTCTTGACCTCCTGCAAAACTGCTTTCAGACGCTCCTCGAATTCGCCGCGGTACTTTGCACCGGCAACAAGCGCACCGAGATCAAGCGAAAAGATTGTGCGGTCCCGCAGCGAATCCGGCACATCACCGCGCGCGATCCGCTGGGCAAGACCTTCCGCGATTGCCGTTTTACCGACACCCGGCTCACCGATCAGCACCGGATTGTTCTTTGTTTTTCTGGACAGAATCCGGATCACATTGCGGATCTCAGCATCTCTGCCGATCACCGGATCAAGCTGATGCTTCTTGGCGCGCTCAGTCAGATCCTGACCGTATTTCTTCAGAACATCATAGGTTGCCTCAGGTGTCTCGTTGGTAATGCGCGTATTTCCGCGAATTTCCTTCAGCGCATTCAGCACCTTTGTCTCATTGACCGAAAACTGCTGAAACAGCTTTTTCAGCGTTCTGTCGCTGCTCTTCATCATGGCAAGGAATACATGCTCGACCGAGACATATTCATCCTGCATCTGCTTTGCAATCTCCTCAGCCTGATTATAGACCATTTCAGTCTCATTGGAAATATAGACCATGCCGGGCTGTCTTCCGCTTCCGGTGACATGCGGCAAAGCGGCTACTTCCTTTTCGGCAGCCTTTCCGAATCCCTCCGGACTGATGCCGATGCGCTGCATCAGCTGCGGAATCAATCCGTCAGACTGCTGCATGAGCGCGGTCAGAATATGCACCGGCTCAACAGCATTATTCTGGTATCCCGTGCAGAGCGACTGTGCGTTCTGCATGGCTTCCAGTGTTTTCTGTGTCATTTTATTCGCATTCATAAGGATACCTCCTTTTAGATAATCAATTCAATTCCGGCAGAAACAAATCTGCGATATGTCCGGCGTCAAATAAGACGGCAAGCCTTCTGACGCCCTCCGCAATCATTTTGCGGCTGTAATGATGCGTCTCAAGGAATTCATCATCCTTCTGCGCAAGATATTGATAAAATGCGTAGCCTTTCAGCAGATTCGCAGCGGTTTTCGCATCCATACTTTCATACAGCATGTACTCCGCTTCAAGGATAGCTCCGTTATCAATCAACCGATACAACAGTTCCGAATCGCCGCCGCTGTTCTGCTGATACGCAAGCAATTCATCCACAGAACTCAGCTCAGCGCCGAACAGCATCTTCATGATCACAGAGATGAATTCCTTGATCTGCCGCATCAGATAGTCCTGCTCAAACATGTGCTGTGATTCCTTTCTATGTTCCGAAAAAATGTTCAACCGCAGCTTTTGCAGCATTATGATCCGGCAGCGATGCAAAATAGGATTTCAGTGCTGCATCCACGCGCTTGATATATTGTCCGATCGCTGCGCCAATCTCCTGCGCGGATGCTTCCTGCCCCGCCTTGATCCGGAACCGCCTGTCCCAGCAGCCGTCCGCGACTTTGTAATCATCCGGCGCACATAGCCCGTTTGCACATTCAAGCTGTGACCAGATTTCAAAGAAAGACTCCGCTTCATTGATCAGCGACTGGTTCTGTGTCCGGAATGATGCATGCATCACGCCGATCGCATGCTCGGGCTGCCGATACAGCTCGACGCGGTAACGGATTGTCGGCTTATAACGGTAACGGAGCGGACTGCGGATCGTCAGCATGCCGTCGGTTGCCTGCTCCTGAAGCTGAAAGAGACCGGTCATCTGTTCTGAGAGCGTTCGGAGTATTTCCGCCATCCGGCGTTCCGGTGTCACATATCCGACTGCCTCGGCCAGAAGCTGATTGATCAGATTGGAGCGGCTCGTTCCGCGCGCATATGCCATACGGTCCACTGCCTCGACAACATCTTCGGAAAGCACCAGACTGTAAACTGCCTTCTTCATGGGCTGTACACCTCTTTTCTCTTGCCTTCAATAACATTATACTCGTTTTATAGAATTTGTCAAGCCGATTATATAATGTTTCACACAAGTTTCACATTAGGATTGACGTAAAACAGATTTTGTGATATACTATATAAGTACAAAAATATAAACCAGTCCCGTTATCAGGACATGAAAGGGGTATCCTTATGCAGACAGAAAAGCTCTATGACAAAGATGCGTATATGCGTAATTTTACAGCAACGGTTCTCTCCTGTGAACCGCTCGCTGATGCAAAAAAACGAACCGATGATGCGGCATATGCCGTGATTCTTGACCGCACCGCATTTTTCCCGGAGGGCGGCGGACAAACCGCTGATACCGGTAATCTCGGCAATGCTGTTGTTTGTGATGTTCAGGAAGTCAATGGGGAGATTGTCCATTATGTAGATGTTCCCCTGCCGGTCGGCGAAGAGCTTGCCGCGGAACTCGATTGGGAGGTTCGCTTCCGCAAAATGCAGAATCATACCGGTGAGCATCTGATTTCCGGTATCGTACACAGCCAGTTCGGCTATGACAATGTCGGCTTCCATCTCGGCACCGACGGCGTTACCGTTGATTTCAGCGGCGTGCTGACTGCATCCGAGCTGGAATTTGTCGAGTATATTGCAAACCGTGTTGTCGGACTGAATGTTCCGGTCACTGTCAGCTATCCGACACCTGAGGAATGTGCCGCAATGGAATACCGCTCCAAGCTCGATCTGACCGAAAACGTCCGTATCGTGACCATTGAGGGCTGGGATGTCTGTGCCTGCTGTGCGCCGCATGTCGCACACACCGGCGCAGTCGGCGGCATCAAGATTCTCTCCTGTGAAAACTGGAAAGGCGGTGTCCGGATTCGCATGCTGTGCGGTCTGGATGCGCGTGACGATTATCAGAAGCGCCTTTCGCAGACAGTTCGCATCTCGAATCTGCTTTCCTGCAAGCAGCTTGAAGCTGCCGATGCAGTCGAACGGCTCATGAAGCAGTCTCAGACTGAGCGCGAGGAAACAGCAAAGCTCCGCCGTGCTCTGCTGGACAGCAAAATTGCCGCCCTGACTGAAACGGACGGCAATCTCGTAATCTTTGATGATCTCCTTGATAATAATAATCTGCGCAATCTGGTCAATGCAGGCGTTGCGCTCTGCGGCGGCGTGTGCGCGGCATTTCAGGGCAATGACACCGACGGCTACCGCTATATCATCGGCAGCAAAAATGTCAAGCTGCGCGCATGGGCGAAGGAGTTTAATTCTGCGCTCAGCGGCAGAGGCGGCGGCTCTGAGGAGATGATTCAGGGCACTGTCACCGCGAAAGCCGAGGATATCCGCGCTTATCTCGCAGACTGAGCGCCCGATCAAACTGATAAACGCACTGCCTGCAAAAAAAGTGGCTCCGCTGTTGGCGCAGCAGAGCCGATTTCTTGAAGGTTGTAACAATGGACCTGTAAATGCACGTTTGATTGAAACACTTTTCCACATAAGATCGGCAATTCCTTTGCCGCGCCTGACTCGCTGCGCCGGTTTTGCTCCTCTTGACCATAGTATACCGGATGCAGACGCGAAAATCAAGTCTTTTCCTTAATCTGTCAACAAATTCTCCCTGGATTGAGAACAAGTTGTCACACATTTGCAACTTTTCCCGTAAGTTGTAACAAATCTATGATAAACGGGAGGCCAAACGCCTATGATGCACATCTATAAAACCATTGACGGAAAGCTCTGTCAGCTTGAAAAAGCCGAACCCGGCTGCTGGATCTCCTGCTATGAACCGACGCAGGACGAGATCCAGATTCTAACCGATGAATTCGGTCTTGATACCGGATTCGTCCGGTCATGTCTCGATGAAGAGGAGTCCTCCCGTATCGAACGCGAGGACGGTCAGACACTGATTATCGTTGACACTGCCGTCGCGGAAAAGATTGAAAAGAGCGACACATTCCAGTTCTATACCGTGCCGCTCGGCATCATCAATAAATCAGACTGCGTATTCACGATTTCGCTCCGGCGGAATCAGGTACTCGGCGCAATGGCTGACGGCAAAATCTCCAACATCCAGACACAGTTCCGGACACGCTTCATCCTGCAAATTCTCATGCAGATTTCAGCAGGCTTTGTCTTCTACCTCAAGCAGATCGACAAGATCTCCTATTCAATGGAGCAGGAGCTGAGCGGTGCCATGAAGAATCAGGAGATTGTTCAGCTCATGGGACTGGAAAAATCTCTCGTTTACTTCACAACCTCGCTCAAAGCAAATCTTGTCACAATCGAAAAGATCCAGCGCGGCAGAGCATTGAAGCTCTATCCGGAGGACGAGGATCTCATGGACGATGTCGGGATCGAGTTCCGGCAGGCTGTCGAGATGGCGACGATCTACAGCGGCGTTATCTCCGCTATGATGGATGCTTTTTCATATGTCATTGCCAATAACCAGAACTCTGTCATGTGGCGCTTGACGATCATCACCGTAATCATCGAAATCCCGAATATCATCTTCGCATTTTACGGCATCAATACCGATACGCTTCCGTTCAAAAGCTCGTGGATATATGCTGTACTGATTACCGCCGTACTGACCACAATTACCGCATATATTCTGCTGCGCAGGAGAAAATTCTGATCTATGGATATTCTGAATGCATATAATCAGAGACGCGCTAAGGAAGATGCCGCCGCAGATTCGCTTTTTGACTGTCTTATCGCAGACGGCGCCGCTGATCTGCTGGAACAGCTCAGACCGCATCGCCGCAATGCAATCCGGATCCATGAAAGCGATATGCCGTGTACGGTCGGATGCAGCAAACGCGGCGGTATCCCCGATCTGCCGACCGAAATCCCCTATCCTGTCATGAGCGGCTATACGCATACCAAAAACCGCCCGTTCAAAGTGATTCATCCGGACGGCAAAGTCGAAATCCGGCATCAGGCCGGTGATGCAGAGCATATTCCGCACAAAGCCATGCAGCTCTGTGCGCAGATCAATCTCGCGGAAACTGCACCGTTTGACCGCGAACACCGGCTGCCGGAAAGCGGCATGCTGTGGATCTTCTGGAGCGGCGACCTTTCGACCGCGGCGGAATCCAATCGCTATATTACCAACACGCCGGGCGGCGACGGTCTGACAAAGCAATTTGCGGTTTATTATTACGACGGCGATCTGTCCGCACTGCGTCCGACTCCGCCGCCCTGTGCAGTTGATCCTGATTATCAGAAACTCTTTGCAGAAAAGAAACTGTCATTTTCTGCAAACTATGAATACGACCGCGAAGCTGAATACATTGCCGAAGAATACGAACCGGCAGACGGCGATTCTTCCAAATCGGACGCCTATTATGAGGCTGTCGAGAACCGGATTTATGATACGCGGATGCTGGGATTTCCGAGCGGTGCCAATGCACCGGAGCTCGCGGATAATCAAATCTGTATTCTTCAATTCAGAGTCGATGTCGGCATAATCTGCGCGCTGTATATTCTCGCGGATGCGGAAGCAATCCGCCGCGGCGATTTCCGCTGCACCATTGATTTTGATCTGGACTAAATACAAAGTCCCCGAGGCGATTCAAAACGCCCCGGGGATATTTTTATTCATGTAAATGCAGGACATTGAGCAGCAAAATCCAGCTCATGCCGTAATAGGTCACAACCGCTACAAGGTCATTGACGGTTGTAATCAGCGGACCGGATGCGACCGCCGGATCAACCTTGATCTTCTTGAAGAACAGCGGGATCAGTGTACCGACCGCGCTCGAGATCAGCATCGCAATCATGAGCGAAAGACCGATGCAGCCGGAAACTGCAAATCCAAAGCCGAGCGTCTTATGCTTGAACAGCACAATATATCCGCCGACCATGAGAAACGAAAGGATGCCAAGCAGCAGACCGTTACAAAGTCCGACGCGCATTTCTTTCCCGACGAGCTTCATCTTCTGCCCAAAGGTCAAGGTCTCATCCATCAGAACACGGATTGTCACAGCAAGCGATTGTGTGCCGACATTACCTGCCATATCCAGAATCAAAGACTGGAACGCCATAATCAGTGTGAGCTGCGAGATCACCTGCTCGAAAATGCCGACCACACTTGAAACAAGCATTCCGAGACAGAGCAGAATCAGCAGCCACGGCAGGCGCTTTTTCATACTTCTGCCGAGCGGTTCCTGCAAATCCTCCTCCGCGGTCAGACCTGCAAATTTCGCATAGTCCTCGCCCATTTCATCATCGACGACTTCGATCAGGCTGGCAGCAGTGATGACTCCGAGCATCTGATTACTGTTATCTAGCACAGGAATCGAATCCTCGGAATAATCCTTCAGCTTTTCGATACAATCGTCGATTGCTTCATGCGCATAAACATACGGGAATGATGTCGAGATCAGATTTTCAAGCGGAACACTGTTGCGGGCTGTGATCAGCTCTTTCAGGTCGATCGCACCGTAATATGCACCGTTTTCATCGACAACAAACAGCGTTGAAATATTATCATTGGTTTCCGCCTGCCGCACAAGCTCATTCATCGCCTGCTTGATCGACAGGTTTTCGCGGATGATAATGCAGTTTGTCGTCATTTTGCTGCCGATCTCATCCTCATCAAACGATGCAATCATGCGAATCTCGCGACGGATATCCGCAGGCAGCATCTCGATCAGAAGTGTGCGCCGCTCCTTGTCAATCTCATGCAGAACACCGGCAGCCGTATCGGTATCCAGTGCAGCAATCACAGAAGCCGCCTTCTGCAAATCCATTTCATTGAGATAACGTCCTGCCGCATCCTCCTCGAGATACTCAAAGACCTCTGCAAGCATCGGCGTTCCGCAGACACGATAGAGCTTTTTACGCTCCGGTGCATTCAGATCCTCCATGACCTCAGCAATATCATTCGCATGATAATCATCGAGCTTCGCCTGAATCGCCTTCGGGGACGCATTTCCCCGGATAATATCAATAATCTCGTGCTCATAATCAGGCTTCAGTGCAGCAGCCTCTTCCGCCTCAAGCACATCTGTCAGCTTTTCTTCCATTGCCATTGCTTTCTCCTCCGTATAGATTCATGAAATCTGCTGCGATCTCATGACAGCAACGGACAAATGGGCATAAAAAATCCTTGTCTGTACGGATACAAACAAGGCAGCCGGAAATACGGTCAGAGGATCGGTGCAGCTCCCGATGAAGCCGTACCGGAGTTACCCCGCCGTATCTGCGGTAATCGCCCGTTTGTACCACAACTGTCACCGTTTGCCACGATCCTCACCTCACTTTATTTCACAGTTTTGCAACACTAACATTATAGCACATGGAAGCCCAAAAGTCAACCGTTTCAACATATTGCACCAAAGAAAAATCCGCAGAACAGCCCAGAACTGCTCCGCGGATTTCAGCTTATTTGAAATTATTTTGCCTTCGTCGCAACCTCGGTAATGAGCTTGCTGAAGACATCATCGAGCTTCAGGCAGCCAAGCTCGCCTTCCTTACGGGAGCGAACCGTCACGCCGTTCTCCTTGACCTCGTTATCACCGATAATCAGCATATACGGAATGCGATCGAAACGTGCATTCTTGATCTTCGTACCGATATTCTTGTCCTCCGAATCGACCGTCACGCGCATACCGGCAGCCGTGAGCTTATCAGCAAACGCCTGTGCATATGCGACATGCTCCTCCCCGATCGGCAGCAGGCGAACCTGCTCCGGAGCAAGCCAGAGCGGCAGCACGCCGGAATACTTTTCGAGCATGTAAGCGAGTGTACGCTCATAGCAGCCGAGGGACGTTCTGTGGATGATATACGGCAGCTTCTTCTGACCGTCCTTATCAATATAGTACATGCCGAAGCGCTCTGCAAGCAGCATGTCGATCTGGATCGTAACGAGCGTATCCTCTTTGCCAAAGACGTTCTTATACTGGATATCGAGCTTCGGACCGTAGAACGCTGCCTCGTCGATACCGATCTCGTAATCGAGTCCGAGATGATCGAGGATCTTGCCCATCGTCTCCTGTGCGATATTCCACTGCTCGGCAGTACCCTCATACTTGTTCTTCGGGTTTGCCGGATCCCACTGGGAGAAGCGGAACGTGCAGTCCTCAAGCAGACCGACCGTATCAAGCATGTACTTTGCCATTTCGAGGCAGAACTTGAACTCCTCCTCGAGCTGATCCGGACGGATGATGAAGTGACCTTCGGAGATCGTGAACTGACGGACACGGATCAGACCGTGCATTTCACCGGAATCCTCATTGCGGAACAGCGTCGAGGTCTCTGTCAGGCGCATCGGCAGTTCCTTATAGGAGCGCTGCTTGTTCAGGAATACCTGATACTGGAACGGGCAGGTCATCGGGCGAAGTGCAAAGCATTCCTTCTCCTCATCATGCGGATCGCCCATGACGAACATGCCGTCGAGATAGTGATCCCAGTGACCGGAAATCTTGTAGAGATCGCGCTTTGCAAAGAGCGGTGTTTTGGTCAACTGGCAGCCCTTGGACTGCTCATAGTCCTCAACCCAGCGCTGGAGAAGCTGAATCACTCTTGCGCCCTTCGGCAGCATGATCGGGAGTCCCTGACCGATGTAATCGACCGTCGTGAAGTAGCCGAGTTCTCTGCCGATCTTATTGTGATCGCGGTTCTTTGCCTCCTCAAGCATATCCAGATGCTCTTTGAGCTGTTCCTTCTTCGGGAAAGCAACGCCGTAAACGCGCGTGAGCTGCTTGTTATTCTGGTCGCCCTTCCAGTATGCACCCGTACATGAAGTCAGCTTGAATGCCTTGACAAGTCCGGTAGCAAAGAGGTGCGGACCGACGCAGAGATCCGTATATTCGCCCTGCTTATAGAAGCTGATCGTCTCGCCCTCCGGCAGTTCCTCGATGAGCTGCACCTTGTAGGATTCGCCGCGTTCCTGCATCAGCTTGATCGCCTCATCCTTCGGCAGCGTGAAGCGCTCGATGCGAAGATTCTCCTTGACGATCTTCTTCATCTCAGCTTCCAGAGCCATCAGGGTATCTGCGTTGAACGGCTTTTCCGTATCAAAATCGTAGTAGAAGCCGCGGTCGATCGCCGGACCGATCGTCAGCTTGACTTCCGGATACAGACGCTTGACAGCCTGTGCGAGAATGTGCGTTGCCGTGTGATTGAAGATGTGTCTGCCCTCTTTGTCCTCAAAGGTCAGCAGCTTCACATCGGCATCTGCGCTGAGCTCCTGCGTCAGATCAGCAGGCTGACCGTTGACCAGAGCCGCGATATGCTCGCGTGCAATGACGCCCGCTTCTTTTGCAGCATCATAGACCGTGACGGGTGCGGCGCTCTCAAAGCTGCCGCCTTCAAACGTAATTTTCATAAGAATCCCTCCGTTTTGATGTTGGTTCGGAATCACAGCATAAAAAAGACCGCACTCCGAACAGTCTTAAAGCTGTTCGGGGTACGGTTTGTTTCTCTTATTTCAGAGTACAAACGCGCACGGTTCCACCCGAGCGTTTTCTCATTCCCATACACCTTCGCAGCAGCGGTGGTACCGGAAAAGAGATCATCAGATGCCTTTCAGCGGGTCAGCATCCTCTCTGTCAGATGAGCGCTCCTTTGCGACATATCCTCTGCTTTCATACGCGAAAGCCTTTGATTAGTTTCATTATACGCAAATCAAAACCAAAAGTCAAAAGTAAGCTGATATTTTCAGCTTAAAATCGCAATTCTGTCCGATTTTAAGGCTTGATTCTTAAAAATGTACTGATCATGCGCCGCAGAAATGTCGCAGTTTCGCGCACAAAATCTGAAATTTGTATGATATTGCAATTTCAAACGAAATCGCAATAATTTTCTACATTTTCAGCATCGTTTCAGTAAACAGTGGTATGATAAAAACATCAAAGGGAGATTGATCCCGTGGGTGGGAAAGAATTACCATATGAAAGGATGAATACCATGAAAAAGAAAAACAGCATGAAAAGACATGCATCGGTGATTGCAGCCTCCGCAATGGCTGCTGTACTGGCAGTTCCGGTATTTGCAGCGGTCAGCGGCGATGTCAACGGCAGCAATTCGCTGGAAATCGCAGACGCTGTCATGCACACAAAGTATCTCACAACACAGGGCGAGCTCACGGTTCCAGCGGCCGGTGATTACAACGCTGACGGCGTGATCAATGCGGTGGACCTGACGCTGCTCAAGCGCGCACTGCTTACCGGATCACAGTCCGCACAGCCGGATGATCCTGATCAGCCGGAGACGCCTGAAAATCCGGTCTCCGACAATGTAGTCGCGGCTGTCACCTTCGCTGACGGCTCTGTCACGCTGGCGAACGCGGCAGGCAGCACAGTCGCTGCGGACAAGGCAGAAAATGTCACTGTCACAAACAATACCGTTGTCACGATCACCCAGCCCGGTGAGATTGATGTGGACGGCACATGCACGAACGGTCAGCTCTGCGTCGATGTCGATAAGACTGCATATCCGGAGGGACAGGTCACACTGAATCTCCGCGGACTGACACTGACAAATCCGGGAGACTCCCCGATCTATGTCGCATCCATCGCGGAAGAATGCGTGATCACGGTGAAAAAGGATACCGTCAATACCATCACGGACGGCTCCGAATATACAAACGCTGACGGTGATTCCGGCGCAATCTACTCCTGCGACGATCTGAAATTCAAGGGCAAGGGTACCCTGATTGTCAACGGCAAATGCGCAGACGGCATCGTTTCCAAGGATGATATCAAAATCTGGAACGGCGATATTCAGGTAAATGCTGCTGACGACGGCATCCGCGGCAAGGATTCCGTCCGGATCGGTGATCCGGATGCAACGGATAACTACGAAGCTCTCAAGCTCACTGTCAAAACAGAAAAGGGCGACGGCATCAAGTCAACCAGCACGACCACCGCCAAATCGGACGGCACCGCTGTCAATCAGGGCTTTGTCCGCATCAACGGCGGTACAATCAATATCACCTCCTACCTCGACGGCATTCAGGGAGAGCAGAGCGTCGAAATCAATGGCGGCGATATCACAATCAAGACCTATGAAGGCTCTTCGTTCGGCGGAACGAGCACCGGCGGTCAAGGCGGCTGGGGCGGCTTCGGCGGAATGGGTATGGACGGCAACGCAAGCAAAACCGATGTCTCCGCAAAGGGTATCAAAGCTGTCGGCATATATGACGAAGCAGGCACCACATGGCAGAGCGCCGGTGATATCACAGTCACGGGCGGACATATCACGGTCGATTCCTCCGATGATGCGCTGCACTGCGGCGGCAGCATGACGCTGACCGGCGGTGTATTCAATATCGCAACCGCTGACGATGCATTCAACGCCGACCATAATCTTACAATCGGCACCGAGAACGCCGGAACCTATGACGATGTTCAGATCTACGTTTCCAAGGCGTATGAGGGCATCGAGGGCGTCAATATCTATCAGAACAGCGGCACAGTCTACATTGTCTCCACAGACGACGGCTATAATGCAGCAGGCGGTGCAGACGGCTCCGGCGGCGGAAACAATACGCCCTGGGGACGCGGCGGCATGAGCAGCTCCTACGGCGAGCTCTGGCTGCGCGGCGGTCTTGTCGTCGTCAACTCTGCAAACGGCGACCATGACGGTCTTGACTCGAACGGTCCGATCAATATTTCGGGCGGCTATTATCTCTGCAACGGTCAGGAACCGCTGGACGGCGGTGACGGATACTCGATCACCCAGACAGGCGGTACCTATATCACCATGACAGCCGGAAATACCAATCTCGGCACAACCTATACCATCAAGGACAGCTCCGGCAAAGCAGTCGCTACGTTCAAGAGCGCAGGCGGCAATGCCGGTATCTCCTCGAAGGACAACTCGACCGCATATTCCGGCACAACAGTCTCCGGCGGTACCGAGATTCTCGCGGATTGTCCTTACGGTGTGACACTCGGCGGTACGGTCTCCGGCGGCACACAGATCACAGGCTCTGCATCGTCCGGCGGCATGCAGCCCGGCGGTCCCGGCGGCAGAGGATGGTGATCCGCTGACCGCATCATATTGAATCAGAACAGGCATCTCCGATCCCCTTCCGGAGATGCCTGTTTTTGCATCTTCCCGTTTGACAACGCATAGGATTTTAGCAGCGGCACATAGACCGATCATGTCGAAAATGGGCGTTTCTTGACATTTTTTCTGTCATGTGCTATAATATAAGGTGGATTTTTATGAACAGGAGTTTTCCTGTTCGTCCGCTGTTCAATCGGAGGTATCTATGAATCAGCAAAACAACCGTACCGGAGAGATCATCCGTGTCAGCTACCGCGGCATTGCTGTCAATCTGCTGCTTGTGATATTCAAGGCAATCGTCGGTCTGACAGCAAATTCAATCGCTGTTGTTCTTGATGCGGTCAATAATCTGAGTGACGCACTTTCTTCTATTATTACTATCGTCGGCGCAAAGCTCGCCGGAAAAGCTGCCGACCGCAAACATCCTTACGGTCACGGAAGAATCGAATATATCAGTGCCTCGATTATTGCGCTGCTGGTATTGCTCGCCGGTCTCACTTCCATGAAAGAATCCGTTTCCAAGCTCATCCATCCGGCTGAAACAAAGCATACGATCTTTTCGATCATCATTCTGATTGCGGCTGTTGCAGCAAAAGTCCTGCTTGGCAAATACTTTCAGAAAAAAGGTACAGCGCTCAATTCCGATTCGCTGACAGCATCCGGAACAGATGCGCTTTTTGATGCGGTGCTTTCATTTGCAACGCTGATCTCAGCCGTGATCAGCATGACCGTCGGCTGGAATCTGGAGGGATTGCTTGGTATTGTGATCTCAGTTTTCATCCTGAAGGCCGGATATGAAATCATCAAGGAGACGCTCAATCACATCATCGGCATCCGCGCCGAGGACGATTTCACCGCACAGATCAAATCCTGCATCTGCGCAAATCCTGCCGTTCACGGTGCATATGACCTGATCCTGCATAATTACGGACCGGAAAAATATTTCGGTTCTGTGCATATCGAAGTCGATGACAGCATGACTGCCCGCGAAATTGACGCGCTTTCCCGGACGATTGTGCCGCAGATCTATCAGGAATTCGGCGTGCTGCTGACGATCGGCATCTACGCAACGAATACGCACAGCGAAACTGCGGTGCAGATCCGCGAGACC
>JAGKVC010000127.1 GCA_021152595.1 Clostridia bacterium
CTTTTTCAAAAGTTTGCAGGATTCCAAAGGGCGGCGCCCTTTGGTCGCTCGTCGCAACGAGCGAAACTCCCCCGACGAAGGAGCTCCGCAAGGGTGAATTTCAAAAAGCATCCGGGGGATGCTTTTTGAGAGAGGGACGCCCTGCGATAGAGGGCGTCCCTAAGTGAATTGCAACGCAATTCACAGACTGTCACGGATGTATCTCGAAGGCTGATAATAATACAAGGAGTCAAAATGACAAAAAAGAAAACAGCGCTGTGTATAACCGCGGCAGCGGTCATCCTCATTGCAGGGGCAGCCTTTGTCAACAGAGAGCGGCTGCAAAAATACCGCAGGGATCACCGGATCATCCGCATTGCGCAGGATTATTTGCAGCAGAAATACGGCTTTCAGGGTGATACGCGGGATGTCCAAACAGCACTCGGGTTTCACAGCGTCCTGTTCACCGATGAAAACCAGATCCGGGAATACCGTGTCTATCTGGATGCGAATATGCAGCCGGTTCTGGATACCTATCAGTATGACGACGTGCGCAAAGCGATCAATACACGTATTCATGAGGCGTATCCGGAATGTGAGCGGATTGAGCTTTCAGTTTACAGCCCCGAAAGATATATCGAGACAATGGGCGATACCGCGCGGACTGTGTTCGGGCTCGATGCGGATACCAAATTTGACGGCAGCAATCTCGATGCGGTCCTGAAAGACTGCAAGCTCGAGCTAACGGCTTATTTTACAGCGGCCGATCTTGCGGACAGTCCCCTCACCGAACAGCTTGAAGCATGGAACACCGCGGGCAGATTCGTCGCATTTGATACAGCGGCGCATTTATCGGAATATCTGCAAAGCGACTGCTTCTCACGCGCCGCTTCGGTGCCGGATGACGTATTCTATGCGCCGTATATCACGCAGATCCGTGAATTTGACAGCGAATCGCAGAGCAGCACGCTGACAAATTATCCGCTGCATGAGGGCGACGGTTTGCTCTATTGCTGCCCTGCCTTCCCGAAGGTGACATGCAAAAAATCCGAAAAGCAGGCGGAAGACGCCGTCTCCCCGGGCTACTGGCTTGACTGCGCAAAAGATGCCGCATATGTCTATTATCCGATTGCATCGCTGCCGGATTCCGAATCGCTCCTCGCTGTTCACGGTGCGTATACCGAAGAGGAGCGAACCACAGAACCGCTGATCCACTGCGGCGATTATGCCGTGATTCCGCTTGTCGGCGACATGAATCCCTGCTGGTACCTGACAAAACACGCGGATTCCTGATGCCTGCGCGGCGTCAAAAATCACAAGAGAATCTGTCGGATTCTGCGCTGCTTTGGGGAATCTCCCGAAATTTCCGAAGCATTCCGGCATTGCTCTTGACTTTTTCATAGTATTATGGTATCATGTTACCATGTTAGCAAGCTAAAGCGAATTCAGAAAGGGCGTGATCGCATGTTCTGGGATTTCGCAGCCGGATTCTATCAGATCTTTGAGGATATCATCAACGGGAAAGTGAACCGTGCGCTTTGCGATGCTGTCGCAGCGCAGATTCAGCCGCAGGATATCGTCTTGGAATGCGCATGCGGCACAGGGATGATCTCCAAAGCAATCGCGCCGCGATGCAGACATCTGACGGCGACTGATTTTTCCGTCGGGATGCTCCGGCAGACAAAGAAAACCTGCGCAGCATTCCGGAATGTCACCGTCAAAAAGGCGGATATCCTGCATCTCAAAGCGCCGGATCACTGCTTTGATGCGGTTGTCGCAGGCAATGTCATCCACCTGCTTGATGATCCGCAGGCAGCAGTCCGTGAGCTTGCGCGCGTCTGCAAGCAGGACGGCAGGCTCATCATCCCGACCTATATCAACGAAAAAGCAGACGGCAATACCGCGCCGTTCATCCGCCTGCTGAGCAAAATGGGCGCGGATTTCAAGCGGCAGTTTACCGCCGAAAGCTACCGGCAGTTCTTCATAGATGCCGGATTTGCCGCGCCGGAAATCACGATTATAAAAGGCAGAATCCCCTGCGCTGTTGCAGTCCTCAGGGGCGGACAGCACGCAGGCATGCAAATCTGATTTTTACAACGAAAGGTGTTTTTATGAACAAGTACGACCGAATCACACCGGAAGGTACCCGTGATGCACTCTTTGCTGAGTGTACGCTCCGCCGTGAACTGGAAAACCGTCTGCACGGACTCTTTGCAGCACGCGGATACAGCGAAATCATCACTCCGACACTCGAATTTTATGATGTATTCAACCGCGACGCAAATCCCTTTCCGCAGGAGCAGATGTATAAGCTGACCGACGCAAAGGGCCGCCTCATGGTGCTGCGTCCGGATAACACCGTCCCGATTGCGCGTGTCTGCGCGACCAGACTGCGCACCGCCGCACTGCCGCTGCGCCTCTGCTATCAGCAGAATATCCATGTGATCTCCCCCTCGCTCAAGGGCAGAGACGATGAGATTTCGCAGGCAGGCATCGAGCTGATCGGCTCGGATTCGCGCATGGCGGATCTCGAGGTCATTGCGGCGGCGGTCGATGCATTGCAGGCATGCGGCGATGAATACGCACTCGAGCTCGGCAACGCAGCATTCTTCCGCGAACTGATGCAGCAGCTTCCGGCTCCGGAGCAGATCAAGGAGACCATCCGCGACTGCATCGAGGCGAAGAATTATCCGGAGCTGAACGATATCCTCTCCGCACTGCCGGAATCCGAAACGACAAAGGCTCTGCGCATGCTGCCGAGACTGTTCGGCGGCGAGGAGGTCTTTGAGAAGGCTGCTAAGCTCTGCACCGGCGAGCGCTTTGCTTCGATCCTCAGCGATCTGCATACGCTCTGGAAAGCCGTTGCGCAGTTTGCAGGTACCGAGCGCGTCACCGTCGATCTCGGCATGATGCACCGCACCGATTATTACACCGGTATGATCCTGCGTGGCTATCTCTCCGGCTACGGCGAGGAGATCCTCTCCGGCGGCAGATATGACAAGCTGCTCGCAGAATTCGGATATGATGTTCCGGCGACCGGCTTTGCCGTCAATATTGATGCTGCCGTCAAGGTGCTGAGCCGTCAGCAGACCGCCGCACCGGCACCGGCAAGCAATGTTCTGATCTGGGCGGCTGAGGGCTGCGAGGCGGAGGCGATCGAGGCTGCGACAAATCTCCGCAAAAAGGGACTTGTCGTCGAGCATTCGCTTTCGGAATCGCTTGAGGATGCCCGTCAGTATGCAGCCGCACACGGCATTGACAGCGTTCTGCCCATCGAACCCAGCAGCAAAGGAGAATAATCATGCAGAGACCGATTCGCATTGCCCTCACAAAAGGCAGACTGGAAAAAGATACCGTCGGGATGTTTGAGCAGCTCGGGCTCGACTGCACCGCAGTCAGAGAAAAGGGCAGAAAGCTGATTCTTCCGATCGGAGACGGCAGCATCGAAGTCGTGCTTGCCAAGGCAAACGATGTCATTACATATGTTGAACACGGCGTCTGTGATCTCGGCGTCGTCGGCAAGGATACGATCCTCGAGATGCAGGGCAAGTTCTATGAGCTGCTCGATCTCGGCTTCGGACGCTGCAAATTCGCACTCGCCGTCAAGAAAGGCACCGATTTCTATTCGGGCTACGGCGTCAAGACGATCGCCTCGAAATATCCGAATGTCACGCGCAGATTCTTTGAAGCAAAGGGCATGGATGTCGATATCGTCAAGATCGAGGGCTCTGTGGAGCTTGCGCCCCTGCTCGAGCTCTCCGACGGCATTGTCGATATCGTCGAGACCGGCACAACGCTCAAGGAGAACGGTCTTGAGGTCTTTGAGGATGTCTGCCCGATCTCCGCAAGACTGATTGCCAATACCGTCAGTATGAAGCTGCGGCAGGAGGAACTCGAGGCGCTCATTTCCAAGATCGAAAGCTATTTCAGTGCGCAGGACGCGAACTGAATCCCATATAAAAAAGGAGGAATCCACTATGCAAATCATTCGCTGCAACGGCAAAGATGAAGCCGCTTTCTTTGAACAGCTCCGCAGCCGCAGTGCCGCGCCCGATCCGAAGGTCGTCGAGACCGTCACCACGATTCTCGAGGATGTCCGCACAAAGGGCGACGAGGCAGTGCGCGCGTATACCGAAAAATTTGACGGCAAATGCCCCGAAGCATTCGAGGTCGATGCCGATACCATTTCCGATGCACTCGAACAGGCAGATCCGAAATTCGTCGAGGCACTGCTCAATTCGATCGAGAACATCGCGGATTTCCACAACCGCCAGAAGGAGCAGGGCTTCTGCAATACCCGTGAGGACGGCGTCATTCTCGGGCAGCGTCTGCGCGGCTTACACCGTGTCGGACTTTACGTCCCGGGCGGCACGGCAGCTTACCCCTCCTCTGTCCTGATGAACGCGATCCCTGCTAAAATCGCAGGCGTCAAGGAACTGATCATGGTCACGCCGCCTGCAAAGGACGGCAAGCCGAATCCGGATATCCTCGTCGCTGCGTCACTTTGCGGCGTTGACAGAATCTTCCTGATGGGCGGCGCGCAGGCTGTCGCGGCACTCGCCTACGGCACCGATACGATTCCGCGCGTCGATAAGATCGTCGGTCCGGGCAATATTTTCGTAGCAACGGCAAAGCGTCTGCTCTACGGCGTGGTCGATATCGACATGGTTGCAGGCCCGAGCGAGGTGCTTGTCATGGCGGACGATACCGCAAATCCGAAGTATGTCGCCGCCGACCTGATGTCGCAGGCTGAGCACGATAAGCTCTCATCTGCGATTCTTGTGACCACATCCGAGCGCGTTGCAAATGAGACCGTCAAGGAATTCGAGCGCCAGATGGCATATCTCGAGCGCCGTGAGATCATCAAGGCTTCGCTCGACGATTTCGGCGCAATCCTGATCTGCGATACGCCGGAGCAGGCTGTCGAACTGGCAAATGAAGTCGCACCGGAGCACCTTGAAGTCCTCATGGAGAATCCGCTCGAATATATCGGCAAGCTCGATAACGCAGGCTCCGTCTTTCTCGGCACCTATGCATCCGAGCCGCTCGGCGATTACTATGCAGGTCCGAACCACGTTCTCCCGACCAGCGGCACGGCGCGTTTCTTCTCGCCGCTCTCCGTCTATAGCTTCATCAAGCGCTCCAGCTACATCTACTATACCGAGGATGCGCTGCGTCAGGCAAAGGATGACATCATCCTTGTCGCAAATAAGGAAGGTCTGACCGCACACGCAAACGCGATTGCAGTCCGCTTTGAGGAGGACGCCGAATGAAACTGCCTGAAAAACTGACCAAGCTCAAGGCATATGATCCGATTACCGGCAGCTATGCCGTCCGGCTCGATGCGAATGAATCCTATTTTGATCTGCCGCAGGTACTCAAGGCGAAAATCGCGGATCAGATCGAGCAGATCAGCTTCAACCGCTATCCCGATCCGATCGCAACAGAGGTCGTCAATGCATTTGCGGATTACTACAAGCTCTCGCCGGACTGCGTCACCGCCGGAAACGGCTCTGATGAGATCATTACGCTGATCCTCGGCTGCTTCCTCGAAAAGGGCGCAAAGCTCGTGACCGTCGCGCCGGATTTCTCGATGTACGGCGTCTATGCGTCGCTCGCGGAGATCGAGGTTGTCACCGTGCAGAAAGAGGATAATCTGCAAATCGACATGGATAAGCTGATCGCTGCCTGCCAAAAGGCGGATGCGGTTGTATTCTCGAATCCCTGCAACCCGACCTCGCTCGGCATTCCGCGCGCTGAGGTTATCCGGCTGATCGAATCCGCTCCGGACTGCCTCATCATCGTGGACGAAGCCTATATGGACTTCTGGGATGAATCCGTGCTGGATCTGGTCGAGAAATATGAGAATCTCATGGTGCTGCGTACCTGCTCCAAGGCGATCGGTCTGGCAGCGGCACGTATGGGATTTGCGGTCGCGGACAAATACAAGACCGGTCTGCTGCGTGCGGCAAAATCGCCCTATAACTGCGACGCGATTTCGCAGAAGATCTGTGCGGCGGTCTTGCAGGAACAGTCGATTCTGCGGCACTGCTGCGATGAGATCATCGTGCAGACACAGCGCCTCTATGCAGGCATCTTGGAGCTTGTCCGGAGATATCCCGATCTGCTGGAATGCGTCTATCCGCCGCGCACGAACTTCGTTTTCGTCAAGACTGCGTATGCGCGCGAGATTTTCGAGCAGCTCGAAAAGGCAGGCATCGCCGTCCGCTGCTTCCCGAACGGTCTGCGGATCTGCGCAGGTACGCGCCGCGAGCAGACGCTTCTCCTCAGCGAGCTTGAACAGATTTTGCAGCCCTCGTGAGGTATTAGCGGTATCTCCGATGGATTTATAATGGTGGCTCTCCGCGCTGCGCTGTGTCGAGTTTGCTGCGCAAACTGTGCCCCAAGCCCTGCCAAAGGGATTTGTCCCTTTGGAATCCCGATTTTTATATGAATTGAGAATAAAGCCGCCCGGATTTGCGTGATGCGTTCCGGACGGCTTCTTTTGTATTCATCTCTCTTCACTATTCACTTCTGATCATCCTCTTTCTTCCTCCTTCCTCCCTTCTCCTTTCTCCTTCTTCCTCCCTCGTGCCACTGCGCCGCTTATATACGGATTCTGCAATAATAGCCTATTTATCCTATATGTTTTCTATATTTTTATCTCACATGTAAAAAGTATGCTTTGGCTATTGACAAATTCAGCATTATCTATTATAATATAGACAGCCTTATCAAGAGCGGTGGAGGAACGGGTCCTGTGAAGCCGCGGCAACCGCACCCCAAAAGGGTGTATGGTGCTAATTCCTGCGGCGTATCAGCCGGAAGATGAGGAACGAATGCATCGAAGGCGGCATACGTTCTGTATGCTGCTTTTTTTATGGAAAGGATCAATCATTTTGACTGCACAAACCCAAACACCGAAGGAGCACAAATTTTTCGACAAACACATCATCCTGAGCGTCATATTCCTGATTCTCTGGGGCTTTTTCATCATATCGCTGCCTGCCGGTATCCTGACAGGGATCGTCTGCGGCATACTGGGCATCCCGAATCCGAGCGATTATCAGGGCTTTGCGATGATCCTGCTGGGCTGCCTTGCGCTGTATATCCACAAGGAATGGTTCAAGCCGGAGCTGAAAAGCCTGCTCTTCCGCGGATTTCTGAATACGCTGCGATGTTGTCCCGTGTTTCTGCTCTTCTGGCTGCTCACCTGCCTGCCGGATCTGATGCAGGGCGCTTATCCGCAGACATTCAATCTCAAGGTGCTGTCGCTTTCCCTGAGCGCAGGCATATCCGAGGAGATCATCTTCCGCGGACTTCCGCTCTCCTACCTGAAACGGCAGCTCCGTGAAGAGAAGCATGTGCCGCTGATTGTCTTTGTCACCGGCTCGCTGTTCGGACTGAGCCACCTCAGCAATATCCTATTCGGCTCGACGGTCAGCGCCACCCTTGCGCAGACGGTCACAACGACCTGTATCGGAATCTTTTTCAGCGCGGTGTTCATGCGCGGCGGCAATATCGGCGTTCCGGTCCTGCTGCATACGCTGCACGATATCCTGATGCTCTCATTTGCAGAGGCGGATGAGGTCAGCGCAGTGATCACAAGAGAGGCAAATCTGATGGATATTCCGGTCATGCTGGTCTGCATCGGACTCGGCGCGTTCGGATTCTTCCTCATCCGGAAATCCAAGCGCAGAGAAATCTGCGATATGTGGGCTGAAACATGGTCACAGACAACTGAAAATACGCCGGCAATACCGGCAGAAACCTGAAATTTTTTGGAGGTACACTATGAAACGCTTTTTTACATCTGAATCCGTCACCGAAGGACATCCGGACAAAATCTGCGACCAGATCTCCGATGCAGTTCTGGACGCGATTCTCGAAAAAGATCCGATGGCGCGTGTCGCCTGCGAGACCGCAACCACGACCGGCATGGTCATGATCATGGGCGAGATTTCCACATCCGCGCAGGTCGATATTCCGGCAATCGCGCGCGAGGTCATTGTCGATATCGGATATGACCGCGCAAAATACGGCTTCGACGGCTACACCTGCGCAGTCCTGACATCCATCGACCAGCAGTCCGGCGATATCGCACAGGGCGTCGATTCCGCATTTGATTCCGGCGATTCCGACGAGCAGGGCGCAGGCGATCAGGGCATGATGTTCGGCTTTGCCTGCGATGAAACCGCAGAGCTGATGCCGCTGCCGATCTCCCTTGCACATAAGCTGGCGCTCCGCCTGACCGCGATCCGCAAGGACGGCACGCTCAAATATCTCCGTCCGGACGGCAAGACACAGGTCACCGTCGAATACGACAATGATAAGCCTGTCCGCGTGGATACGGTTGTCATTTCGACGCAGCATGCCGCTTCCGTCGATCTTTCGCAGATCCGCGATGATCTGATTGAGCTTGTCATCAAGCCGACCATTCCGGCTGAGCTGATGGACAAGGATACCAAGATCTTCATTAACCCGACTGGCAGATTCGTTATCGGCGGTCCGCAGGGCGATTCCGGTCTGACCGGCAGAAAGATCATCGTCGATACCTACGGCGGATATTCCCGTCACGGCGGCGGCGCATTCTCCGGCAAGGATCCCTCGAAGGTTGACCGCTCCGCTGCGTACATGACGCGCTACATCGCAAAGAATATTGTCGCGGCAGGTCTGGCAAAGCGCTGCGAGGTGCAGCTTGCCTACGCAATCGGCGTTGCAAAGCCGGTCTCCGTCTTTGTTGAGACATTCGGCACCGGCACGGTCGATGAGGAGACGCTCGCAAATGCAGTCTCCAAGGTCTTTGACCTCCGTCCCTCCGGCATCATCGAGACGCTCGAGCTGCGCAAGCCGCAGTACCGCAAGCTCGCTGCCTACGGTCATATGGGCAGAGAGGATCTCCAGCCTGCATGGGAGCGCACCGACAAGACCGAAGCGCTCAAGGCTGCTGTACAGTAATCTGATCCGAATATGAAAAAGCCGCTGAAATCTGCGTAAATGCGTGATTTCAGCGGTTTCATTTTCTGTTTTCGTGATTATTCGATGATCTCTCTGTCTGCCGGCAGCGCAACCGTTTTGCCGGTATTGAATGCGATATCCGTCACCGTCACGGTCACCTTTTTCACGGTCTGCGGATTCTCATTCTTCGCAACGGAGCGCGAGATAACCGTATTAAGCGGCGAAAGCGCGTCCGTGGACATGCCCTCAAATTTGTGATCCGCTTTCGCAAAGAAGAGCTTGACGTCAAAGGTGATATCGGAAAGCACGACGCCCTCCTCAATATCCGGCACCACCCAGACAGTATCCTGTCCGACGGTCGTCCTGAAGGTATCCCATGTCATTCTGCCGTCGATTTCGTAGCATTCCACGCCGTTGAAGCTGGCTGTCGCATTGCTCAGCGTCATGTTCGTGATGCTGCTTTTCAGATCCAGCACATCGGTCGGATAGACATAATCCGGATCATTCAGCTTGTACATGACCGGATCCTTTGTATCGAGTACATAGCCGGTCTTCTCCGATGCAGCCGTATCGAAAATATAATACTTCTCCTGCTGCGTAACCTCCGGCTCTGTCGCGTCCGAGGGCGATTCCGATTGTGTCGTACAGACGATATGGGCATCCTGTCCGACCGTATCCACAGCGGATGTCACAAGATGATGCATCTGCACATCGTTGATGCCCTCGAAATGCAGCGCTGTATCAATCTCCGTCGTCATGGTCATGGAAACAGACTTTGCGCCTGCACGCTGAAGCGCAAACTCATCCAGAAGTGAATCGCCGGTCACCTCTGTTGTGCCGCCGCAGCCGGTCACGATCACGGCAAGCGTCAATACCGCCATGCCGCAGGCTGCTTTTTTCAAGTTCCTCATCTTTCTTTCCTCCTGTATTTTCCGCCTCCGGATTGCAGATGCCGGAGAAGCGAGATAGGCATATATGCTGCCTTTCTATCCGTAAAATGCAGGCGGTGCTGTCGGATTTTGTTCTTCATTTTGTGCTGAAATACTGGATGTATTGCACGCGCCGTGATATACAATCAGTAGATTGTTCGCTGATGCATATACTTACGGTATTAGTATACACCATAAAATTTGATTTGTAAAGCGTATTTACGTGAATTTCGTCAATTTCGTGAATCAGAACAAATCCGGCTCACTATAACCTGCCGTGATTCGGCAATACACAAAAAAGAGGTATCTCCGATGAAGGCGGTATCTCCGATGGATTTGTAATGGGGCGCTGCCCCATCAATGCTAACAACTTAAGCCGATGAGGCGGTCTGTGAATTGCTTTGCAATTCACTTAGGGGCGCCCTCTATCGCAGGGCGCCCCTCTCCGAAAAACGAT
>JAGKVC010000128.1 GCA_021152595.1 Clostridia bacterium
CCTTTTTGGATACCGTCCATTCGCTCCAGCTATGACCGAATGCCGGTACGGTAACATCTTCCTTTTTCAGGAGCTTGGTGCCGATCTGATTTGCGCTGCACAGACCGCAGTGCGCACACTTCCAGTGTGCAATGTTACCGTCTGTTTCGCAGGTTGCAGCCTTTTCAAACTGCTGAATCCACTCATGACCGATAGCCGGAATCGTCAGATTCGCGTCAAAGAGCCGGACTGTGCAGTTCTTGTCTGCAAAGTGTTCGCCGCAGCGGCTGCATGTCCAGTGTTCCGCGGATCCTGCTTCGGTGCAGGCTGCCTCCTTCGCCGCATGATGCACAGCGTCATGTCCGAGCGGGGCAGTGATCAGGTCTTCTGCGGTGAGTTCGGTTTCGCCGTTTTCATCCTCTGCCAGCTTGCCGCAGATTTCGCATTCCCAGTATTCGATATTGCCGGATTCGGTACAGGTCGCGGCATGTGCCTCGTGATGATGGAATACGCAGGCTTCCGGTGCATCGGTGAAGGTTGCCGTTCCGATGTGACCGCAGGAGCAGGAATAATGATAAACGCGGCCGTCCTCACAGGAACCGGATTCCAGATAGACCGGATCGGTATTTTTCTCCGTATCGCTGTGCAGCGGGACAATGCGCATATAGTGCTTTGCGTTTTCTTCATTCGAGGTCTCGTTATTTGTCTTGATGATGCCCGGAATGTCAGCTTCAGCGACCTCCTGATACTTCTCGTCGAGCGAGGCAACGCTGATGGTCACTGCATGCACCGCGCCCGAGCAATCGAGCATATCTTCTCTGGAAATCAGATTGCCTGCCTGATAATCTCCGACATATTCGCTGTGCCGGATGATCGGCTTGAAATCGACCGTTCCGTTCTTGTAATACAGCATGCCCTTGTAGGAATAAACGCCGGTGCCGATACCGTCGAAGTTCAGCGTGCCGGAGCCGCTGAGAATGATGTCGCCCGACTCGCTGTAAAGACCGTATGCATCGTTGTTAGCCGTGTTGACGAATGTCAGATTGCCGGTGCCGGTCACGGTCAGATTCTTCGCCGCATAGATGATGGAGCTGCCGAGTTCCTTGCCGGTGTAGGCAAGGGTGTTGTCACCGATGAGTTCGATCGTCAGCTCGTCATTCGCTGCAATCGCCGCATAGGTCGGAATCGTACTGCCGACAAGCTGCCACTCCATTGCGACTGTTCCGTCACTTTTCAGTGTCAGATTTTTGAGTGTCAGTGTTTTGGTTTCAGGATCATAATGCCAGCCGTCTTTTTCGAGATCGCCGGTGTTTTCGGCGGTGACCTGTGTTTTGCCGACTGTCACGCCGTAGCCCTGTGAACCGGTGCGGAATGCCGCCTTGTAGAAGGTGCCGTTTATGCCCTGCTTGTAATAGAGGGTATAGTCTGTTTCAGGCTGCAAACCTGCCAGATGCTCGCCGCAGAGATAATGCTCGTTGTCAACCGAAATGCAGATGCCGGGAACCTTGTTTCCGTCTGCGTCAAATACGGTTGCATAGACATCATCCGTGCCGGCATGAATCTCGATGTTGTATACCGAAGCAGTCTTGACGGTATAGCTTTCGCCGTCCTTGAAAATCTTTGCAAGACCGTCGGCACCGTACTGGAATGATTTTTTGTCTGAGACGAGCTTCTCGGAGGAATCATAGACACCGGAGATAAATGCGTTGTCAATTTCCGGAATGCCCTCTGCCGTTGTATCAAAATGATAGCTTTCGCTGTAGGCTGTTTTGCCGTCCGGCGTCAGCGCGGTGACCTTGACATCCTTCTTCTGAGACTGGATTTCCGGAGCGTCCTTTTTGCTCGCGTAGATCTGGTAGATGGAGTAGGAATCATTCTTTTCATACTCCGGCTTGCCGTCGCCGTCTGCATCAAAGCTGACTGTGTAGCGCAGAACAATGCTGTTCATATCATTCGGTTTCTCGGCAATCGGCGTAAATGTGCCTTCTTTCAGATCATAGGTGAAGTATTTTTCCGGATCGCTGTCGCATTCAACGCTTGTCAGCTTCACAGAAACTCTGTCATCACTGCAAATCAGCAGATCGCTCAGCGTGACTGTTTCACCGACGACCGGATTGAATCCCTGCATGGAATACTGCGGCATATTCGGGACAGCTTTGCCGTCCGTGACCGTGATTGTCTCCGGTGCATAGAATGTGATCTTGCCGTCTGTTCTGAGGAAAACCTCGCCCTCTTCGCCGTTGATATAGATTTTGACATTCTCGGCAAATTTGTCGCCGGTTTCCTGCATCTTCTCCGGAATTTCGAGTGTCACGCTGAGACCGTCCTGCATGCCCTTGATAAAGCTCTGAACACGGAGATCGAGCAGGCTCACATCATAGCCGGATGCATCACCGATTTCATAGGCTTCTGCGCTGTAGGTCGGCAGGATGGTGCTGCTCAGTGTATCGTCATGACCGTTCGTATAGAGATGCACCTGCTTCAGATAATCACTGAAATACGTGCCCTCCGGTACCTCGGTCGGGAAGTCCAGATGCACCTCGTCAATGACGGATGCCGCATGATCGGACTGTGCCGGATAGGTGTAGTTGAATACAAACTCCTGCCGATATTCGTCTGCGTCATAATCATATATCTGATATGCATAAGACGAGCTTTGTGCGGTAGCCGGATCCCGGAAACGCTCGCTGATTGTCTCGACAGAACCGTCAAGCTGCGCAGCCTCCATGGTGAATGAAGCATCCCAGAAGCTGCTTTGGCAGCAGGGCTCGGATTCCAGTACTACCGTGATCGTGTACGGATGGTAGTATTCTGCCACAGAATCCTTTGTAATCGGCGTATCGGAATTGGAAGACCAGCCGACTTCTTTGATATGGTAGGGTGCGTCCTCCGGAATTTCAACATCATAATCAAGCGGTTTGCCGATTTCCGGTGCGGAAATGCCTTTGATCGTAAAGCTGTCATATTTCTCGATCACGCGGATCGTCATGGAAACGCTACCGCCGTCCGGTGTTTTCATGGTGAAGGTCGCTTCACCGCGCTCGCCGGTCGGTTTGATGACTGACAGCCAGCTGATCGTCGGATGCTGCTCCAGAACTGCAACCTTTTCATTTGTGTTGGTATAATCGCTGAAGTCGAAGCCGATTGTGGCATTCGTCGGGTAAGCATTGAATGCACCGATACCTTTCTCATACTTACCGTCCAGAACGTCCGAGACCTTGATCTCCATGACTTCATCGCCGAAGCAATGAATATCCGTCGCCTTGACTTCACCGCGGAAGGGTTCATAATTCTCCGTTGAGAATGTCTTTTCGCGCGTTTCTGTTTTATCGGTCTGGAGTAAGAACTGCGAATCAGACGGATTATAAATCGTTCCGGTTTTACCTGACTTTTTGATATCATCTGTCTGTTCAATTACTTCTGTTTCCGGCTTATCTATTGTACCGATTATCTGTCCTTTGCCGATCAATTCCTGTATTTTATCAAGCGTTGACGGATCCATGTCAGTCGGTGTCATAACAGTTGCGCCCGTTCCCTGTTCCGTCTTTGATTTATCCGACTTAACCGGTTTTCTCGCCACTTTGACTGTTACATAGGGGATGTAGTTTTTGCTGCGGATTTTGTTTGCAGAGTTGTCCCCGTAAAAGTCCGTCGGGAATGCGGCGGAAGGAATGCCGTCCTTGAACACGTCCGGATCATCTTCGGTGCTGAATACCTTGGTTGCGCTGTCAACCCTGTACTCCACCTCAACGATCTCCTCATTGTACGCAAGACCTTGGAAATCATCAAGCGAGAGCGTCACCGGATGATCGAATGTCGCATAGCTGAGGTCTTTGTCATAGGTAAAGCTGACGCTGCCCTTGAGATCCGGCTTTTGCTCCGTCAGGGTGAATGATCTGTACGGCGCGTTGTTTTTGCTTGTCTCCACTCTGACATACACATCACGCTGTAACCGTGCAAATTGCGGTAAAATCTCCTTCTCGGTAAAGCCGATCGGATATCTTGCCTCCGGCAGATCCTTCCAATTATAAGCACTCAGCCCGTCAAAGGATTTTTCTTTTCCGTATGCATAGTAGTAAACAGAGCTGACGGTTTCGCCTGCTTGCAGTCCGCCCAGATTTGTGACGGAGAATACAGCCGACTGCTCATACGGCTTTTTGCTCGGATCCGGCGTGCCGGTCGGCTTGATTGCAAAGGTACCGTAGATTTCAGGCGCCGGATACAGCACGACAAAATCGGTGACCATATCCAGCGAATACTCAGTGCCCTGAATCTGCTTCATCCGCTGGGTATTTGTCAGTCCGAGTACAACACAAACATCATCGTAGTCATCTAAGAAATCCTTTAATTTTGCATTGCGGTTCTCATCCGCGATGAAATCCGGAACCTTATCAGAAAAATCCTTCGGATATCTGACAGGCGGCACTTCGCCCAGATTGGAAAGGATGGATTCAGGATCAAATGCAAATTGCTTGTATTTGCCGTATGCATAGTAGGTGACAGAGGCAATCTTGCTGCCGTTATAGAAGTCTCTCAGCTTCTGGACAGAAAGCGTTGCCGGGATATCTTCGCCGAAGTCCTCTTTCTCGTCAGTCTGAACGTTGACATAGCCCTCAGGGCTGTTCGGATCACAAACCTCCATCGTGTGCGACCAGAAGGTCTGCTTTTTGTCGAAGGCGAGCGGCCAGCGCGGGTTCAGTGCAATCGCACAGACACGGATCCGCTTGCCGATCAGTTCCTTCGGGATATAGCAGGAATCGGTCTGGTTTGCAGTCACATCGTTGTTATAGAGGCTCAGATTCCGGCTCTTGTCCGTTTTCAGGATATCCGTTCCGGTTGTCTCGGAGGTATACATATGGAGCTGTTCCGCAGTCCATTTGTATTCACCTGTCGGGGAGATATACGGCAGACCGGTGACATTCGGATAATCCGGATTGACATAGGTATCTGCACGCGGATCGTCCGGATCGACGGTATTTGCATACCGGAACCGCTTTCCGTCGCTCTTCTTGACGTATTCGAGATTCCATGAACCGGGCTTATGCTTTGCTTTATCCTTCAGCTCATAGACATCGTCATCATCGGAGCTGCTGGCGTTTTTCTCATTCTTGATGATTTCAGCCATGCCGCTCTGATAATCTTTCAGTGTGCCGAATTCCGTATATTTGCTCAGTCCGTCATTGAAGATGTTGTCGGTTCCGGCAAGCAGCTTAGAAGGCTTGCCGTTCTCGTCCAGTTCCCACCACTGATAGTAGATGTCAAAGACTCTTGCGTCTGCTTCCCAGTCAACCATACCGGTCTTGCCGTTGCGCAGCTCGATGGTATGCTTCTGACCTGCCGGGATCGTATGCATATTGCTCGGATATTCCGGCCACTGGAGCGGCGTAAAGGCAGTGTCGAGATACAGGCGCTCATCTTTCGTCTGCTCTGATTGCTCAAAGCAGCGGAACAGAATGGAAGTCGTGGTAGAAGCAGGTCTCAGCTTCTTGCCGAAGTCATTGAATGACTTATCTAAGCAGAGACTATCCGCACTCGCAGCTTTTTCACCGATGCCGATCTGCTCTTCCACTTCCAGCACGATGCGGTACATCTCACCGGCGCGGTAGCCCTGCCATTCAGGATGGGCGTTTTTGATGCGCTGCTCGACCTCGTCCAGCGGCAGCTTGCACTTGAGCGCGGTCTCCTCCGGCGCACAGCCGTAGCGGACTGTGAGCAGCGGATCATCGCCGCCGTAGGTGCCGTTCGCGTTGAGATTTTCGCGCGTCAGCGGATCGACCTGATAGACCTTGTAGGTAAAGTATTTCATGTTCGTGCGGACTTTTTCGTATGTCGCTTTGCTGATGCTGAGTGTGCCGCTCACATAGCGGTCTTCTTCGTCGATCACATCCTGCCATGCATTATCGTCGATAAAGTCCTTGTCATAGAGCCAGTAATAGCCTGTGTCCGGCTCATCACAGTGCATGGTGCCGAGCAGCTCCGAGCCTGCCCATTTCTGGAATTTTCCGATATCATTTGGATCCACCAAAAAGCGCAGCTCAGAAAATCCGTAGGAGACATCCTTGATTTCATTGCCGTATTTATCCAGCGGCGCCGGATAATACCAGACCTCAGATGCCGCAGTCTTTTCGCCGTAGGCATCCATTTGTTCCGTTGTCGAATTACGGAAATTCGGTTTGACGGAATACGCCTGTCTGTGATTCGGATCGTCAATCTGGAAATCAAAATATTTTTCCATCTGGCGGTAAGGCGAACGGATATTATCCTCGTCATCCGTGAAGATATCTTTCGTCTGCGTGCCTGTACCGAGATAATAGGCAAGCTGCATGGAATTCGATGAATTCGTGACTGCCTCATTCGGATAGACCTTCAGATAGGATTTTGTACGCAGCTCGTTGTCGCCGCAGAACAGGCGGTAATGATACAGTCCGTTTTCTTTGCCCGGTTCCTGATCGTCCATCAGAACAAGACAGCCCTCTGCATTATCGACGATCTGGATTCTGCCGTCGCGGATGAGGTCTTCGCCGAAGGAATCCACGCCGAGGTTCACCGAGCCGGAGGTGCCGGGGAACTTGCGGAAATGATCGTCAACGGGGGTACCTGCTTTTGTGCGCGCGCCGCTTTCCAGCTTTGCCATGTTGATCACATTATAGTGGCAGTGGAAGGTGCCGCCGCGCACCTGAATATTGGCAGTTGTCAGCGGTTCCGGGATGATTTCCTGACCGTATTTGTCATAGACGGTACCATCTTCGATTTTTCCGGATTCCAGATCACTCTGATTCTGATAAAAGAGCTCCTCCACGCCGAAATGTTCGTCATAGGTGATCGGAATGACGGAGCCTGAATTCGTGGTGCTCTTAAATTGGGTTGTTTTCAGTTCTTTGTCTTTAATGCCGCGGCAGATGTTGAACACATTTGCACCGGCATTGGCTGTAAAATCGCCGTCATAGATATAGGCTCTGCCGCCTTCCCGCTTTCTTGCATCATATGTCCATGCACCTGCCTGCGGATTGATCACCACTTCGACAACAGCATTCCGGGTATCCGGCGTGCTGCCGTTGCCGATGTAGCTGCCGCCGTAGCAGGCAAAGGTGCCCGCTGTTCCCACACGGACAGCCGTACCCATAATCGTATTGGAGATCGGCGGGTACTCTGTTGTGCCAAACATATCTATGACCTGATCCACGAGCGAAAAGCCCTCGTTGACAATGCCCATGATGCCGTCTTTATTGACAGCCTGATTGACAATTTCGTTCTTCGCCTTTGCAACCTTGGTGTTTTTATCGTATTTTGCCTTTCCTTCTTCATCAGCCTTGTTCTCGCCTTCCGGTGTTCCCTGCTTATCGCCTTCAGCAATCTTCTTGTCTTTTTCCGCCGATTTTTCGCTGACAGACAGATTTCTGGTGCTGGCTTTGCCGTCCGGCTGATTCTTCTGTGTTTCTGAGGTCTTCGGCGGCTTCGGATCTGCTGTGCCTGTGTTCTCCAGATCAGCGACTTCTTCCAGCACATCCTGATATGCGGCTTCGGCAGTTGAGATGCCCGTTGCATATTTTGCAATGTTCACGCCGAGTCCGACCGCCGTTCCGATGGCCGTTGTCAGTTTTTTCATGGAGAAATTTGAAACGACTTTTCTCTGCATCTTGGTTTCGCCGGCTTCATAGGTGCCGCCGTAAATGATCAGATTTCCGTCCAGTACATGGAACAGATCACGGTGGCCGTACCATTTGTAGTCATAGGTATAATGGTCACACCAGCCGGCATAAAATCCGATTTTACCTGTGCCCTTCCCGTCTCCGCGCCATTCAGAGGAGTCGATGATCGTCAGCGTTGCACCCTCGGAGATTTCAAAGGCACTCAGATAATGTGCACCCTCCCAGCTATATTCCTGCTCGTGGCCGTTTTCTTTGTGATTGATGTTTGCATCATATTGAAGCAAAAACTGGTGTCCGTTCAGGTCAAGCACCTTGTCCGTGGTGATTTTGATCGGCTCCCATTTCTGCTTGTCCCAATGATCCCAATAACCTTTATAGTCTTTTACGAGCGAAACATACTGAACATCGGTGTCTCTGGATTCAAGCAGCGTGCGGAGCGAATGACCGCTGTCTCCTTCGGCAGTCACATATGTCGCGTGCTGCCACGGGAATCTCTGCTTCATATCTTCTGTTTTGCCGGAATCCATGCTGTCTTTTTTCTGCTGTGCAAGATCCTTCAGCGCATCGTCTGCATTCAGAATAATGTGATTCGGATCGTTTGCGTAGTCAAAGTCGATCGTCGGATCGTTGTCCTCCATCGGATCGTCCGCTGCTGCCGGAATGGGCAGCTCCGTCAGATACGCAGGCAGCAGCGACGCTGTCATAATACCTGACATCATCAAAGAGAAGATGCGTTTTCGCGTTTGTTTCATAAATTTGTACCTCACCTTCAAATTAGATTTTTGATACCGGTCTGTTTTTTCCCTGCATGTTCAAACGGTTATTTCGCTGTTCGGTATGTTCACATCCGCATCACCATCGCTTTTCGCTCCTTTCAAAGACTTCAACAGACAAAACAGCGCAGTTATCACGCTGTTTTCATTTCATATCATAATTTTATCATATTTTCAATCTGAATACTACCCCCCAAGTGGGGGGAATCGGAAAAGAGCGGTGCGCCGGCAGGTGATCGTATATGCGCCTGTGAAGATCAGGATCCGGCACAATTTTCAATCGGGATCACTGTTTATACGAATTGTATAAAACACATAGAAAATTAGTGTTTGACATGGTTGAATCTATGTGATATAATATTATATATAATGATTCACTTTGGTTTCACGAAGGAAGGATATGATTCCGATGCGCTTTCCGAACGTCCGTCATGAAAGGAAGAAAAGATGATTCCTGTAAACAAAGACTTGCAGGAATTCGGTCAGAAAGAGGGGATACGCATGAAAAGAATGATGGCTGTTTTTTCTGCTGCAATCATATTCGGAAACGCACTGTCTGTTTCTCCTGTGCATGCAGAAGCGCTGTCGTCTGTCGGCAGCTCCGGAGCAGAAACGCAGGATGTTTCAGATGATTTGGAAAGAGCGTATACGCTTTTAAGACAATATATTGCATCGCAGAAGAAAAGCAAAAATCCGGCATTTCAGCTTGCCCGTGCATACCGTCAGGATGAAAAAGCGGATGCGGACGGAAATATACCGGAACAGTATAAAAATAAAGTTATTATTGAGCATAGTTATTCATGTTCGGAAGAATTCCTGAAAATCATAAAAGACTTCATGGAGCAAAATCAGATTGACGAAAACCTTGTGGTTTATGTGGAAGTGGATGACAGACATTATGGTGATGATCTGCATTATTTCGGCATCACCGGCATGGAGTCTTTTCAGGATATGAAGCTCCTTGATGATAAGGGGATGTTTCGGGAACATGCAGAGTATGTCAATAAATGGTACGGCACCGGAGAAAAATACGATATTTACACACGGGAAGTGAGCTACAAAGAAAGACAGGACTATGTCAATCAGTATCTTGATGAAATTCCCGATTCCTATATCCCGTCTTATTTATGGGCGACTGCATCCTATATGGTGATGCCCTATGAAAGCAGACTGCAATTCCGGCTGCGCAGTGATCAGGAACCGGAATCGGCGGCAGAGCAGGCGGCGCTGATTGCGCAGAAGTATTTTCCGGAATCTGAAAGCTGTCAGCACCGGTCTGATCATCGGGATTTTTATGTGATCACGGAGCGTGACGAGGCTGCGAGAAGTGAGGAGAAAGCGAATCAGATGATGCGCGAGCTTGCAGCGGCAGGTCTGATCTCAGAATTCTATTCATGGGGACAGACGGCAGCGTACAGGGAGATGCGGAACGGCTACCTGACAGCATACAGTTCGTATAACGAGAACTACGCTGCATGGGCAGAGAAGGAGATCGACTGGGACGGAATCAAAGCGTGGGTGGAGGAAGCACATCCGGAGTGCGAATGCCGGTATATTGCATTGGACGAAACCGAACTGCTGCTGAAACTCGGATATTATGATCCGGACAAAGGCGAGCTGAAATGTCAGGAACCGGTCTTCGCGGTACTGGTTCCGGAGGATTATACGTCTTTCAAGCATATGAATCTTGCAATGGAGATTTACGAGAAGTTTGATCTGGAACCGTATTTTTGTCTGACCGCGGAGGAATCCGGAAATGAAACGCTGACGGGTAAAAATTCCCTAGCGATTGCAGGCGATGTGACACTGGACTGTTCGGTTGATGTCTCGGATTCGGTTCTCCTTGCGCGTTTCTGCACAGAGGACGGCAAAGCGATTATCACCGATCAGGGCAGGCAGAACGCCGA
>JAGKVC010000129.1 GCA_021152595.1 Clostridia bacterium
TTGCAGTCTGCTGTTTTTTCGCCCGTGTTTTCGGTTCCTTCTGTGCCACCGGTTCCGGCTCTCCGAACAGCGTCAGCTGAACATCTCCCGACTCCGGTTCCGATACTTCTGCTGCCGGTTCAGCAAAGACCTGTGCTTTGATCTCACGGCTCTGCGGAATGAACTCAAATCCGAGCTGAGTCAGCTTTCCCTGCCACTTGCCGTAGATATTCTGCACATTGTCCGGATCGCTTTTTTCGCTGTTTGACAGCCGAATCGTGTAGTCATTTTTCAGCACGACCGTCCAGATCTCACCATCCAGACGAATCTGATCGCCGGCATTCAGATCATCAGCATAATAGCCATTTCTGTCATGCGTGACCGGCGTCCGGTACAACTCGAATTGTTCCAGATCGTATGCCTGCTGACTGGTAAGCTGAATCGGTCTGTCCTTGTAACTGATATACGGGGTATGATCGTTAGTCCGCAGCACTTCGGTTTCAAACATATTTTCCCCGATGCTGCAATCTGCGGTAATTACGCCGTCATGCTCCTTGAATCCGTAAATAACAAGCTGATTCGGGTCGGCGTTCTGCGTATTCCGATGCAAGGACGGCTCAGGTTGTTCCGGCTCTGCGGGAATCTCTCTTGTCATATCACGGTTACGCAGTGCAGCTGAGAGAATACTGCGGATTTCCTCCGCCTGTGCATCTGAAAATCGGTCAGCATGGAAGCGGTTGAAGAATGTGAGCGCATCAATCGTCATGTCCTCGCTGTCGGTCAGTACCAGTCCTGCTGTTTCATAGCTGTCAAGGCGACGGTTAAAGTCCGCACGGAGATAGCGGTCTTTCAGATATTCAACCGTCAGCTCCGCATCCGGAATACGATCTCCTCCATGATGATATGCTCCAACGTCAGCAGACGGGCTTTCTCCCACTTCTGCACTTCGAGAAACGTCACCTGGCGCGGGTTCTCCCTGCGGTACTGTGCGTCCATCTCCGTCCAGCGGTTCTCCGCCTGCCGGTCGATCTCCCGCGGAATGATCTGCCACCGCGCTGTCATGACCAGCACCGCCACTTCTGACGGATGCTCTATTCTCATCCACGTCTGCCACAGTCTGCCCCATCTGCCGATCGGCCGGCGCAGGATCGCCTGTTCCTGCGGGCTGTCCGTATACTGCATTTCGGTCAGATACTGACCGGTCGGGTTCAATTTCATGTTCTCGTTCCCTCCGTTGATTCAGAATTTGAAATACCTCTCGCTCCATTTCCAGGAGCGAATCCTTTGCGGTGCGCTGAACCAGATCGCAGAAGCGGATCAGGTCGCGGGTATCACGGAAGAGGTCAACCGCGTTCAGGTTGATTCCGCCGCTGATCTTCATATCGCCGTCCAGCTCGCTGCGGCAGGATACCATGAACCGCACCGCAGATACCACAGACTGCTGGTATGCCTTCGTCTGCTCTTCCGTAAGCTGCATCTGCTCAGTGATCTCATGCATATCCGTGCCGCGGCATTTGAGATTGTCCACGGAAACCGCCGCGATCGTTTCCTGAATGTTCTTGCATTTCGTGCCGTATTTCTCGTTGATGACCGCCGTCACATCCGCAGCAAGGCCTTCATCGAGCTTCCAGAGATCGGGTATGCGTCTGCCGTTTGTCTGGGTAATGTCAAAGAGGTGGCGGCATTTGCAGTCCTCACCGAACACGGCAATGCTGCGTTCTCCGCGGTTGACCATTCTGCCGAGGCGGTTCCATGTTTCCAGCGTTGCAACCTTTGTCGCATAGGGATTCTGCTGAAAGATCAGGGCAGCATCGGAGAATGACTGCTTATACATCCCGGCAGAAAACCGCAGGAAATACGCCAGAAGCTGCTTGTCATGCAGCAGGCGGTTCGTGACCTCCGTCCAGTTGTAGAGGACGGAATTGTATCTGCTCAAGATAATCGCTCCTTTCTTGCAATTTGCTGTTGCATTTTTCGTAAAATTGTGCTATAATAATATCAGCAGGGCAATCCATCGAAAAAGGAGGAATCACTATGCCGAATATTAAGCCTGTTTCGGATTTACGAAATTACAACGAGGTACTTCGTGACATCTCTGTCGGTCAGCCGGTATTCCTCACCAAGAACGGCAGAGGACGCTATGTAATCATTGACATGGATGATTACGAAAAGCAGACAGCGACGCTGAAACTGCTTGCCGAGCTTGCAAAGGGTGAACAGTCTGCTGCCGAACAGGGCTGGCTTTCGCCGGAAGATGTTGAACGGGAGCTGGGATTGCTGTGAAGCTTGTTATCGCCCCTGCTGCAAAAGAAGATTTGCGGGAGATCAAGGAATATATCTCCGTCAAGCTCTGCAATCCCACTGCCGCCGTCAATGTCGTGAAAAAGATCATCAAGGATTATAAGATGCTGCCAGACACGCCGGAAATCGGAATCCCGCTGAACCGCAAAATTGATGTGGAAACGCCGTATCGGTTCATCATCAGCGGCAACTATCTTGTGTTCTATCAGATCAATCACGATACTGTTGAGATTCACCGTGTCCTGTATAAGGGCAGAGACTACTTCCGGATTCTTTTGCCGGAGGAATATGCTAATATCCGTGACACCTTTGATGATGATTGATGCTTCGGCGCACTGTTATCCGGCAGTGCGCCGTTTCTTATCATTGACAAACTCCACAAGCCTGAGATTCACATACTGTCCGGTATCCTCCAGCACAAACACAGCGCTGTATTTCTTCCCCTTGGAAGATGTACAGTTTTTCAGTATAACCTTTCCGGTCGAAAGCAGCTCACGAATCTCCGCAGGCGTATAGCTTCTTCCGATGCGTTTGTCCTGTCCGAAGATGAAGAAGCCGCAGTTTTCGCGTCCGCTTGCACAGGCAAAGCCCTTGCGGTTCTGAGATACCGGCTTGCCGCAGCGAGGACACTTCCCGACTACGATCTTGCGTGTAACCGGTATTCTGTCAGTCCGCTGCCGTTCTATCTGCACGATTTCAGACACCGTGCTGCCGATCTCGCGGAGCAGATCATCGGGCTTTGCTTCGCCGTGTTCAATATCCGAGAGCATCTGCTCCCAATGTGCGGTCAGCTCCGCCGACTTCACATTTTCCGGCAGCGATGCCGCAAACGCCTTGCCATAATAGGTTGCAAGCAGCAGCTTTTTACTGCGTTCGATGTATCCGGCGGAAATCAGCTCCTCGATGATTGTCGCTCTGGTCGCAGGCGTGCCGAGTCCACGCTCCCTGACAAATCCTTTCAGTTCCTTGTCCTCAATCAGCCGGTCGATGTTCTCCATCACCGCAAGCAGACTGCTTTCGGTAAAGTGCTTCGGCGGTTTCGTCGCGCCCTCCCTGACGGTCAGATTATCTGCCGGGAAGGTATCGCCCGCGGCATAGTGAATATCCGGCGTTTCCTGCTTTTCAGGCTTGTATGTCCGCCAGCCAGACTGCACCGATGTTTTCGTGGTGAGCCGAAAAATGATTCCGCCGACATCAAATACATACTTGGTTTCATCGTAAAGATACGGCAAATCAAGTACACCGAGGAACCGCTCAATCACGAGCTTTGCGACCTTCTGTTCATCGTTGGTCAGCTCTGTTTGTTCGAGCCTGCCGATGATATTGGTCGGAATGATCGCATGGTGATCGGAAACCTTGCTGTTGTTGAACACGCGCCCGTCCAGATTCAGCCCCTGCGCTTCGAGCATCTGCACACGCTCCGCATCATAGCCTGACAGACACTTGACAATACTGCCGACAAGCGGCTTCATGTCATCAGTCAGATAATTGCTGTCCGTGCGTGGATAGGTGATGAGCTTCTGCTCATAGAGCGACTGCGCCGCTTTCAGCGTGTTCGCCGCCGTCATACCGTATTCATCGTTCGCCTCCTGCTGCAAAGAAGTCAGACTGTGCAGCAGCGGGCGTTCTTCCTTTTTCCGCTTGGTTTCCGCGGATGCAACTGTGACCGTCTTTCCGGCGCATTCCGCAGCAAGCGCCTCCGCCTGTTCTCTGGTATCGTAGATAGTCTCACATTCTGCGCCGTTTGCAAGCATGACCTTGAAAAAGGGTTTGCTCACAAATTCCGCAATCGACTTGTCGCGCTCCGCGATGATATGCAGCACAGGCGTTTTCACTCTGCCGACCTTGTGCGAATCGTCATTGACAATGCTGTAAAGCCGGGACAGGCTCATGCCGTGAATCCAGTCGGCTTTTGCTCTGGTAAAAGCCGCAGCAAAGAGATTTTCCATTTCCGCACCGTCGCGGAGATTGTTCATGCCCTGCCGGATACTTTCATCGGTCAGGGAGCTGATCCACAGCCGCTTGACAGGCTTGTTGCAGCCGAGATAGTCGTAGATATACCGGAAAATCGCTTCACCCTCACGCCCGGCATCGCAGGCATTGATAACCTCGCTTACATCGAGTCGGAACAGCAGCTTTTTGAGCAGCGCGAGCTGTTCGTCGTACTCGCCCAGCGGAAACAGCCGGAACTGCGGCATCAGCGGAAGATCGGAGAGATTCCACTTCTTCCAGCCGTAATCCTCCGGCATTCCGATGCCGATGATATGACCGACCGCATTCGTTACGATCAATCCGTTTCCCGAATAATAGGAAACCTTGCCGTCCACAACGCGCTCATTTGCGCCGAGACTGTATGCCACAGTCTGCGCGACCGACGGTTTTTCACAAAGAATCATGCGATACATTATGTGTCCTCCTTCTTGGTATCGGCAGGTTCTGCATCTGCCGTTTCTGCTGTTTTGTCGGTGAGCTGCCCGTTTTCAACTGCCTGCCGCAGCGTGTCAATGTCCACGCCGCTGGCATTCAGCGCAGTATACAGGGATTTCATCTTCTCTGCATTGAGCTTTGCGGTGATTTCATCCGCCTTACGCTCCTGCCTGCGGAGCACATCCCTGTGAAACGCGATCAACTCTTTGGTTCGCTGAATGTTCGCTCTGGATTTGAGCAATTCCTCATGCAGCTTCTGCTCTCTATTTGTCATGCCCGTGCCCTCCTTTGATGCGGTAGATCAGATATGCTGCGGCAAGCGCGGCGGTCACCGCAATATCTGAAACATGAAACCGGAAGCCGCCGACGATCTTCTCCGCACCGCCGCCGCGGATTCCGCTCACAAAACTGAAACCGACAAATCCGGCGAGCAGAAGCAGCGCAAACAGATACCGCTTATCCTTTTTCATTTCACCGCCGCTGTCGGAAGCAGGGTGCTTGTTGTGAAAGAAATGAAACATCGTTCAGCCTCCAATCGCCCTAATCTGTTCCAGATATGCCTGAAAGATCTGCTTTTCATCTGCCGTGAAGCCTGCCTTTGTCATGACCTGCACTTCTGTCAGATTCACGACCTGCCCGTACAGATACTTGTGATTCGGATTATTGCAGTAGACCGTATCGACGGTCAGGTAGCATTTGCTCCAGTCAATATGATCGTAAGCGTCCGCGCCGATGCAGTAGGTCACAGACCACGTTCCGCCGCCCACATCTGCCGCCGCTGTGCCGCCGATCGAACCGCCGCCGTTCATCCGGAAGTCCAGCTTTGTGGACATCGAGGATGCGTGTGTATAGGTCGGACCGGTCAATGTCACGTTGTAACTGTTGTCCTCGGAATCATAGGATGTACCGGAAATCCTGAAGCCGCCGTCTGCAAGGCTCAGCGTACAGTCAGAATCCTTCGAGCAGTCGCAGCTGGGACACCAGCTGTATTCATAATGATAATTCAGCGTGAAGAATTGTTCGGCTGCCGTGCGGATTTCATCCTGCGTGAATGTAAAATTTGCCGTGCCGGTTTCCTGTACCGTCCGGAATTTCTGTACTGCCAGCACCGCAAGAACAGCCTTGTTGTCATAGGGCTGAACGGTACGGTTTCCAAAGCGGTTGAGCCCGGTGATCTGTGTTCCGTTGTATTTGTATTCCGGCGAAAGACTGTCTGCAATTCCATTGACCACGCGCTGTTTCTCTGCTTCGATGCCCTGAATTTGCAAGATATATGTCCGGATATTGCTTTGTATGGTCGTGTCGGCGGTATCGCCGTCAGGGGCGAGCCATGAAAACAGACTTGCCGCTGCCGAAACGATGACCGTCAGCAGACCGTTCAGCAGAAATACAGACAGGAACACAACCAGTCCGCCAAGCGCGACAATCCGTCCGGCTTTTGTGGAAAACACCCTGCGAACAGCATCTGCGGATTTCTTTGCCGCCTGTCCGGTTTTCTGCGCCCGCTTGCGGATGCGCTGCACCTGCGCTCTGGTTTCACGCGGCATATTTCGGATTGCTCTTGTTGCCTTGATTGAACCTCTTGCCGTGTTCTGCAAGGCGTTTCGGGTATTGTCCGCATACCGCAGATCGGTCAGCCCCTGCTTGATTGCCTCTGTTCCGGTGTCCGTCGTTGTGGATTTGTCTATCTTTGTTTTCAGAAGACCTGTTCCGGTCTGCTTTGCAGCATCGGCAATCCCGGTGCGGATTCCGCTGCCGATGTTCGCGGCGACTTTCCCGACATCTCTTGCCGTACCAAGCCGTACACCGTGCTTTACCATGGTGTGAATCTTCCCAATGCCAGTCGCCGATTTCTGTACTGCCGTCCGGATTGTACCGTCGGTTTGAATCATGGTATCTACTGCATCCGAAACGGATTGTCCGATCTCGATTGCAGCAGAACCGTCGCTGTCCGCATCGGCAATAATATACTTCTTGCGTTTGAGTTGATCGGGTGTCGGTGCTCTTGTTCTCCTGCGTCCGCCGCCGGAAGAATTATGACCGCCGCCTTTGCCGCCTGAATTGGCATCGGCTTCGGTGTCATCATGCAGCGTCTGAATGCCGCCCTGTGTTTCGGTTTTCAGCCCCGCCTGATTCTCCAGAACTTCCGTATCTACCTGCGTTTCCGGCACAAGACGCTCGATGTTCCGCACGGTCGGATCACGGTTTTTCTTCTTAATTTCCAATCAGGACACCTCCTCCAGCTTGGTTGTCATGAGGTCATAGAGCTCATTGTGCGGGAACTGATCCTTGAACGGGATGATCGACCCGCCGCAGCAGATCAGCCCCTGACCGCTGTCGCTGTTTGTGACGAAGGCCAGCAGATTGTCCGAGATATTCAGCAGCTTTGCAAGCTGTTCGCGGTCGCTCGTCGCCTGATTCAGCATCATGATAAAATCCGTATTGGAGAGCATGGAGCGTGCTGTTTCAGATTTCAGAAGATCCTCCACATTCTGCGTGATGCCAGTCGGTACGCCGCCCCATTTCCGAGCACGCTTATACAGCTCAAACAGGAAGTTTGCGGAGTATTCATTCGCAAAGAGCAGATAAATTTCATCCATATAAATCCAGGTGCGCTTGCCCTTTGCGCGGTTCATAGTGATGCGGTTCCAAACGTAATCGAGCACGATCAGCATACCGAGCGTTTTCAGTTGCTTGCCGAGGTCTTTGATGTCATAGGATACCACGCGGTTGCTTGTGTCCACATTGGTCCGGTGCGCAAACATATTGAGGTTTCCCTTGATATACAGCTCAAAGGAGAGAGCCAGTCCCTGTGCTTCCTGTTCCGGCTGCGCTTTCAGATTCTCATAAAAATCCATCAGGGTCGGTGTTTTTTCGCTGTCAAAGGTTTGCAGATATTCGCCGTAGGTCATCGTCAGGCAGCGGTCAATGATGCCGCGTTCCTTGGCAGACAGTCCCTGCCTGCCGACTAGGCATTCACAGAATGACAGGATAAAGTCGGATTTCATTGTCAGCGGCGATTCGTCGTCGGAGTAGTCCTTTGTCATATCCAGCGGATTGATGTGATTGCCGGATGCCGGGGAAACATAGATCCGCTCGCCGTTCAGCGCTGCAACAAGGCTCGCGTATTCCGATTCCGGATCAATGATGATAATATCATCATCGGTCGCAAGGAACACATTGAGCATTTCACGCTTTGCCGCAAACGACTTGCCGCTGCCGGGAGAGCCGAGGATAAAGCCGTTCGGATTTTTGAGATTCAGCCTGCTGAACAGAATCATATTGTTCGAGAGGGCATTCAGCCCGTAATACATCCCGTTCTTCTGGCTGATTTCTTTTGCGGAAAACGGAAGCAGCACTGCCGTGCTTTCCGTTGTGAGCGTCCGCCGGATTTTAAGGGTACAGTTTCCGACCGGCAGTACACTCTGCAAGCCCTTTTCCTGCTGATAATACAGCGTTGACAGCGAACAGATATGCTTTCGCACCACGGCTTCGATTGTTTCAGTATTGGCGTTCAGCTCGTCCATATCCGCGGCAGTCACCATGATGATGATATTGTCCAGAAACATTTTCTGGTTCTTGGAACGCAGATCGTCAAGCAGCTCTTCGGCTTCCTGTAAGCTGTGCTTCAAATCCTGATTGATGACATCTGCGGTGTATCCGGATTGAATTGCCTTTCTTTCTGCCTGCATCTTGTTCGCCTGCATCGAAGTGAGCTGATGCTGCACGATTTTCAGCGCCTTGTAGGGATCGACCGGCGCGACATTGACCGTCACCATCACATCGAGATTGGTTCCGAGAATATCCGTCAGCAGGCAGTCTTTCAGGCTTGCAGGCATGTCCTTGATGAACATGGTGCGGGCGTATTTGTCGCCCCACATAAAGTAGTCTTTTTTGAATTCCAGATAATCCGGACAACAGTAAGCGCGGTCAGCCTTGCGGCGAAAATCCTTTTCAGTCAGCTCCGGAATTTCAATGTCCGCACCACGGAAAATGTCCTTCAGCAGCGCGACACGCTCATTCGCTGTCATCGGGCGGATATCCGAGCCGAGCTTTTTGAAGGCATTGACGATCTCCACATCAATCGACGAAAACTTCACGCGAGCGGCATCTGCATCCGCCGCCTGCACCGTCACAGTCAGGAACTTGCTGCGGATGATGCCGTTCTGACCCTGCTCCATTTTGTCCGTGAGCATCTGATTATACACATCAATGTATCGGTCAAAGCCGTCGCACTTGCGTTTCAGCAACACCATGTCATTGAATTTTGCCTTGTTGACGCGGTTGTTGTAAACCGTGATCTGCATATCCGCGCCGGTGTCCAGACTGTTCAGGACGGCGCAGTATCCGAGAAAAATCGCTTCCTGCTCCTCCTGCTTAGCAATGCTGTAGTTAATGTCATCGAACCGGTATGTCTTGCTGAAATGGCTGTCGTCAATGCGGAAAATGCAGTCATAGACGATCATCTGATACGGCAGCGTCTTCTGAACCGTTTTCGGGACGCTGCGTTTTTTGCGCTTTTTCTGCTGCTTCGGCTTCCGGGAATTTTCTTCTCTCAGGCGCTGTTCATCCCTTGCCTTGGCTGTATCTTTTTTTCTTTTCATAGGATTGCCTCCTGTCAATCGACGAAACCGTAGGTTGTCTGTGCTTCGTGTTCTGTTTCTGCGAGGTATTCCTCCAGCAGATACATCCGACGCAGATCCATAAAGATCGGTTCATACTCATAAATGCGCTTCTGCGGATTGAAATGGTGCGCGATGAATTCCACGGCGAACTGCTCGAAATTCATATCATTATACCGGAAAAAGCCCGCGAGCATCAGCGGCGCGGCAATCAGGACAACTACCCATGATACCGCTTCCTGCGGCAGAAACCGGTTGCCCCAGATATACAGCGGTACACAGATCAACAGTGCAGCACCTGCGCAGATACACTGCCGGAGCGTCAGCCCGAAGAACAACTTTTCGCGGTAGGTTTTGATCTCCTTCGGGATGCGGATTTCGATCATCTGTCATACCCCCTATGCGCCGAGTGCCTGCCGCGCCCATTGTCCGCTCTTTGCGACACCGAGCGCCAGCGACAGGGTTGTTATGGCGATTCCGACGGTACTTGTTCCACCAAGCAGCTCCACAATCTGCGCGAATGCATAGAACATCACGACAACAACAATACCTTGCAGACAGACCGCCGCATAGCTCTTGATAAATGCCTTTGCGGTGTCGTGCCAGCCTTCACCGGCAAATGTGGAAAGCGGAATCGGGGAAATGACCGTATATACGACAATCTCAAACAGTCTGCCAATCAGAATCAGGTTAATGATCCAGCAGGCACCCATGAGAATGAGGTAAACCGGCATTGCTTCGAGATATTTCACCAGATAATTCAGTTTCAGAAAGCCTGCGCTGTCCGGCTTGGTAATCAGGGATTCCGGCGTGAACGCGCTCAGAAAGCCGTAATGATCCTGACTGAGCTGCGCTGCGATCTGGTTGAACCCGTGATAGATAATCCCCATCAG
>JAGKVC010000130.1 GCA_021152595.1 Clostridia bacterium
CTATAAGCCGAAGAAAAAGAAATGATACTTAGATCTCCATTTAACACTTTAACCGCAACCCGGATAACCGTCTAGCAACCGGTTATCCGGGTTATTTATACCTGACTTACTCAGAATCATCCGGAATAGGACTGCTGATTGTGTTTACATATGTATCCTGTGCATCGGCGGCAATCGCTGCCTGACTTGTCTTGTCTATTTTCTTTTTGGGATGCGGGACGTTCAGCTTTTGGCTCATCTTCTCGCCCCTCTCGGCGAAGGTTTCGGCATATCCGGAATGTCCGGAGCATCGGGAACAGGCAGATCGGGCTTTGCATCAGGAACAGGAGCGTCAGCGTGAAGCTCGTCAAGCACATTGCCGTCCGGATGCAGTTCGTGACCGTTGCCGTGTGCGGCTTCTGCGAGAGCGTCCGCATCCGGCATTTCGTCGGCTTCTCTGAGCATTTCCGTATCCGCAAGATACTGCTCGTATTCTTCCTGCGAACGGAAGGTCAGCACAGAATCCTTGTCCATGCCGGATGCTTGGAGCATTTCTGCCTTGAGCGCTGTCCATGCGGTTGTTCCTTTTTCAGTTCGTACAGGCTTGCCGTCCGCATCCGTCGTTTCCGCGTCCGTAAACGCTGCGAGCTGCCTGTCGCCATCGCGCACAGCATAATCATGAACCACACGCGAGCCATTATGTCCTCCTTCCACCACAATATGTTTCTGCGGTTCTGCTGCGCTGCACACGATCATCGTGTCGATTGCGCGTTCCTCGCGGTCTGTGAGGTGATTCATCGCCGTATTGAAATCCGTCTGCTGCGCCTGAACCGCCGCGACGCGCTCTTTTACTGCGTCCACACGGATTTCCTGCGCTTTCCCGACCAGCGATTCTGCTGTCTGCGGAGATACGCCGAGCCCTGCGATCTTTTCAGCGGCTTCCTGACGGTCTGCCGTAGACAAAACTACCGATGCCTTGCCGTAGGCGACCATCATGGAGTTCTGCCGGACTTCCTCAATCCGCAGAATCTTCTCCGGACTCTGCGCCTCTGCCTTACTGTAAACCTCCTTTGCCATAGATTTTGCATCTGCTTCGCTCATGCCGGCATCCATATACATCGCGGAAAGAAAATGCAGCGTGCGCTTCTTGTCTGCCAGCGAGAATTCCAGATGTTCCTTCTTTTCATGCGGCAGCGATTCGCCCTTTTCGGTGATTTCTGTCGAGCGGAAAGTGGTATCGACCGTGAACAGGTCTTTTCCGGTACGCTGAATATTGTTTTCGACACTATCCAGCGGCTTCTGTTTTGTAGTATACTCCATACCACTCGCGCCGGTATATTTGTGCTCGATGATCTTTTCCGGGCCAAAGTCTTCCATTTTGAAAGTCAGGTCAGCGGAAAGCAGCTTCGTATCCTGTCGCGCATAGAAGTCTGTGACGCGGTCTGCCTTGCTTGTCAGTGCATCGAGCGTCTTGCGGTCGGTGATGCCGAGCTGTGCTGTCAGTACCTCGCGCATCTTTGCACGGGACATCTTCTGCGGTTCCAGAACTGCGAACTTACCGTCCTGGTCACGGAAAACTACACGCGGCTTTCCATCCTTCTTCGGCTGGAGATACCAGCATCCAAACGGCTTTGCATACAGGCTTTCACCCTCCAGCTGAACATTGCCCTCAATCCGTGAGAACTCGTTTTGCACGCTGCCGTTGAAATACCGCTCCTTCTGCTTCCCAGTGAGCGCTTCCTCTCCGAACTTCGACGCAGCCAGATCAGCCTTGACCGGATCATAGCCGAACTGCGATTGAATCTGCTGGGACACGGTTGCCTTATCCGGAATCTCATCGAAAGAGATTTCTCTGCCGGAATGCAGATCCTTCAGAGTGTAGAAGCCGTTTTCATCCTTGTCAAAGGAAAACTGCTTTTCGATCTCCTTGCATTTTGCCACAAACTCCTCGCGGACAATCCGTACCGCATCCTGATGCTTCACATCGTGCAGGCAGTACTGATCGCCGCTTTTAGTCTCGACGAACACCGCCGGAAGGTCATGGGCTTTCAGCAGCACCAGAAGCTGGGGCTCATGGCGGGTATATGCGATAAGCGGCGCACACTCGTCATCGACAAGCACACCGCAAACCTGCGGGAGCATATCCTCGGTCAGAATGAACACGGATTCGTCCATCGGCGCATCCTCATCATAATTGTCGGGCTCAAACACGCCGGGAATCTCATACGGGTTGAAGTCCGGGCAGCTGTCGATGTACCGCTGAAGGCTATTCGCCTCCACGAAATACTTGTTGTTCGCGTCCTTGAGCACGAGGAACGGGCGACCGCTCCAAAATGCTCTCTTGCAGATCTCATTCATAAAGGGCAGGCTGTAGCCGAGTTTGATTGCGGCTGCGTACATGGAATGTAGCGTCAGAGTCATCTGTTTCATAATCTTTCCTCCTGATTGTTTTAGGCATACGGAACGGATGCCTGTTTCGTATTGTCCTGCAGTCAAGGCAGGCAGCGGATCGTCATATATTGGGTTACATCAGTATCACCTCCAGCGACAGGGCAAAGAAAAAGCCCGGTTTTTCTTGGTCGAAAAATCGGGCATACGGATACTATTCAGTTGTTAGTTGAGTGATCTTCAGTGATTCCCTTACGCAAATTCCCATGTAGTTTGAGGGCTAGTGTATGCTGGTTGTGGGAACTATTTTGCGGGAACTTGCGTGGGAACTTGGGCTGAAAATGGGCTCAAAATAGTGATTTTTGGTTCAAATTACAGAATCACGATTCATGCGAGATACGCTGAAAATAACGCAAAAACTTGAAATTCACATAGATAGGTCGTTTTGAGAAATGATTGTCGGGCGGGCAGCGCCCGCCTGCATTGATCTAAAGGTTGCCGGAAGCGTATCTGTTATCATGATTTTCATTTCTTCATCTTGCATTTTCCGGTATAATATGATATAATAGATGCAGTATGTCCGCAGCGAAATGACAATCGCTTTGTGAGACTGAATAAACCGCAAGGAGGATTATATGTCCAAAAATCAACATCCGGCTTCCGACAGCCAGAAGGAAGCTGAAAACGAAAAGATAACCGTCCCCGGGGACAGCACGGAACCAGAGACGGATACACCGGAGAACGATCTGCCGGATCAGTCCGGACAGGAGGAGCTGTTCGACGATTCAGCCGCAGACGCCCCTGAATCCGATCTCCCCGAAACCGATGCAGCGGAAACCGGCACAGAAACAGATTCCGATGAAGCGGCATCTGCCGATCCGGAAGCGGCAGGCGATGCTGCGGAAGGCGATGCAGAGGAACCGCAGGAGCAGTTCACACTGCGCAAGCTCGCCGGCAACATTCAGGCGGCACTGGCGCGCTATCAGCTGCCGGACATGCTGCTGCCGCGCTTCCTCGCGGTCTATTTCCTCATCTCCGGATGCTGGATCCTCTATTTCAAGCACAAGCTGGAGCTGGAAGCCATCACCGGCTGGCGCGAATTTGCTACAAAGGCAAGCAGCGGCGGCATTCTGATGACATCCCTTGTGCTGATGCTCGCCGGATTTGCGCTCTTCTCCGGATTGAACCGGATCCTGCCGAAGCGGTCAAAAATTACGGATCAGTCGCTCGGCATACTGTCGATTCTATTCTTTGATATCACGGTGCTGTGGCGCGTCAACAACCTGTTCCTGACAACAGCAGTCGCATTTGTGACGCTCGTGTTTATCAATTATCTGATCAATAAGCTGCCGTCACGGGAACCATACGAAAAGGTGCCGTGGACATTCAGCGGTCTGATCTGTCTCGGCACGGCGGCACTCGTGACGTTCTTTATCATCCGCGGCACGGTCGCAAAGCATCAGATCTTCGGCACTGCATGTCACGACTTCGGTCTGTTCGTGCAGATGTTCCACTCCCTCGCAAAGAATCTCCAGCCGATTACAACCGCGGAACGCGACGAGGTGATGTCGCATTTCCACGTTCACGCTTCCTACATCTACTATCTGCTGGTTCCTTTCTATAAGGCAATCCCGAAGGAATCGACACTGCTCGCTGCGCAGGCAATCCTTGCAATGGGCGGCGCGATCCCGATGTTCCTGATCGCAAAGCGCCGCGATTACAGAGGCATTTCGCTGATCTTCATGACCTTCGCCTATATCTTCAGCCTGGCGATCGTCTCCCCCTGCTTCTATGATTTCCACGAAAATGCGTTCCTTCCGACGCTGCTCATGTGGCTCTTCTACGCGATCGACAAGGAGAACACAATCCTGTTCTGGATCATGACAGTTCTCGTCTGCATCGTCAAGGAGGATGCACCGCTCTATATCATGTGCATCGGTCTGTTCCTGTTCTTTGAGAAGCGCAAGAGCGGCTTCCGCTGGCAGGGACTCTGCTCGACATTCATCAGCGCAGGCTATATGCTCGTCATTCTCAAGTGGCTGACTGCGAACGGCGACGGCGGCAAAATGACAAATATCCGCTTCGGCATCCTCATGATCGAGCAGGACAGAGGCATCGGCGAGGTGATCAAGAATGTGATCGTCGATCCGGCATATTTCTTCAGCCTGCTGATCCACGAGGATACGCTCAACTTCCTGCTGACGGTCATGATGCCGCTGCTCTTCCTGCCGTTCCTGACAAAGAAGATTCACCGCTTCTGGCTCATGGTGCCGTTTATCGTCATGAACCTTGTCATCGGCGCAGGCTACGGCTATGCCGCCAATATCGAATTCCAGTATGTTTTCGGTCCGATCTGCCTGCTGTTCTACATGATCTTCCTCAATCTCGACGATCTCGGGGACAAGCCCAAGCAGGATCTCGCCATTCTGCTCGGCTCGGCAGCAATCCTCTACTTTGTCGCAATGCCGCTGCATTACTGGGATAATGTCGAATCCTACAACAACAACAAGGAAACCTTCCAGCAGCTCGAGGATACGCTCGATTCGATTCCGGAGGATGCCGTCGTCTACGCGACACCGTTCTTCATCTCGCATATCGCAGAACGCGATGAGCTGTATCTCTACGATCTCAATGATGTCAATCAGGATGCGAACACGATCAATAATCTGGATCAGATCGACTTCATCGTCATGGGTACAAATACTGAAATCGCTGATTTCACCATTCCGATCGTACTGGAAAACGGCTGGACGCTCTACGGCGAGGTGCCGGGACGTCTCCAGATCTACAAGAGTCCGGCTTATACCGGCTGATATCAAAAGGCTCTGCACGGAATTTGCAGAGCCTTTTTTGTTAACTTGTATGTATAAAAGATACAACAAAATGTATTTCCAAATGTGGATGTTTGTAAAATTATATCAAAAATCGGCAGATTTCTGAGAAATCAGTGACATCGGGCAAAGATTTCGAGCATACAACTGATTTCCGTCCGGCGAAATTGACTTCACGGATACGATATGCTATAATACTGTTTGCCCGGGTAATTTCAATATCATGATCTGCTATTTCAGCATGCTAACATTATAATGGAGTATTAACTATTATGAATCGTATTATGAAAAAAACAGCCGCCGCTGTTCTCTCACTCGCTATGCTCGCTTCCTCTGCTGCTGCGCTCAATCAGAGCAGCGGTCAGAACGGTCTCGCTATTACTGCTTCTGCGGCAAATAATCTGCCGCCCGGTGCGATCAATGCCGGTACTTACTCTTGTTTTTCCTATTGGGAATTTTCAAATTCTGTTGTAATTTACGACTGTTCCGGCAATCCGACCACTGTCTATATTCCTGAGAAAATCAACAACAAGCCAGTTACTGACATTGTGTCGGGCACTTTCACCGGCAAAACTGCGCTGAAAAATGTCACGTTTTATGCAAAAATCCGGTTCCTGTCTTCCGAGACTTTTTCAGGATGCACAAACCTTACTTCGGTCGTTCTGCCGAACTCGCTTGAAACGATTGGATGGAACGCATTTAACGGCTGCTCAAAGCTCGCAAAGATTCATATTCCGTTCAACACCACGAGCGTTGAAAGAGGCGCATTTGCAGGCTGCACCGCTCTGAAACTGATCATCGCACACGGAAATACATCTTTCGATAATGATGTGTTCAAGAGCATGTTCAGCTCGACTGCAACGCCGTTCACCGGAAAGATCTACTGCTATCAAAACACACTGCCTGCATCCTTTGCACTGAACAAGGGCTACAACCGTGTGTTCTTCAAGATGGGCGATGTAAACAATGATAATGTTATTAACGCAACCGATGCAAGCCAGATCCTCGGCTTCTATGCTTCGCTCAGCACCGGCGGAAACATCCCTGCGGCACAGCGCGAAAAAATGGAAATCTGCGCTGATGTTGACCGTGACGGTCGCATAAATGCTGTCGATGCAAGCGCTGTTCTCGGTTACTATGCTGCGCTCGCGACCGGCTATACCGATTCGTTTGAATACTACATGGCTAACCGCTGATTTCTTTTTCAATTTCATAAAACACAAGCGGCACAGAGGCTCACTCCCCCTGTGCCGCTTTTCTGCTGAAATTTTCGTATCTGCGCCGTTTTCAGGCAATAAAAAAATCTCTCCGCAATGCGAAGAGATTATCTCAGAGTCGAGGTGACAGGACTTGAACAGAGTAAACCAGTCATAAGCCATTCGATCCGCTATTCCATTTCAGTCAAACAGTATTATTTTATCACACATCAAGTGGAATGTCAAGATTATTTCAAAAAAAGCATCCATATCAACCTGAAGAATTTGGATTGATATGGATGCTTTTTTGGTCACTATGCTATATAATATATGTGTCCATTGGACTACTATATATAAAAAGGAGCATACAGATGACGTTAAAACAACCTGAAAACGATCCCACATTCGATGTTCTTGCATACATGCGTTCACTTTCCCCTATTCTGTCTATTATCTTCGGTATTCAGCTTTATAAAGAAACCAAGAAAAGACGATCTGAGCGAGATTCGTTAGAAGAATCCGAGTGAGGTTGAGCTATGAATCATGCTGAGATTGAACTGACACCCTCTCCGAACGGAATTAACTGCATCGGTAATGGAAAGCACGATATTGAATGCCAATGTGATGAGTGCGATTTCTTTCTGGATTGTTTTCCGGAGAACGTCAAAGACGAAGAATGACTCTTACAGCATGAAAGAAAAAGCGAAGAGCCTTGCACCGCAAAGCTCTCCGCTATCAACTCAGTACATTATTCAGTCCTCAAGCATCGCAGCAACCGCTTCCGCTGCGGTGTCATAAGGACCGAACAGATTTTCCTTGTTCCGGCTGTCGGAAATTGCCTGTTTTAATTCGGGCGTGGGCGTTCTGTGCCGGACTTCAAAAGGCAGTCCGTCCTGTTCCACGGCAGCGATCAGAAAGATACGTACCGCTGTGGAAGTGTCGAAACCAAGACTTGCAAAGAGTGCGTCCGCCTGTGCTTTCAGGTCATCGCCAAGTCTTACTTGCAGATTTGCCATAGCAATCCCTCCTCATTGGTTCGTACTTAAATTATACAGCATTTGTATTGATTTATCAATACTTTTCAATAGCTTTAGATTAAAAGCAAGGAGAAATGATATGATGTTTATCGAAGAAAATCTACTGATTGTGGACTATCTGGACGGAGCATATTATGATACCGAATCGCAAACAGCAACTTTCGGCAATGAGATGTTCGAGGAATTTTGCAAATTCTGTATTCAGGAATCGGTGGAATACGAGGTTTTGGACAGAACAGAAAGGAATACAGTTTGTCATGTCGAAAAACCGGTCATTGATTCTTTCGTAAAGTGTATGCAGTCAGAAAAGTCTGAGACAATCCGGATGTTGTGTATGCTTCCGAAAGAAATGCTGACTATGCGGCTGAATGACGAGCGTTTTGAGGAGCCTGCGGAGCAATGGGTTGAGCGCGTTGATATAAAGCTGATAACCGAAGCCTTAAAAAGATACGATGATCGTGAATTTGCGGTCGAACGCGAAGTAATGAGCAAACTGAAATAATTGGACTCCATTAGAACCGGATTCTGGAAAGGACTGAAACATACATGGAAAACGAAAAGCTGGTTAATGTTCTGTGCCATGTCAAACCTAAATACAGAACCGCAATTCAAGGCGACTTGTGTTGTATCCGTGAGATAAACGATCAGGAAGCCAAAATTGATATAATCGAGTGCAGTGGTTTTCGTAAATGCACAGTTCCACTTGAATGCATTAAAATCCCGGATAATCCAAGAACTATCTCAGAGATATGTACGGAGATATTTCGTTGCATGACACGATACCTTGCTGCGGAACGCCCTGACTTTTTACAAACTGAAGATGCACAGCTAATGCAGCAGTTCTTGAGAGCATGGATGTAGATAGTTAACTCAATACATCACAAATAAGTTATATAAATGTTAAAGGGTATATTCTGCTTTTTTTCAATCAGTTCTTCCATATGCTGTATGAAGTAATCGTGTGAGTAGTTTTGAAATTGAAAATCAAGTGAAGCGATTTGCTTAGGACAACACTTATATAGTGTATTGTAAAAATGATATAGCATATTCCAATGGTTTGAATCCGGAATACTAAAATACCCATGAATTCTGTAGATAGGATATTGAGTATTAATGGTAATAAGTATTTGAAGAAGATAGGAAAATAACAATCGTCCATTCCCCTGATTTTTTCTGGTGGAGATAAAGTCATCCAGTTCTAACTTATTATCAAATATTCTGGTGTACATATAAGATATTGAAGAACCGAGAGAAGATTCATCATATTCTCCTTGCCATAGCATTATATCCAGTGATGTTTTCACTACATTATCTTGTATGGTTGTGGCAAAAGTGATTGTGCCTAATCGTGCGTCCTGCATGACAACTCTTTTATTTATGATACTTATATCGAATAGTGACATTCTAACACCTCGTTACCTGAATATAAAATAGCAATTTAATGAACCGATACAACCATTATAGCCCCTTTTATAAGGGAAGTCAAGACAAGGAGATGAAATATGCCGATATTTTTATTGCACTTGGATGAATTGCTCCATGAAAGGGGAATGACGCGGAATCAACTGCTGCGTGAGCTGGGGCTTGGTAAAAATGCTTTTCTCAACTGGAAAACGCAAAATACGCTTCCGCACGGCACAACCCTCGTGAAGATCGCAAACTATTTTGATGTGTCGCTGGATTGGCTTGTCGGGCGATCAGAGGAAAGGCGATTGTGCAGATAATGAAGAAAGGCAGAGCAACATGCCCTGCCTTTCCGGTCAGCTTTCTTCGTACCAGTCCACAAGCTGCAAGCCGTCCACACGCTGAAATTCGCGCGTATTATGCGTTACCACAATCAGACTGGCAGATTTTCCATGCGCTGCGATCAGCGTATCCATTGTTCCAATCGGAGTACCTTGCTTGCGTAACGCGGCATTGATGACTCCGTATTCGGAAGCAGCATCGCTGTCAAACGGAAGCACATCGAGAACAGAAAGCATTTTCAATAGTGCAACAGCGTTCTTTTGCGGATTTGCGCTTGCTGCTACACCATGCTCCAGCTCGGCAAGCGTGATTGCTGAGATCGCAATACCTTCCTGCCAATGAGCCTGAATATTCCGCAGAACAGACGGTACGCCTTTTTGAGCATAGATACAGATGTTCGTGTCAAGCAGATACTTCATAAGGCTTCCCTTTCTGACGGAATATCCTTTGCCCGGTTGCTTTCAATCGCTTCAAAGTAATCATCGGTAAAGCCGCTGACACCTTCCATAAAGGTTTCCCATGCACGATCCTTCGGAGAAATCAAAAGGCATCCGCCTACTTTCTGGACGTAAACCTCTGTTCCCTGAAAACGGAACTCTTTCGGCAACCGAACCGCTTGGCTGCTGCCGTTCGTAAATAATTTTGCTGTCTGCAACATACAGATCACCTCCTACTTATAGTATATACGAAAGTATATACTTTGTCAAGAGGGAAATATATCTTTTCCTATATTTTAATGTCCCACATTGTATTTAGAAAGGAGAACAGCATGTCAATAGGATCAAAAATACGCCTTTTGCGTATGAAAAAGGGAATCACACAGAAAGAGCTTGGAATGAAGCTGGGATTTACAGAGTCAACAGCTGAAGTCCGCATTGCTCAGTATGAAACAGATAGTAGAATCCCGCGTGAAGACTTACTGAATCGTATAGCGGATAAATAACCCGGATAACCGGTTGCTAGACGGTTATCCGGGTTGCGGTTAAAGTGTTAAATGGAGATCTAAGTATCATTTCTTTTTCTTCGGCTTATAG
>JAGKVC010000131.1 GCA_021152595.1 Clostridia bacterium
CCCTTGAACAGTGCAAACAACCGGTCGCCGCCTGAATACGCCAAAAACAGCAGAATCCAGAGCAAAGCCGATTTCAAAGGAATCTTCTCTGTAAACATCTGCCGGAACCCGACCTGAAGCTCCGGTGAATAATGCCGGATCAGCAGGAGCGCAGGAAGCGTCCATGTTGCCAGCTTTACGCAGGCACCCAGAATCTCAAGCAGAAATGCATTCTGCAAGGCATCCTTCATAGCAGGGCGAATCAGCAGCGCCCAGCAAGCCCAGAATGCATAGAATATAATCGCGTGAATGATGAGCGCCGGAATCCGGTTTGACTTCCGGCGCGTCATCTTAATATTGTGACTCACAGTGTCGCAAGCTCGGCGTACTGATCTTTCAGTGCCGGATAAATCTTGCGGTAAAGCTGATAATAATTCTCATAGACCGGAACCGCCTCAGCCTGCGGAGCGCAGGTCTTGTCCGTGCCGATGATCGCGGCACAAGCCTCCGGAACGCTCGCATATGCGCCCGTACCGACCATTGCAAGGATCGCAACGCCCAGTGCCGGACCTTCATTCGACTTAGTGGTCTGAATCGGGCAGTTGAACAGGTCGGCGAGCATCTGGCGCCACAGCGGAGAGGATCCGCCGCCGCCGCAAGCCATCATATCGTCAACAGTGATATTCATTTCGCGGAAGACCTCGAGGCAGTCGCGAAGCGAATAGGTCACGCCCTCCATGACGGCACGGAGCATATCGCGCTTCTGATGCATCGCAGAAAGTCCGAAGAACACGCCGCGCGCATTTGCATCCAGATGCGGTGTCCGCTCGCCCATGAGATACGGCAGATACAGCAGGCGGTTCGCACCGATCGGAGACTGCTCTGCCTCCTTGTCCATGAGGTAATATTCATCGACGCCCATGCCCTTCGCGGTCTGCTTCTCGGCATCGCAGAAGTTATCGCGGAACCATTTGAGCGAAAGACCTGCGCCCTGCGTTACGCCCATGACATGCCAGCAGCCCGGCACGGCGCAGCAGAATGTATGTACTCTGCCCTTCGGATCAATCGGGATTTTCGAGCTGTGTGCGAATACAACGCCGCTCGTGCCGATTGTGGTGAATGCTTTGCCGTCGGAAGCAACGCCGGTACCGATCGCAGCAGCAGCATTATCGCCTGCGCCGCCGACAACCGGCGTACCCTCTGCAAGACCGGTCAGCTTTGCAGCCTCCGCAGTCAGCGTACCGGTGATCTCCGGCGATTCATAGACCTTTGCAAGCAGATTCTTGTTAATATCGAGCTTCTCGAGCACCTCATCGGACCAGCAGCGGTTCGGGATATCGAGAAGCTGCATGCCGGATGCATCGGAAACCTCAGTCGCATATTCGCCGGTCAGGATAAAGCGGATATAGTCCTTCGGCAGCAGAATATGCGCGCATTTTGCATAATTTTCCGGCTCGTTGTTGCGCACCCAGAGGATCTTGGATGCCGTAAAGCCGGTCAGTGCCGGATTCGCAGTGATCTCAATGAGACGCTCTGCACCGACCTTTTCCGTGATCTCCTCACACTCTTTCGCGGTTCTCTGGTCACACCAGATAATCGACTTCCGGATCACCTTATTATCCTTATCGAGCATGACAAGACCGTGCATCTGTCCCGAAAGACCGATGCCCTTGACATCATTCTTATCCGCGCCGCTCTTTTCGAGAACTGCTGCCATTGTGTGCAGTACGGCATTTGCCCAGTCCTGCGGATCCTGCTCTGCATAGCCGTTCTGCGGCTGATAGAGCGGATATTCCTCAGTTGAGGATGCGATCACGGTGCCCTTTACATCAAAAAGCACGGTTTTGGTACCGCTGGTACCGATGTCAACGCCAAGATAGTAGTTCATGGTTCAAATCCTCCGTTCAATTCGTTATATTGCGGGTTTTCCTCCGCCGGAGCAGGCTGCTCCGGAATCAGCACATCAAACAGCCCGTTTGCTGCGCCGGACAGATGCTTCCCATTCACCCGTCCGCGGCTGTATTCTTTGATGTTTCCCCTCAACTGCAATGTTACTTCATTTTCCGTGGAGATCTGTATTACCAGAGAACCTGCTGCGCCTCTGTGACAGTTGTCGTTGTTTCATCGGTGGTTTCTGCGGTGGTACCGGTTGTGGATACGGTTGTCGTCTCCTTGACTGGAATCTCAACGCCCTCCGGATGTACCTCCGGCTCCTCATTGGTATCAAGGAACGCGCTCAGATCGCGGTTTTCCGGCGAGAAGCGGCGTTCCAGAACTGCAACATACTGGCGGAACACGACCTTCTTGCCGACCTTCAGCACTTCGTTCTCCTCCGGAACGCCGAGTGCCGCAAGCTGATCGTCCGTCATACGCGAGAGACGAAGCTCATAGGTCGGGTTCAGACCGAGCTCGACCATCTTGTCGAAATCAAGTGTCACGGTATAATCCGGATCCATCAGCGTCACTCTGAACAGCCACGCGAGCTTGGAATCAATCGCATCTTTATTGGAGCCGTAGCCGAGCTTATGGCGCTGTGTGCGGGACAGCTTGCCGATTTCATAATCCTTTGCATAGCCGACATTCAGGCTGAGCTGCTTCATCTGATCCGCATTCAGAACAAACACCGTGCTCGGATTCTTGGTGATCAGCTCCTTGGTGATCTCCGCGCGTGTCTGCGTGCTCCATTCCGCCTTAAAGCCCTTTGCAAGCGGACGCTCACGGTAGATCTCCTGACGGAATCCCTTTGCGTACCATTTGGAATGCGAATATTCCACATCGGCATCATTCGGTTCGACCGCAACATATGTATTGCCGTCGCCCTGGTCAAGCACCTGCACGATCGAATAGCGGTAGGAACCGCCGGGCGTCACGCCGCGTTCGATCACGGTTTCCTGCGTCGCAGGCTGCAAAATATTCTGCACGGTCAGGAACATGAACACGCCGATGACATAGATCATCAGGAACACAGCGCCGAAGATCGTCTTCGGACCTTCGCTCGTTCCGCTGGCAAGATATGTGATAACGACCATGATGCCGAGCGGAACCAGCAGCACAAGATGCTTGTAATTAAACATAATGATCGGCAAATAGAACGGCATAGAACACATGATTGCGATCCGTGTCACAATCTGCCGCCTCGTAAACAGCATGACCGCGCCGAAGAAAATGCAGGCAAGCGATACAAGGAAACAGTATTTGCCGCGGTTCTCATCCGGAATATCGAGCTTGTAGAACATGCTGTAATACGCGAGCTTGATCACACCCTTCAGGTAGAGCAGGGACAGAAACGAGAGCAGAAACTGCACCGCAAGGACAAAATATTGTCCGTTTTTGGTACGGATCGCTTCCTTTGCGGCAGTCCATGCATTCCGGATCTGATCACCGGCACCGGCAGCCGCCTGTCTGCCGCTCATTGCGACTGATTTTCTAGCATTTGTACTCATGATGACACCTTTCGGATTCGGGCATATTTTGCCATGATTTTTTTCGTCCCCACGCGGTCAAAGGCAATCTCCAGCAGGACATCGCCGCCCATCGGGGATACGGTCAGTACGGTTCCTTCGCCGTGAATAAAGCTCCTGACGCGGTCGCCCGCGGTAAAACTGAGATCCGGTGCAGAGCCGCTGTTCTTTTCGGCATACCGGAAGAATGTATCGGTCTGCTGCTTCGGTTTGCTGCTGCCGCCCTGCGGTACAGCAAATGCAGCGGAGCGCTCCGGCTCCTCCTTTTCTATGACATCCGGATCCATCTCGCGCAGAAAACGCGATGAGGTATTGGACGCGGTCTGTCCGTAGAGCATGCGGAACGAGGTCGTCGTGATGTAAAGCCGCTGCTTTGCGCGCGTGATCGCAACATATGCAAGCCGACGCTCCTCCTCGATCTCCTCAGGGCTGTCCATGCTGCGTCTGCTGGGGAACACACCCTCTTCCAGACCGATCAGAAAGACATTCTCAAATTCCAATCCCTTCGCCGCATGAATCGTCATCAGCGTCATGGCATCCTGCGATTCATCCGCGCGGTCCTGATCGGTATAGAGTGAGATTTCCTCAAGGAAGCCGCTCAGTGTCGGCTCATCGCCCTCATTTTCAGCAGTATTGATATAACTGAGAATGCTGGTTTTCAGTTCCTTGATATTCTCGATCCGGTTTTCGCCCTCCTCACCCTCGGCACGGAGCATATCCATATAGCCGGTGGTTTCGAGCAGTGTATCGTAGAATGCATCCAGCGGCATGGTCTCCGCAGCTTCCGTCAGGCGGTCAAAGACCTCAGCCGCCTCGTGAAGCGCTTTGGCGCGTTTGGCGATTGCAGGATAGGAATCCGCCGTCCGGAGCACTTCAAGCGGCGAAATCCCGAGATCCAGCGAGATCGCGGTGATATCAGCAAGCGTCTGAGCGCCGATGCCGCGCTTGGGTTCGTTGATGATCCGCGTAAAGCGAAGGATATCATAGGGGTTGTTGACGACGCACATGTAGGCGACGACATCCTTGATCTCCTTACGGTCGAAGAAACGCAGACCGCCGTAGATGCGGTACGGGATGCCTGCCTGCGCAAGCTGCCGCTCCAATGTATTGGAAAGCGCGTGCGTGCGGTAGAGAACGGCATAATTCTGATAGAGTGCGCCGTTCTTGACGCCTTCCTGCACAGTCTCGGCAACAAAGCGTGCCTCTGCATTCTGATCGGCTGCACGGTACCAGTGGATCTTTTCGCCCTCCGCAAGATCCGTCCAGAGCGTCTTGTCCTTTCTGCCCTGATTGTTCCGGATCACGGAGTTTGCGGCTTTGAGGATCTGCTTGGTCGAGCGGTAGTTCTGCTCAAGCCGGATCACCTTGCAGTCGGGGAACTGCGATTCAAATGAGAGAATATTCTCAATCGTTGCGCCGCGGAATTTATAGATGCTCTGATCGTCGTCGCCGACCACGCAGAGATTGCGGTGCTTTTCCGCGAGCAGATGGATCAGCTCATACTGCGCAGGGTTCGTGTCCTGATACTCGTCCACGAGCAGGTAGCGGCAGCGATTCTGATATTTTTCGAGGACATCCGGCTGCTCCCGGAAGAGCCGGACTGTCAGCATGATGATATCGTCGAAATCAACGGCATTGGAATCCTTGAGCCGCTGCTGATATGCTGCATAGATCTGTGCGATCTTACTGCGGCGGAAGCCTCCGTCCGCTTCGCGCAGCATGTCCTGCGGCGAAAGGAGCCTGTCCTTCGCGCGCCCGATCTCATGTGCAACGGCTTTCGGCGGAAACGCTTTTTCCAGTGAGACGCCTCTGCTCCGGTCCTGCAATGCCGGATCCTTGAGCAGGTCCTTGATCACGCGCTGCGAATCATCCGCATCGTAGATCGTGAAATCGGCGGAATAGCCGAGGCGGTCGATATGCTGCCGTAGAATCCGGACACATGCGCTGTGAAACGTCGCTGCCCAGACATCTCCGGCGGTCTCGCCGAGCATCGTTTCCAGTCTTGCTTTCAGCTCTGCTGCGGCTTTATTAGTAAATGTAATTGCAAGGATCCGCCAGCCGGGGATCGGTGCATATCCGAGAATCTCGGTCAGGCGCTGTTCATCGGGTGCTGCTTCGCCCTCTGCGACCTGCCGCAGAAATTCGTTATCTTCAGCGCTGAACGGCGGAATCTCGCCGTCATAGGCGTTGCCGAAGCGCATCATGAATGCGATGCGGTTGACGATTGCTGTGGTCTTGCCGCTGCCTGCGCCCGCGAGAACACTGACCGGACCTGTCACTGTCCGGACAGCTTCCTGCTGCGGCGGATTCAGCCCCTTCGCGGAAAGATACCGCGTCAGTGCTGCCTGTTTGAGTTGCGTCATGCTCTGCATGTTATCTTCCGGACTCCATTCCTTTCGTGATGATCGAACCGGTTTTTCTGCCGCAGACCGAAAAAGCTGATCCGTCTGCGGGTATACTTCCGGCAATACGAATCTATTATAACACAAATCTCCGGAATTGAAAAGTCCTTACAGAAAATTTTTCGATATTTTTCATATTTCACGCCGATTCAAACATCTGTTCGCGCATTTTGTGCAGATTGCAGACAGATCTTTGATTTTATTCTTAAATTTTCCTGAAAGCACTTTCTTTTTTGACAGATTTCCTGTATAATATAGTTTGAGATAATGTTAAAAGTCCGTAGAAAGGATGATGTTCCTGTATGAAGGTACGTTTGGATGACCGGCAGCGCGGCATAGCGAGAACCGCTGTCTGGGTCTTCTCCGTCTGCCTGCTGATTGGCATTGCAGCATGGAGATGGTCCGCACTGGTTGCCGTGCTTCGCAAGGTGATTTCCGTGCTTTCCCCGATCCTCGCCGGATTGGTGCTTTCCTATCTGATGAATCCGCTTCAGGAGTGGCTCGAGGTTAAATTCGGCAAGCTCACTGATAAAAAGCAGCCGCATCCGCGCCTGAAGCGCGCACTTTCCGTCTCTGCAACAATCCTGATTCTGCTTGCCGCGATTGTCGGACTCGTTGCAGCGATCGTGCCGGAGCTGATCTCCAGCATCAAAAACCTGCTGGTCAATCTGCCGGAATATCTGACCAACATGACCGACTGGATCAATGCGCATATTGCGACACTCAAGGACGATCAGCCGCAGCTTTACAGCCTGCTGACGAACATCTGGGATACGGCTCTCAACACAGCCAATAATTTCGCCGATCAGTTTGAGCCCAAGCTCGACAATATTGCCAGCGGCGGCGCTGATCTGATTTCGACGCTGACCTCCAGTGCCGTCTCCGTATTCAAGTGGATCACGAATTTCCTCTTCGGCATCATTATCACGATCTACCTGCTCTATAATAAAGAGAAGTACCTTGCACAGGCACGCAAGCTGCTCTATGCGCTGCTGCCGGAATCAAAGGTTCATACGTTCCTGCGGATCGGTTCGCATGTCAGCTATAAGTTCATGCACTTCCTTTCCGGCAAGACGCTGGATTCCCTGATTATCGGCCTGCTCTGCTTCATCGGTCTGACAATCCTCAATATGCCCTATATCACGCTGATTTCGATTCTGGTCGGTGTGACCAATATCATTCCGTTTTTCGGCCCGATCTTCGGTGCTGTTCCGAGCGGACTGCTGATTCTGCTCTCTGAGCCGCGCAAGGTCATCCCGTTTGTGATTTTCATTCTTGTTTTGCAGCAGTTTGACGGAAACTTCCTCGGTCCGAAGATTGTCGGCGATTCACTCGGACTGCCGATGTTCTGGACGCTCTTTGCGATCACGGTCGGCGGCGGCATCTTCGGATTTATCGGCATGGTTGCCTTTGTACCGATTTTCGCTGCGGTCTATACGCTGCTTTCCGATTTTCTCAGCGAGCAACTTCATAAAAAAGGTCTGCCTGCCGATACGGAAGCCTATATGACAAATGAAATACACCATATCACAGCAGAAAAAGCTGCCTCTTCGCCTGATTCCTTTGAACCGGAACCGAAGGTAACGGAACAAGCGATATGGCATCCGGAAGAACCGGAAGAGAAATATATCCCCGTTCCGGTTGAGGAGCTTGCCGACCGCGCCGAAGCAGAAAGTGAGGCACAGCATGACAACGGAAGCAATCAGCCCTGAGCTGCATACTCAGACTGAGTTTATTCGCACACTGCGCAAAAAAATCCGTCTCAGATATCTGCTTGTATTTTTCTGCTGGTTCGGCGTGATCTGCGGTATCTCTGCGATGATCTGCATTGCGGGGAATGTACCGGCGGATTTTGTCGGCGGCGTGTTCGCCGGCGTAACATTCTTCGGATTCCTCATTGTCCTGTTTGTGCTTCAATTCATGCTGGGAAAGCAGGAACGAGCCATCAACAGCGATTCGCGGCTGATGCCGTCTGATGCGCAGACGCTCAATGCGTGGTTCGCATCCGACCGTATCTATAATGAAAAGATGTATCTTCTGGAGCGCGAGCGGAAAAACCTGCTTCTGCTCGGATTCATCTTCTTTCCGCTCCTGATTCCGCTTTTCATCCTCTCTGAAATCAACTACCGGTATCAGATCAGGGCACTCGGGCTGCATCCCGGCTCTCCTGCCAATGCGCTTTGCTCCTTCGCAAAGAAGCGCAAGGACAGCTGCACGCTCGCCGCGGCATGTATCCTTTTATTCTCGCTTTTCTTCTTTCTCTTCAATGCGATGTTCGGATTTACTGCGCGCAGCAAAGTATCCTCACTGAATTCAACCGCGCGATACCTCTATCAGACCGCCTGCACCTATCAGGCGGATCTCGATTATGCCGATCAGGATTACAGGCTCGAAACAACAATCTTCAATCTGGGGGCACCGGAACGGAACACCGAGTTCTATAAATGTTTACAAAAATACTTTAACGATGCCGACCGGATCAATTTTGCCATTATCTGTGACGAAAACGGCACAGTCTGCGGTGCCGTCTGTGCAAACAAAGGTCATGAGATCACAGAATATGATCTGACACATTTTCAGGCACCGGATGAACAGTACCAAAAAATGAGTTCCCTGTTTCATAACAAAGAAGTTGTCGCAAATTATATTGCACCGCCGGAGGGATGACCGCGCTTTATGGGGCGTTCACAGCGAGGAGGACATCAATGGAAGAAGATTTTACAGAAAACGACGAATATGCATTGCTGTCACGCAGGCGGAAAACCGGTTTCGGCTGTCTGATCGCTGCCGTTTTCTGCATCTGCTTCTGCCTGTTCATGGTTTCCGCCGGATACGGCTATACCGCGAACGCACGCGCCAAAACGCTGTATTCCAAAGCGAAAAGCGTCTATCTCGCTGCCGCAGCTTATCAGGATGAATTGCTGCAGGCAAACGAAGCGCATCAGTTCACCACAGTCATCGTGAATCAGTCTGATCGCCGCGCAGAGAACATGCTGCATCAGGGGATATACCGGTATTATACGGATATCGAAGAAATCAACTATGCGATTATCTGCGATGATGCCGGAATTGTCAAGGGTGCGCTCGTCTCTCAAAGAGCGCTCACGCCGTCCGATCTGGTCAATCTGCAATCCTTTGAAGAACAGCGCGAACTGATGAAATCGCTGTTTCATCACAAGGACGCAGTCAGCAGCTACAATCTCGGCATCAAGCCGCCGGGATACTGATGATCCGTCATTCCGCCGAATCTACTACTTATCAACAGGAGTGATTTGCCATGCCAAATCAGAATTTCAATGACGAACAGAACATTATTGACGTCGCCTACCAGACAGCAACCGATGAGGAGCTTTTCGGCTCGCAGACACAGGCACAGCCGCAGCAGCACACCGCCGATGAAAATGAGGAAGCGCTTGAGGAGCTTGCGCGTGAGGTCATGCTTGATCCGGAGCGGTGCTTCTGCCGGAACTGCGGTCAGCCGATCTATCGGAATGCGAGCGTCTGCGTGCATTGTCACTATGTCGTCAATCCGGTCGCATTGCAGCAGGGACAGCGCCTCGTCCGCGCAAGACGCGAGAAATACGAAAGCAGCAAGCTGACGCGTATTCAGCGGTTTGTTCACAACCTCACCGGCATTGACCTCGAGCCGGATTCCCAGAAGCAGCGCTGGGCGGTCCGAAAGCAGGATTATCACTACCAGACGACAGGCCGTCAGGTCTATTGCACAAACTGCGGCTGTATCGTCGATCCGAATGCGACCGTCTGCGTCAACTGCAATTATGTCCTGAATCCGCTTGCACTGCGCCGCGCCCAGCTCGCGCTCCGCGACAAAAAAGCGAAGGTCACGCGCAAGGAGCTGATTCTCTCTGCGCTGATTCCCGGCCACGGCTTCAAGCTGAGCAAGCGTTACAAAGCAAACCGTCCGCAGGTCGCAAAGCCCTGTCTCATCGCCGGACTTGCCAATACCGCCGCGCTTGTCATTGCTGCCCTGCTGTTTTTTGCATCTCTCTGAATACCCAAAAGCCGCAAACACTGATTTGCGGCTTTTTTATCTGCACTTTTTGCACAGGATATTGACTTTTTTGATTTCATGTAGTAAAATATAGAAGAAAGGCATTTCTTGCCGAAAGAACGATACGATTCGGATACGGAGGAATCATCATGGAGATCTATAACGGCTGGCTGATCGTCAACAGCTACTACAATCCTGCAAAGTTCAATTCGCTTTATCGTGTACTTGAGGAATCCGCAGAAAAAGCAGGTCTGCATTTTTCCAAGTGGACTTCCGATCAGCGCCCGACGGTTGTCGGCTCTCAGGCAAAGGAGCCGAAGCCGAAATTTGTCCTGTTCTGGGATAAGGATATT
>JAGKVC010000132.1 GCA_021152595.1 Clostridia bacterium
TGCGATGGAGAAGCTCGAGGATATCGGTCTGAACTGCGAGGTCGTCGGCGACGGCTCAACGGTTCTCACGCAGATGCCGGTGACCGGTACACCGGTCGCAAAGGGCGGCACGGTTGTCCTCTATACCAATAAAACGACGCCGGAGCCTGTGACGGTACCGTCCGTCATCAACTGCACGCTTGCTCAGGCGAATGAAATTCTCACCGAGGCAAAGCTCAATTATGTTTCCAAGGGCTCGCTGCATCAGGACGCGATCGTTCTGCTGCAAAGTCAGCCTGCCGGCAGCACCGTCGAACCGTGGACTGTCATCACGCTCGATGTCGGTCACGATGAGGATGCCGGATAAAAGCAATCAACGCTCAATCCTTTCGTTCCTGCCGGACGGTCTCCTTCTGATCCGTCCGGCGGGACAACTGCAAAACGGATCGGGCTTCTATACAAATGACTGCGCGGATCCGCGCAGCAGGGGAACGGAGAACATCATGAAACTGCATGCATTACTCGAAAATCTGAATACGAATCTTGCGGATACCGAGGTGGCAGGCGTCACCGACGATACCCGTGCGCTGAAACCGGGGATGGTCTTTGTCGCCATCCGCGGTGCGAAATATGACGGACATGATGCCGCCGCCGCGATGCTCGAAAAGGGTGCGCTGCTTGTCATTACGGAGCGTCCGCTCGGGCTCGGCGACCGTGAGATCACAGTCGCAAATACGCGCCGCACCTACGGTGATCTCTGCGCCGCGTGGTACGGACATCCGGAGCGGAAAATGCGTTTCGTCGGCGTGACCGGTACGAACGGCAAGACGACGACCGCAACGCTCATCAAGGAGATGCTCAAAAAGACCGGTCAGCGTGTCGGTCTGATCGGCACGGTGCAGTATGAGATCGGGGACGAGATTCTGCCCTCGCCGAATACCACGCCGCTGACCGATGCATACTTTGCACTGCTTGCCAAAATGGCGGAGGCGAAGATCGAGACGGTTGTCATGGAGGTTTCGTCCTTCGGTCTGGAGCAGTACCGCATCGGTCCGACGCATTTTGACGCTGCGGTCTTTACGAATCTGACGCAGGATCACCTCGATGTTCACGGCACGATGGAAAACTATTATCTTGCCAAGCGCATGCTCTTTGATATCTGCGATTTTGCGGTTGTCAACGGCAATGACGATTACGGCAAGCGCCTTTACAAGGAAATTCACTGCGACAAAATGACCTACGGCATCCGGCAGAATGATTCGGACAGCTTCGATGCAATGGCGGATGATATTTCGCTCAGCACCGAGGGGACAAAGTTCACTTTGCATCTGCACGGCGAAACGCTCCCGATGTCCATGCGCATGACCGGCATGTTCAATGTCAGCAATGCGGTCGCGGCGATCGCAGTCGGCAGAAAGATCGGCATTCCGATGGATGTGATGAACGATCTGCTGCTCGATTATACCGGTGTCCGCGGCAGATGCGAGGTCATTCCGACGGCACTGGATTTCACGGTGATCTGCGATTATGCGCACACACCGGATGCGCTGGAAAAAACGCTCGCAAGCCTGCGTGAATGCACGGTCGGACGGCTGATCGCGGTCTTTGGCTGCGGCGGCAACCGCGATGCGGCTAAGCGTCCGAAGATGGCGCGTGCGGCTGCAAATCTCGCGGATTTTGTCATGGTCACTTCGGATAATCCGCGTGACGAGGATCCGCTTGCGATCATTCAGGATATTCTTGAGGGACTCAAAGATACCAATGTTCCGTATCAGACCGAACCCGACAGAGCCGAGGCGATCTACCTTGCGATGAAGCAGGCAAAGACCGGTGATGTCGTGCTGCTGGCAGGCAAGGGACATGAGGATTATCAGATCATTGCCGGCGGCGTGCATCTGCATATGGATGAACGCGAGCTGGTCGCGGATGCGGCAAAGCGCATCTTTGCGGAAAAGGGGATCTGAACATGGCACTGGATATGTACCTTTACCGTGTCGTGCCGCCGGATGATATTGAATTGGGCGCATGGATCGGCTGGGATGAATGGCTGAAAAGGAGTAAAGAGACACAATTCCGGAAAGCCGACAGACAGCACGTCTGCAAAACCGTACAGCGCAATGCGGTGTCGTGTTTTGTCGAGTTCCGGCGGCATCTGATGCATTTTGCCCTGCATGATATGTTCCGCGTATTGAAATGCAGCGATGAAACTGCATGGGACTATGCAAGGAGCTTCAGGGAAAGAGAGGCATCTGCCCGGACAGGGGAGTTTGCATTCAGGATGATAACGGAAAATGCCGATGTGCAGGCACTCCTGAAAGCATCCGGCGCGGACGCGGATCTGCCTGCGGAAAAACGCCGGAAGATCACGCTGGAACATACGATGGAGTACGGGCTTGAATGCGAGCTGACCGCGCCGGATGCGGTCAGCGTGCGGTATCTCGATCCGGTCAAAGGCAAGGACTATGCAGGAAAATACATTCACAGGGAATGGTATGAGAATTTTGCATACCGGCTCGAGGAGCTTGCGTTTCAGCAGGACGGCATCAGTGAAGAAGGCCGGAAGCTGCTGGACGGACCGGATTTTTTAATCTGGGACGAAAAGGAACGTGTGCAGGAGCTTGTTGAACAAGGCGGGCTCTCTGCGGAATTTATCGAAAAATGGATTGACGGCTGCACCATTTTTGATGCGTCGTGGTAAGAAATACGAAGTATTCGGGGAGGCTTTCTGACTCATGCCTATTTGGTTGACTTTATGTGCCGCGCTGACATCGGCGATCATCGCAGCACTCGGCGGTTTTGTGCTGATTCCGTTTCTGCGCCGCATTCACTTCGGACAGACCATTCTGGAGGAAGGTCCGGCGTGGCACAAATCCAAGCAGGGGACGCCGATCATGGGCGGATTCCTGTTTATCGCAGGCAGCATCATCGCAACGATTCTCGGCTATGCGGTCTGGCGGTTCCGCGGCGGTCCCGATCTGACCGATCCGGACACGACGACGCATGCGCTCCGTCTGCTGGTGGTCATGCTGTTCTCGCTGCTGTATTCCGGTGCATGCGGCTTCACCGATGATTTCATCAAGGCGGTGAAGAAGCGCAACGAAGGCCTCAATCCGAAGCAGAAAATTCTGTTCCAGATTGTATTTTGCAGTGCATTTCTGGCAATAATGTATGCGCTGGGCGATCATGAAACAACGATCGACCTGATCTTTGTCAAGCTGAATTTCGGCATTCTCTATTATCCGGTGATGCTGCTTTTCATGATCTACATGATCAACGCGGTCAATCTGACGGACGGCATCGACGGACTCTGCGGTTCGGTGACGGTTGTCTCGATGCTTGTGATGACAATCCTCTGCGCATCCTTCAATGAACTGGAGCTTTCGCTTTATGCAATCACGATCGCGGGCGGCTGCATCGGATTCCTCGTCTGGAATCTGCATCCGGCAAAGTGCTTCATGGGCGATACCGGTTCGATGTATCTCGGCGGCGCGTTTACCGCACTCGGCGTTGCATGCAGAATGCATCTGCTGCTCGTGCTTGTCGGCATTGTCTATGTTCTCGACGCACTGAGCGTCGTGATTCAGACACGCTATTTCAAATACACCAGAAAGAAATACGGTGAGGGACGCCGGATCTTCAAAATGTCCCCGATCCACCATCATTTTGAGCTCTGCAAATGGAGCGAATACAAAATCGTGATCGTATTCTCGCTGTTCGGGCTGGTCTTCGGCGTGATCGCCGCACTGACGCGCCTGTAAGCATATTCAGAAAAAGGAGCTGATTGAAACATGGCGTCTGCTGCATCGAAGCAATCCGGTTCGCGCACAAAGACGCGCGTGCGTCCGGCAGGCAGAGGACGGCGTCTGGTGAACAACGATCTTGACGGCGTTCTGCTGGGAACGGTCATTGCGCTGCTGGTCATCGGCATCCTGATGATGTTCTCCGCATCCTATCCGGCGGCAATCGAGGACGGTCTGAGCGGTACCTATTACGCGACAAGACAGCTTCTCTTTGCAGGTGTCGGACTTGTTGCAATGTTTATTCTGAGCATTGTGCCCTATCAGTTTTTTGAAAAGCTCTGGGTATCGGGCACGGCATTCGGCACGGCATTCATCATGCTGATTCTGGTTCTGATACCGGGCATCGGTTCCAAGCAGGGAACCTTTGCACGCCGCTGGATCGCAATCGGCGGCGCAGGCGGTCTGACCTTTCAGCCCTCGGAGCTGATGAAGATTGCCATTGTGCTGTTTTTTGCGACGCTGATCGTCCGCAATGAACACCGCATGCAGACATTCCTCTACGGCATTGTCCCGTACATGGTCATGCTCGGCGCGGTTGCCGGACTGATGATGCTGGAGCCGCATGTTTCCGGTACGCTGATCATTGCAACGCTGGCTGTGACGCTGATCTTTGTCGGCGGTGTCAGACCGCTGCATTTCGGGATTCTGATTATCGTCGGTGTGCTTGCGCTGGCGGTTGTCATTCTCTATCTGATGCACAGCAAGGGCTTTGACTATTTCGAGGATCGCATCCTCTCGTATCTCGATCCGTTTGATCCGGAGTATATGCAGGATCAGACATGGCAGACCTGTCAGTCGCTCATTGCGATCGGCTCGGGCGGCATGTTCGGTCTCGGACTCGGCGCATCGCGGCAGAAGTATCAATATCTGCCGGAAGCGCAGAACGACTATGTATTTGCGATTCTCTGTGAAGAATTCGGCTTTGTCGGCGCAGTGACGGTGATTCTGCTGTTCTGCCTGCTGATCTTCCGCGGATTCTATATCGCAGCAAAGGCAAAGGATAAATTCGGCATGCTGATCGCAGTCGGATTTACCATGCATATCGGCTTGCAGGCATTGCTGAATATTGCCGTTGTCACGAAGGCGATTCCGCCGACGGGTATTTCGCTGCCGTTCTTCTCATACGGCGGCACGGCACTGATGATGCAGCTTGCCGAAATGGGCGTACTGCTCAATATTTCCAGACAGGCAAAGCTGGACTGATCCGGCGAATTCAGACGAAAGGGGTGTGCCGATGACAGAGCTGCTGGACTTATACGATGAAACCGGCACAAGAATCCTCGGAACGGTACTGCGCGGAAATCCCGTGCCGGCAGGGACGAACCTGATGCTGACCGCAGTCATGACACTGCGCAGCGACGGCAGATTCCTCATGACGCGGCGCGCATATCCGAAAAAATATGCCGGAAGATGGGAGATTACAGGCGGATGCGTGCAGTCCGGTGAACGGGCGGTCGAAGGTGCCGTCCGCGAGCTCTTTGAGGAGACCGGCATCCGTGCGGCGGAATCCGACCTGATTCCCTGCGGGATCTTTCACCGTTCAGGTTATATCCACACATTTTTCCTGCTCCGGCGTGATGTACCGGATGAACAGCTCCGGATGCAGAAGGGCGAGACCGATGCATTCCGCTGGGTGACTGCGGATGAATACCGCGCGCTGGTCGAAGCACACCAGACCATTCCGCAGCATACGCCGCTCATTGCGGCAGCCTTCGGGGATTACATCCATCTTTGAGCGCGGAAAGAACATAACGTGAAGCAGCAAAGACTGCGAACGGAAAGACGGGAGACCATTATGAGATATCTGATTTCCTGCGGCGGAACGGGCGGACATATCAATCCCGGTCTTGCCATTGCAGGCATCATCGCAGAGCATGACAAGGATGCGGAATTTCTGTTTGTCGGAACACCGGACGGCATGGAGGCGACGCTCGTGCCGGCTGCCGGATACCGCATGGAATTTGTCGAATCGGCAGGCTTTCAGCGGAGCTTCAGTCCGGAGAATATCAAGCGGAATCTGAAGGCTGTCCGCTACCTGATGACCGCAGGCGGACATGCCCGAAAAATTGTCCGCGAATTTCAGCCTTGTCTTGCAATCGGAACAGGCGGCTATGCATCCGGACCTGTGATCCGTGCCGCACAGCAGCTCGGCATCCCGACGGCGGTGCATGAGCAGAACGCTTTTCCCGGCGTGACAAACAAGCTCCTTGCCAAAAAAGCAAAAGCAGTCATGATGACCTTCGGGGAGGCGAAAAAATATTTCCCCGAGGGTGCCAATACCGTCATGACCGGACTGCCTGTCCGCGGCAGTATGACAAAGGCAGACAGAGAGCAGGCACGCCGTCAGCTCGGATTCCGCGAGGGCATGCTGATTGTCTCGTTCGGCGGCAGTCAGGGCGCGAAATGTCTCAACGATATGATGCCGGAGCTGATGCAGTGGCATCTGAATTCGGATATGCAGATCAACCATATCCACGCATACGGCAAGCACGGCAGGGATACCATGCCGGACGAGCTGAAACAGCGCGGCATTGCGGATGATCCGCGGCTGCGCGTCACCGAGTATATTCACGATATGGATATCTGTCTTGCGGCGGCGGATCTCGTCATCAGCCGCGCCGGTGCATCCACGCTCAGCGAGCTGGAGGCGGTCGGCAGAGCGTCGATCCTGATTCCCTATCCGGCCGCGGCGGAAAATCACCAGTATTACAACGCAATGGTGCTGGGCAAGGCGGGTGCGGCGGTTGTCATTGAACAGAAGGATCTGACGATCGACGTGATGAAGCAGCATATCGAAGCACTTTACAATGATCCCGAAAAGCGGCTTGCGATGCATCAGCGCGCAGGCAAATTGTTCCTGACCGATACGAATGACCGCATCTGGAATGCAATCAAGGACATTCGTCAGCAATAAGAGAGAGAACCGGTTTTGCAGCTCGTTCACAGAATCTGCAAAATCAGCATACGCTAAAGACAAACGGCGGATTCCGCCCTTTTCGTTTGAGGTGATGCAATATGACAGAGGAGTATCTGAAGATCACCGGCGGCAGACCGCTGCACGGTGAGATTTCCGTACAGGGCGCGAAAAACAGCGCACTTCCGCTGATGGCGGCGGCGCTGCTCTGCGAGGGAGAGACCGTCCTGACGAATGTGCCGCAGCTCTCGGATGTCTATGCGGCATGCCGGATTCTGAACCGGCTCGGGTGCCGGTCAACGGCGGAGGGCAATACCGTCCGGATTGTCCGCGAATCGGCTGAGGTCTATGAGATCCCTGATGAGGATATGCGCGCGATGCGTTCGTCCATTATGTTTCTGGGACCGATCCTCGGCAGCATGATGCGCTGTACCCTGACCATGCCCGGCGGCTGTGAGCTTGGCCCGCGGCCGATCAATCTGCATCTGGACGCGATGCGCGCAATGGGCGTGCGGATCCGTGAGGGTGCAGGCAGAATGTTCTGCATGGCAGAGAAGCTCACCGGCGCAAGGATCCATTTGCCGATCCCGTCCGTCGGGGTAACAGAAAATGTTTTGATGGCAGCCGTTTGTGCAGAGGGCGAGACCGTTCTGACAAACGCAGCCTGTGAGCCGGAGATCGGGGATCTTGCAGGCTTCCTGAATCAGTGCGGCGCGGAGATCCGCGGCGCCGGTTCGCATACGGTCGTGATCCGCGGCGGAAGCAGACTTCACGGCACGGAATACCGCGTGATGCCGGACCGCATTGCGGCGATGACCTATCTCTGCGCAGGTGCGGCGGCAGGCGGCGGAATCTGTCTGCATGATGCCGCCCCGAATGATATGAAAAGCTGTCTTGATCTGCTGGAGCAGGCAGGCTGCCGGATCGGCGTCTGCGGCGACCGCATTTTCTTAGACCGCACCGGTCCGCTCAAAAGCATCAGCTACATACGCACGATGCCGTATCCGGGCTTCCCGACCGATGCGCAGGCATTGATCTCGGCGGTGCTCTGCACGGCAAAGGGTACGAGTATGCTGGATGAAACGATCTTTGAAAACCGGTTCAAGCATATGGGCGAGCTTGCAAGAATGGGTGCGGATATCCGCGTATCCGGCAGAACAGCCGTCATAACAGGTGTCCCGAAGCTGCACGGTGCATCCGTCGAAGCGATGGATCTCAGAGGCGGTGCAGCCCTTGCTGCGGCAGCCGCAGGTGCGGAGGGCATCACATATCTTTCCGGTCTGCATCATCTTGACCGGGGATATGAACATTTTGCAGAGACTTTCAACAGTCTGGGCATCCCGACGGAGCGCAAAGCGTTTTCAGCCTTAGAGCGCGCCTTTTCGGGGGTAAATCCCTGAATTTTGTTGAAAACTTCGTTGAAAAAGTGAAAAACTATCCGGAACACGGGGGAAAACCGCCGGTTTCCGCGTAGATACAGCATTGAAGTGTTGAAAACTCTGTTGAACTTGTGGGAAAATCGACGCTGATACGTCGCGGCGGTTTTCCACGTTCGGCAGGGCAATATTGTTGCAGGATATCCGGAGAGAGGAGTGAGAGCGGATGCAGGACGTCGTCAAGCAGAGTGTCAAACGGCAGCGAAGCAGCAAACGCCGCCGCCGCAGGACACGCGGTCACAGGGCATATATCCTGCTGGTCATTGTACTGGTGATCGGGCTTGCGGCAGCGCTTTCCATGACGCTGTTTTTCAATATCAAGGATATTGTTGTCATCAATGAAACGGATACGCCGGACGAGCAGATCGTCGAGCTGAGCCAGATCCGGTATCAGGATAATCTCGTGCGGCTCGATACCAATATCGCGGCGGAACGGATCCGCGCAAATGTCGTATATGCTGAAAAAGTCACGGTGACACGGCAGTTCCCGTCCACGGTTGAGATCAAGGTCGAGCGCGCACAGCCGGTTGCGAATATTACGCAGAGCTACGGCTATCTGCTGGTCAGTTCCTCAAACCGTGTTCTCGAGGAGCTGAAGGAGGATCCGTATCCGGGACTGCTCATTATCTCCGGCTACAATCCGGCGGAGGGCTCGATCGGTATGGTGCTGCGCTCCGAGGACGAGAAGCGCGACAATATTCTCAGGACGCTGACTTCGGCGGTCTCCGAATGCGGTGATCCGCGAATCTGGTCGCTGGATATGGCGGATCAGAGTGATATCCTCGTGTACATCGGCAGCAATGCCGTGTTCCATATGGGCAACAGCAGCGATGCGGTCTATAAGCTGCATCTGGCGCTCAATGTCTTTGAAAAGCTCAATTTGTTAAATGCAAATAAGAATTATCAGCTTACGATGATCGGCAATAATCAGATCTCTGTTCTGCCGCTCGAAACCATCGAAAATCCTGTCACTGCGCCCTCTTGGCTCAGTATGCTTGCGGAGACCGCACAGCAGCCGCCGGAAACGACGACAACAACAACGTCAACTGCCATAGAATGACATAATAATCAAACTAATTATTCGTTAATTTGCACAAAATGAAAAAATCCGCTTGCAATCAAATCAAGAATGTGATAGAATAATTGTATGTTTGTAGGCGGCTCTCCCGAGCGGAACCTTGGGCTGTCGAAATGGAGGAACTTTGATGACTGATTTTGTTTATGAAGATTCATTTGATCCGCAGGTGAATATTAAAGTCGTCGGTGTCGGCGGCGGCGGCGGAAATGCTCTGGACTGCATGGTACAGGCAGATGTGAAGAACATTGAGTATATCGCGGTAAATACCGATGCAAAGGCGCTGCTCAATTCAAAAGCACCGACAAGAATCCAGATCGGCGCAAAGCTGACGAAGGGCAGAGGCGCAGGCAACCGTCCGGAAGTCGGCAGACAGTCCGCGGAGGAAAACCGCGATGAGATCAGCAATGCACTCAAGGGTGCGGACATGATCTTCATTACCGCAGGTATGGGCGGCGGTACCGGTACCGGTGCGGCTCCCGTCGTTGCGCAGATCGCTCAGGAACTCGGGATCCTGACGGTCGCAGTTGTCACCAAGCCGTTCGCATTCGAGCGTGAGCAGAAAATGGCTCAGGCTGAGCGCGGCATTGAGACACTGAAAAAATATGTGGATTCCCTCGTAATTATTCCGAATGAGCGTCTGCTCGTCGGTCTCGATAAGCCGCTCACCATGCGCCAGAGCTTTGCGATGGCGGATGATGTGCTGAAAACCGGTGTCAAGTCGATCTCCGATCTGATCGTTGAGGACGGCTATATCAACCTTGACTTCGCGGATGTTTCCACGATCATGAAGGGTGCCGGCTATGCACACATGGCAATCGGTCACGGCGCAGGCAAGAACAAGGCGGATGAGGCGGCTTCTGCTGTTATCTCCAGCCCGCTGCTCGAAACCTCGATCGCCGGTGCAAAGCGCCTGCTC
>JAGKVC010000133.1 GCA_021152595.1 Clostridia bacterium
TCCCTGAACACCACGATCATTCCGGCGCTGAAAAGTCTCGGCAAGAAACGTCAAGCCGATTCGCGCGTCAAATCCGTCTCGCAGTTTGAGGCGTTCTCTACCGCGATCTCCGGAACGGTCGGCACCGGCAATATCATCGGCGTTGTCTCTGCAATCCTCACCGGCGGTCCGGGCGCTGTCTTCTGGATGTGGATTTCCGCATTTTTCGGCATGGTCACGAACTACTCGGAGAATGTGCTGGGACTTTACTTCCGCAAAAAGGATTCGCACGGCAATCTTTCCGGCGGTTCGTTCTATTACATCGCAAACGGCATGAAGCAGAAGTGGCTCGGCTACTGTGCCGCGGTATTCTGCGTCTTTGCGGCGGTCGGCATGAGCGGCGTGCAGACAAACAAGATTTCCGGCACGCTGAGTGAAGCGCTCGCCCGCGCTCAGCTTGTTACCGATACGACCGGCGTCCGATTTATCATCGGCATTGCGGTCGCAGTGCTGGCAGGTCTGATCATCCTCGGCGGCATTCAGCGTATCGGCAAGGTCGCTTCAATGCTTGTACCGTTCATGTCGCTGCTCTTTATCGTGATGTCGCTGATTACCCTCGGCAGACATGTCACGGCAATTCCGCATGCTTTCGCACTGATTTTCGGCAAGGCGTTCAGCTTCCGCGCAGCAGGCGGCGGCGTCCTCGGATACACCTTTGCAACAGTCATCAAAAAAGGAATGGCGCGCGGCGTCTTCTCGAATGAAGCCGGTCTCGGCTCCTCGGTTATTGCACACTCTGCATCGGAGACGCGCGAGCCGGTCAAGCAGGGACTCTGGGGCGTTTTTGAAGTATTCTTTGATACGTTCATCATCTGCACACTGACCTCGCTGACCTTCCTGACAACATTTGATACCGCATCACTCTCCGGCGATATGGAGGATACCGCGATGTCCATGGCACTATTCTCCGAGAACTACGGCGGATTCGGTGTCGCAGTCTTCTCTCTGATCCTGCCGCTCTTCGCGTTCACAACAATCATGGCATGGTCCTATTACGGCGAAAAGGCTGTTGAATTCTGCTTCGGCAGGCTGCCGGAAGAAAAACGTCAGATTCCGGTCAAGGTGTTCAAGATTCTGTATATCGTGCTGATTGCATTCTCGGCGACGATTCACAGCGAGCTGATCTGGGAGATCGACGATACCTTCAACGGCCTGATGGCAGTCCCGAACCTGATCTGTCTGGTTGCCCTGAGCGGTCTTGTTGCAAAGATCACGAAAAACTATTTCCAGCGCAAAAAAGGCGCAGACATCGAACCGATGCTCTCCGCTTATCCGGAAATGAACGAGGAATTCAAGCAGGATATTCTGACGCAGAATGCAGAAATGAAATAACAGAAACCGCTGACCTGTTTTATGCAGATCAGCGGTTCTTTTTTTACTGCGGCTTCTCGCCCCAGAGCACATATTCCTTATCATTCTTATCGTCGTAGTAGAAGATATAGCTGATGTCTGTCATGTCTCGGGTAATCTCGAAGCGCAGCTCCTTCTGCGGAATCTGGAACGGCTCGAGCTTTGCGATCCGCAGCATTTTCAGCGTATAGCCATAGCCTGCTTTCTGCATGCGGTCAAATTCCTGTCCCTTGTAGCTCATGTGTCCCCCAGTCTTCGAGCTGACCGTCGGGTACACATACGCGGAAAGTGCCGCCGCATTGTCCTTCATGCAGAACCAGAGCTTTCCGTTCTCGTCCTCCTCAACCCAGACGTTCTCCGCCAGATTGTATTTTTCGTAGTCCATGGAGCAGTCCGTCACGGCGTACATATAACCGCCGAACAGTGCTGCCGCCGCAAGCACCGTGCAGATCAGCGCTACCGCGACCTTGCCGAGTTTCAGACGCTTTTTGATTTTCTTCACAGCGGAAATATCTGTCTCTGCTGCAATCGCTACCTTCTGATTCATCTTATGCAGCATCTCCGTACACTCCGGGCAGGCTGCCAGATGCTCATTGACATATTTGCGGCTTTCCTCGCTGCATACGCCGTCTGCATAGAGCGGCAGCAGGTCACGGATCATATCACAGTTTTTCTTGCTCATTTTGATTCCTCCAATGCTTCAATAATTGCCAGCTTTGCGCGGTGAAATGTCACACGCGCCCACGATTCCGTTTTTCCGAACAGATCACCGATCTGCCGGAAGGACAGCTCCCCGAATACACGCAGGGAAAAGACCTCCTTCTGCGGATCCTTCATTTCATGCAGAATGCGGTGAATGCGCATCGCCTGCTCGCTGTCCGCTAAGTGATCTTCAACGGAAACACGCGGATCGGCTTCGGATTCGGGGATTTCATTGCCCGTCAGATGCTTCTGCTTTTTGCAGTGCGAAAGATACAGATTTTTCGCAATCTGACAGAGCCACACGCGCACATCACAGTCACCGCGGAATTTGTCGGCAGATTTCAGTGCACGGAAAAAGGTTTCCTGCGTCAGCTCCTCCGCGAGGGATTCGTCGCGTGAGACCGAACACAGATAGAGGTATACATCGTGAAAATATGTGTTGTAAAGCGCTTCAACATCCAAAGGGTTTCCCTCCCTTCTGTCCATAAGACTGCGATCGCACGGATTCGTTACAAAAAAGCTGAAAAAATTTTTTGATGAGTCAAAATGATTGCAATACCGATGAAAACGGCGCACGGATGACTGAACTCCATGCGCCGTGATTGCTGTTACTCCGGTCTGTTGTCGGGTGCTTCGCCGGGCGTAATGCCGCTTGCTTTCAGCACCAGCTTGAGATACAGCGGCTTTAAGATAAAAATAATCACATAGCCGATCAGAAGCGAGAGAATCAGCGATCCGAAGAACATACCGAGAAACGGTGCCGAACCGCCGCCGCGCTTCATCTGCATATAGCCGAGAATCGTCTGGGCAAGCGTGATGACCGGCGTATAGATCAGATCCGAGAGCAGGCTCGTGACCGCATTGCCGCCGAGCGAACGATGATCAACACCGAGCCTGCCGCAGAGCGACTGCTCCAGCTTCGGCATCGGGACAAGCAGCCCGATCACAATGCTGATCACGGTACTCAGCAGAAAGCTGAAAAGGAATGCAGGCACCGTGAAATGTCCCGCATGAATTGTGCCGAACAGTGACAGACAAAAGCTCAGAGAAATCCCCATGAGCAATCCCATTTGCAGACCGACTTTTTTCATTTTTTCCGTTCCTCCCAAAATCATATCCGTTATTTTTATTCCTGTACGCCGAGAATCTGCCGCGCGACATAGACACCCGATGCCGATGCATGCGAGAGCGAATGTGTCACGCCGGAACAGTCGCCGATCACATACAGCCCGTCATATTTCGTTTGCAGGTTGTTGTCGATCTCGACCTCCATATTGTAGAACTTGACCTCGACGCCGTAAAGCAGCGTATCGTCATTTGCCGTGCCGGGCGCGATCTTGTCCAGTGCATAAATCATCTCGATGATTCCGTCGAGAATGCGCTTCGGGATCACAAGGCTCAGATCACCGGGCTGTGCCGCAAGCGTCGGGACGACAAAGCTCTCTGCAATGCGCGTTGCATTCGAGCGGCGTCCTCGAATCAGGTCGCCGAAGCGCTGCACCATAACACCGCCGCCGAGCATATTGGACAGCCGCGCAATGGATTCGCCGTAGCCGTTGGAATCGCGGAACGGCTCCGAAAAATGCTTGCTGACAAGCAATGCAAAATTCGTATTGTCCGTATGCAGCTTGGGATCCTCGTAGCTGTGTCCGTTGACCGTCACGATACCGTTTGTGTTCTCATTGACGACAACACCGTGCGGATTCATGCAGAATGTCCGCACCAGATCCTCGAACTGCTTGGTGCGGTAGACAATCTTGCTTTCGTAAAGCTCATCGGTCAGGTGCGAGAACACTGCCGCCGGAAGCTCCACACGCACGCCGATATCCACGCGGTTTGAGCGCGTCCCGATTTCGAGCGCTTCGCAGACGGATTCCATCCACTTGCTGCCGCTTCTGCCGACCGAGATCACACAGGTTTTTCCGGTAAACCGCTGATCACCTGCGATCAGTGCATAGCCGCCCTCAATGCGCTCCACGGTCTCGATCTCAGTGCGGAAATAAAAATCGACCTTGTCCTTCAGCTCATCATAGAGATTTTGCAGAACGATATAATTCTTGTCCGTACCGAGATGCCGAACCTGCGCGTCAAGCAGATGCAGATCATTCTCGAAGCATTTTTTCTTGATTGCCGTATTCGCGGTCGAATAGAGCTTTGTGCCCTCGCCGCCGTGCGACAGGTTGATCTGATCGACATAGCGCATCAGATCAAGTGCCTCCTGCTTTCCGATGTACTCGTAGAGCGTTCCGCCGAACTGATTGGTGATATTGTATTTGCCGTCGGAAAATGCACCTGCGCCGCCGAATCCGTTCATGATCGCACAGGTTTTGCAGCCGATGCAGCTCTTGATTTTCTTGCCGTCAATCGGACATTTGCGGCTGCCGAGCGGATTGCCGCACTCAAATACGCCGATCTTCAGACCGCGGTTTGCCTTACATAGCTCATAGGCTGTGAAAATACCGCCCGGTCCTGCACCGACGATCAGAATATCATAATCCATATATGTATGCATCCTTTCAGAGATTACGCCTCTATATTCAGCTTGCAGCACTGCACAGTGCATAATACAAGCCCCTCTATACTATACCATACTTATTGCAAAATGTCAATTCTTTTCGATTTTCTCATCGAGCATGTGCGAAATTCTGCACATGCAAATCAGATTCGGCAATGCCATGAGACCGTTGCAGCAGTCGCAAAGCTGCCAGATCCATTCCGGTGAACCGAATGCGCCTGCAAAACCGATCAGCACAAATCCGGCAAGATAAACCGGCACACCGCGCTGCCCGAACAGATACCGCACACATGCCGCACCGCAGGGATACCAGCCGATCATCGTTGCAAAGGCAAGCAGCACCATACAAACCGCCAGAAATCCGCCCGCAAATCGGCCGAGACCGTCCGAAAACGCATACAGCAGCAGCCCTGCGGCATCACCGTCAAACGAATTCTGAGCAACCGGCGCTGTCAGAATCACGAGCGCTGTCGCCGTGCAGCAGATCACGGTATCCGCAAAGACCTCTGCCGCCGCCCATTTGCCCTGCGTCGCGGCATCGCCGGTTTCTGCTTCCATATGCAGCAATGCGGAGCTGCCGAGTCCTGCTTCATTTGAGAAAATGCCGCGCCGCAGCCCTACACTCATGCTGCGGATCAGAATGGACGCGCAGAATCCGCATCCGGCAGCACGAAGCCCGAAGGCTTCGCGGATGATCCGCAGCAGCGCATCCGGCAATTCCGCCGCATGCCGGATCAGCAGTACCGCACATCCAAGCAGATAGAAGCCGCAGAGCGCGGGCATCAGCCGAATCGTCACCTGCCCGATCCGGTCACTTCCGCCGTGCAGGATCAGCAGCAGCAAAAGCGCTGTGGAAAGGCCGCAGACCGGCGCAGATATGCCGTAATGCGAAAGCGTCTGTGCAATGGTGCTGCTCTGTGCAAGATTGCCCATGCCGAATGCGGAGACCGTACACAGCACAGCAAACACACCTGCAAGAAACGGGCTGTGCATCCCGTACCGCAGGCAGGCAACCGCGCCGCCGATCCGCGTCCCGTCCTGACGGATCCGGCGATAATGCATCCCGAGAACGTTTTCCGCATAGACAAGAATCATCCCGAGCAGCGCAGATATCCACATCCAGAACAGCGCACCTGCTCCGCCTGTCATAAGCGCAAGTGCTGTCCCGACGAGATTCCCAGTGCCCATGGTCGCCGCAAGCGCTGAGGCAAAAATCCGCTTCTGTTTCGGATCGCAGCCGCGACGGAACACCGTGCCGTATGTCTCACGCAGTACATGAGAAAAGCCGCGGACAGGCACGCCGCGCAGCCGGATTCCGCAGATCAGCGCAGTCAGCAGCAGACAGACCGGCAGAATCCGCTGCCACAGCGCCGTGTTCCATGTTTCAAGCAGATGCATATAATCCCCCCTGCCGGATTTTATGCATCCATGCCGCCTGACAGAACTTTTTTCAGCCTGCACCGGTTCCGACAAAATTCGCAGATCATCTATGTTATAATGAAGCTGTCAGATCGACATTGTGTTCTCCTAACACCCAACTTCCTCATTTGACCGCACCGGACGGACAGTCTGTGCGGTCGCTTTTCTGCAAAGCAAAACCTGCACAGATCAACTGTGCAGGCTGCATGTATTATCCCATTTCATCGCGGAGATAGAGAAAATAGCCGTGATCGGATTCCACTGGAAAATTAAGAATCTGATCGCAGGTTGCGTTCAGCGTGAACACCGTTTCAGTGCCGTTCACTGTCTCAATTGCAGGGGTATATCCCGCGGCAAAGAGCCGTTCCGATTCCGCACGCAGTTCGGCAGAATCCGTGATCAGATTCCCGTCGCGGAACAGATGAACCCGAAGATAATAGTGGACGCTGTCGCCGTATTCGTCTATCGCATCCGTGAGCGGCACAGAACGGAAGCATTCGCCGTTGTCCGCTCCATCGTAACAGTATTCCGCCATCACAGGATACGAACGGATCAGCTTGTAGAACTGCGTCGGTTCATCGCCTTCCCGCAGGAAGACATCATTGCCGGTGGCCGCGCCCGTCTGAACCGGTGAGATCTGCTCTGCCGGTTCTGTCAGGAGCGTCTCAGCGGATTTCATCTCATCATTGACAGGATCCGGTAAAATCACCGGCACTGCATCCGTGACAGTCTGCGGATTCTCCTCCGCTTGCGGTGCCTGCGTGAGATCCGGCGAAAGCTCCGCAGAGGTTTCCGCGGCAGTTTCGGTAATGCTGTCCGAACCGTCTGCGGCATTCTGCGTGCCGGTCTGAATCTCATAGGCGGACAGATCGGCAGCCGGTGCTGTTGTCAGCAGATCGTGCTGCGGACGCCTGCTGTATATCCCGATGGCAACCGCCGCAGCCGCACAGACCGGTACGGCTGCCGCTGTCATTTTCAGAAGATTTCTCCGCCGGTGCTTTTTTGCCGCTTCATATTCCCCGATGCGGCGGTGTACATCGCGGATCATTTCATCCGAATTCTTCATAGTCAAATCCCTCCGATTCAAGCTGTGATCGCAGTGACTTTCGGGCCCGGTACAGCATGGATTCCACGCTCCGGACACTTTTCCGCATGACCGCAGCGGCTTCCTTCGCAGACATATCCTCGAAATAGATGAGCCAGAGTACCTGCTGATAATCGCGGTTAAGCCTGCGCATCGCCCTGTGCAGATGAATCTGCTGCTCCTTTTTCAGATATGCCGCTTCAATGGCTGCTTCCGCATCGGCAAGTGACGCCTGCTCCTCCAGCGGCACTGTCCGCAGCCGCAGATGCCTTCTGCGCCAGTCGAGCGCGAGATGCCGTCCGATTGCATAGAGCCATGTCCGGAATGCGCTGTCGCCGTTGAACCGCGGCTTTTTTGTCCCGAGCAGTACAAATGTATCCTCCGTCAGCTCCTCGGCAGTCTGGATGTTCCCGACGATGCTTGTCAGGTAGAGCATCAGTCCGTCCTTGTATTCCATGATAATCGCATCAAGCCCGCGTTCGTCACCGTTGTCACGGAAACGGCGGTAGCTACTTGCACCGTTATCCATTGACAAGCTCCTTTCCGAAAGCAGCTTTCTGTGCTTTCACTACTTAGACGTACAGAATCCGGAAAACTACGCACTTTTATTTGAAATGCAAGGAAGTTTGTGCAATGTGCTGTGTATTTCATTTTGAGTATATCACTTATGAACAGTATTGTCAAGAAAATACGGCAATATAACGAACGGGATATTTCTGAGTGCTATCCACCCTTGCGGATCGGAAATTTAACCGCTGAAAAGCCCTGAGAAATACTTGTGCAAGCAAATCTCAGGGCTTCTCCTGATATTCAATTACAATAGGTAGCCTGCGTTACTTCACAGTAAACTCCACATTCCAGTTTCCGAGAATATCCAGCGGAGCGTCTGCTTTTTTTTCTCCTGTGAAAGCATTGACCTTAAGCTGATATGTTCCTGCCGGAAGCTGTCCTGTCGGGATGACCAAAGCAGCCTTTCCCATGGAGATTTCCGCCGGTTCTGTGTCAAATCCATTGCAGTCGATCTCTCCTGATGCGCCTGTCAGCGTCATATTCTTTCCGTACAAACGGATCGTTTCGATTGCTGTATACGGCGGAACATCAGCTTTCAGAAAATCAAGTGTTACATTGACGGCATCCTCTGCATAGACGGCGCTGACACCAATCTCGGCAGTTGCGTTTTCATACGTCAATCCCGTTACCGTTCCGAATATGTCCTTTTGGTCATGGAAAAATCCGTTCTCTGATGCGGCATAGACACCGGCGCCCATCATTGCAAGCGCAGCAGGAATTACGAGCGCCCCGATCCATCTGCGTGACTTCTTCTTACTTGTTCTCTTTTCAAACTCTCTGATCATAGTACAGTTCAGCTCCTCATTCATTTCCGGAGAATCCAGCAGGGATTCTCTGATCAGTTCATCAAAATCCTTCATAGCCATTCTCCTTTAAGTGTTCCCGAATTGATGTTCGTGCCCGACTGAGTCTGCTTTTTACCGTGCCTGTCGGAATTTTTAGCTGATGGGCAATCTCTGATAACTCCATGTCAGCATAATAAAGCATAACGGTTACGATACGCAGTTTTTCTGGCAGAGCATCAACTGCTTGGCGGACGGCAATGTATAATTCCTTTTGTTCGCTTTCATCTATGACATTTTCCTCTGCATAGAGCATATCTTCCATATCGTCCGTAAAAGAGGTCTCATAATTCATTTTACGGCGCTTCTGGTTCTGATAGAGCCGCACTGCAATACCGATTAGATAATTTTTCGCTGAAATCATTTCTTCTGTCGTATCGCAGTTGATCCGGGCAAGTTTCGAAAATGCCTTTAACAGGGTATCCTGATAGAGATCCTGCGCAGAGACCTCATTTCCGGTCAGATGTCTGCAGAAACCGAGGATCGCACTGCCGTGTGTGATAAGTAAAGATTCGAATTGCGTGACTGTCACAAGCGTTCCTCCTCTCTGCCTTATATTGTCATGAAAACGAAAAAGGTTCCATAAAATTTGTCCGTCTTATAATCAGATCCGAGTTTTTTAATAATTATAACACGAATAGGCTATACGTGCAATCATGATATGAAAAAGTGAATGATATTTTGAAACACACGTTCTGCTTCGCAGATAAAAAAAGGCGACTGTTCAATCAAGAACAACCGCCTTTCTGCTGATATCGTTTTGAACCGTAATGATACTGCTTATATGTGAAAACAGCCCGATACTCGCAAAAGTATCGGACTGCTCCATTAGCGATTCCGCCATACACCGTCTTTTCGGATTTCTTCTTTTGCATGTCCCGGCTAACTACGCGGTCATTTTCAAAAAACACTCCCGACGCCAGCCGGAAGTGTTTTGAGGATTATGCATTTGTATTCTGTGTATCATCCTGCTTGTTGTCAGGCTTGAACACCCATGCCTGCTGGATGCGGAAGCTGACAAAATACAGCAGGAAATCGACGAACGGCTTGATGATCGTCGGCTTGACCGGCAGCACCTTGGAAAGCAGGAACACCGAGCCGATCGAGGTCAGGAGCTGGCATGCCCAGAGAATGTAATAGCGCGCCATTGTCCGTGCAAGCGGCGCATCGCTCTTAAAGACAGCCTTGCGGTTCATTGTGAAATTGAACAATGAACTGATGATACGCGCCAGCGCGCTGGAGCAGAACTGCCGTGCGCCCTCTGCAAACAGCTTGAACAGCAGATTATATCCCAGAATATTGAGAATCTGGTCGATCACGAAGGACAGCACCGAGCTGATAAAGAACTTGATGATAATGCCGTAGACACGGAGCGAATCCTTGATCGGGTGGAAATGCGTAGTCTCGTTCTGGTCTATGTAAACCGTTTCAATCGTCTGCTCCACAATCGGAATATCCGACTGCTTGCATTCGAGCAGCATATTTGTCTCGTATTCAAAGCGCTCGCCGGAAATCTCCAGCATCTTCGGGATGATGCCGCGCGGAAAAACGCGCAGACCGGTCTGTGTATCGC
>JAGKVC010000262.1 GCA_021152595.1 Clostridia bacterium
GCAGGGGTGAATCCGATAAAACGATCCGGTGGATCGTTTTTCGGAGAGGGGCGCCCTGCGATAGAGGGCGCCCCTAAGTGAATTGCAGCGCAATTCACTGGGGAACGCAACATCTTAAGTTGTTGGCATTGCTGCCCCAGACCCCATTGTTTATACGATGCAAAATAAAAGCCACGAACCGCTAAAGGCTCGTGGCTTTCGTTTTATAAGTGAATAGTGAAAAGCGAAAAGAGAAAAGTAATACTTTCTCCCTGCTCCTTCCTGCATTCTCCTTAAATTTGTGCGGAGTAGTTCGGAGCTTCCTTGGTAATATAGATATCATGCGGATGGCTTTCCTTCAGGCCTGCGCCGGTGATGCGGACGAACTGTGCCTTCTCGTGGAGCGTCGGGATATCGGGGCAGCCGCAGTAACCCATACCGGAGCGGATGCCGCCGCAGAGCTGGAAGACGGTCTCAGCAACGAGTCCCTTGTAAGGCACTCTGCCCTCGACGCCCTCCGGAACGAGTTTCTTTGCGCCCTCCTGGAAGTAGCGGTCCTTGGAGCCTGCCTCCATTGCGCCGAGCGAGCCCATGCCGCGGTAGACCTTGAACTGTCTGCCCTGATAGATCTCGGTTGCACCGGGTGCCTCGTCACAGCCTGCGAAGAGGCTGCCGAGCATGACGACATTTGCGCCTGCCGCCAGTGCCTTGACGATATCGCCGGAATACTTGATGCCGCCGTCTGCGATAACCGGAATGTTATACTTTTCCGCGACACATGCAGCATCATAAACTGCGGTGACCTGCGGCACGCCGATACCTGCAACAACGCGCGTGGTGCAGATCGAGCCGGGACCGATGCCGACCTTGATCGCATCTGCGCCCGCCTGAATCAGTGCCTCAGCACCCTCAGCGGTTGCAATGTTGCCTGCGATCACCGGCGTATTCGGGAATGCTTCCTTAACCTTCTTGAGGCTGTTGATGATGTTTGCGCTGTGTCCGTGTGCGCTGTCGAGGACGAGGACATCCGCCTTCGCGTCGATCAGAGCGCCTGCGCGGTCGAGCAGATCCTTTGTCACGCCGATTGCAGCGCCGCAGAGCAGTCTGCCGCCGGAATCACGCGCGGAATTCGGATACTTGACAGATTTCTCGATATCCTTGATCGTGATCAGACCGCGGAGAATGCCGTTCTCATCGACGATCGGGAGCTTTTCGATCTTATTGGAGCGCAGGATATCCTGTGCCTCGGAGAGCGTCGTGCCGACCGGAGCGGTGATGAGATTATCCTTCGTCATGACCTCGCTGATGCGGATATTGAAATCCGTCAGGAAGCGCATATCGCGGTTTGTGATGATGCCGACGAGGTGACCGGATTTGTCCACGATCGGGACGCCGGAGATCTTATATTTACCCATGAGCTCATCCGCATCATAGACGAAGCGATCCTCAGTCAGCGAGAACGGATTGACAATAACGCCGTTCTCCGAGCGCTTGACTTTATCGACCTCGTCACACTGCTGCTCAATGGTCATATTCTTGTGGATGATACCGATGCCGCCCTCACGCGCAATCGCGATTGCCATTTTGGATTCGGTAACCGTGTCCATTGCGGAGGTCATGATCGGCGTGTTCAGCATGATATCGCCTGCGAGCCGTGTCGCAAGACGGATCTGGTTCGGCGTGACATTCGATTCTGCCGGGATCAGCAGCACATCATCGAAGGTCAGTCCTTCTTTCTGGAATTTGCCTGCATTCTGAATCATACTTTTCCTCTCCTTTTCCGTCACTCGGTTTCCTTTGTCAGCAGTTGACAAAGCGTCTGCAAATCTTCCTTATTGTAAAATTCCAAAGTGAGCGTACCCTTCTTCTTGCTGCCGGATACCTTCACTTTTCTGCCGAGATGACTGCCGAGACTGATCTCCATTTCCTCATAGTAGATCTGATCGGCTGTTTTCTGCTTTTCCGCGGGTTTCGCCTCCGCAGCTTCCTTCTGCACGAGTGCTTCGATCTCGCGCACGGTGATGTTATCCTCCGCAGCTCTTGCTGCACAGCGCAGCAGCAGCGATTCGTCCTTGATTCCTGCGAGTGCCTTGGCATGTCCGGCAGAGATTTTTCCCTTTTCGAGATAATCCTGCACCAGAACCGGCAGATTCAGCAGCCGCAGACTGTTCGCAACGGTCGGACCCGATCGGTCTGACGACGATCGGCTGGAGCATGCCGTGTGCCTGTATGGATTCCGCAAGCTCCGTCAGCGCCTCATCATCGAAGCGTTTCCGGGGCTGCGAACGGTTCTGCTCAATTTCGGTGATCCGGACTGTCTGCACACCGCCTGCCGGATCCGCCGCATTCTGTTCAAACAGCGAACCGAGTCCGCTGCCGAGTCCAAGTCCGCCCTTTGCCATGTTCTCGCCTGCTTTCTTTTTATATGTTTATGTTGTTGTCTCCGCGTGGCATTATTTCCGGCTGAAAATAAACCGCTTCGGCTTGATATCGGGGACAAGCGGTTCCCCGAGCATTTCATGCGCGAGCATTTCATATGCCTCCGAGCCTTTGGAGGTACGGTCGTAATAGAAGACCGGCTTGCCGTGGCTCGGCGCCTCCGAGAGGCGTACATTCCGCGGAATCTTCGTCTGGAAGACCTGATTCGGGAAATATTTTTCGACCTCGGCGACGACCTGCTCGGAAAGATTGAGTCTGCCGTCGTACATGGTAAAGAGGATGCCCTCGATAATGAGTCCTGCGTTATATTTGCTCTTGACGATCTTGACGGTCTCATAGAGCTGGGAAAGTCCCTCGAGCGAAAGATATTCCGCTGTCATGGGGATCAGGACGGAATCCGCCGCAACGAGGCTGTTGATGGTCACAAGGCTCAGCGAGGGCGGACAGTCGATGAGGATATAGTCATAGGAGAGGCGGCAGGTGACGAGCGCCATTTTGAGGCGTTCGGCGCGGTTCTCGAGGTCGATCAGTTCGATCTCGGCGCCTGCGAGCGCAGAAACGGCAGGCAGCAGGCTGACATTCTCGAATTCTGTTTCGACGATCGCATCCTGAATGCGGCACTTGCCGATGAGAACCTCATAGCTGGAGAACAGCAGTTCACGCTTTGCGACACCGAAGCCCGTTGTGGTATTGCCCTGCGAATCGACATCGACACAGAGTACCTTTTTTCCGCGCATTCCGAGGTAAGCGCCGAGGCTGACGACCGTAGTCGATTTGCCGACGCCGCCCTTTTGATTCGCAAATGCGATGATTTTGCCCATAGTAGCGGGACGCCTCCTTTTCACATCCGGAACCGGATCCGGTCAGAAAATGACTGTTTGTTTCTTCTCATTATACCATATTCAAAGCTAATTGTAAAGGGGTAACGGCGGCGAAAAGGGGGAACGGAGGCAAATGGAGATCAGAGAAAATTTGCCGGATGGCAGCCGGATTTCCGTGCATTTTGACAATCGGCATTTTTCTGTGAGAGCAGAGGAAATTTGCGGACATAGCTTCTCCCAATGAACGCTATTCGAGCCCATGCGCAATTTCTCTCCGCAGACCGGGGGTGACAACCCAAGGGGAAGGGAGGATTCGCAAAGCTCACATTTTCCCTTCCCCTTAGATTTTCGCGCCGTGTCCCCGCTTTTCTAAGCCCCATCCCCCTATACAATGCTGACAACTTAAGCCGATGAGGCGGTCTGTGAATTGCTTTGCAATTCACTTAGGGGCGCCCTCTATCGCAGGGCGCCCCTCTCCGAAAAACGATCCACCGGA
>JAGKVC010000134.1 GCA_021152595.1 Clostridia bacterium
GTCTCATACTGCCCGGAGGCAATTCCAGTACCATCTTCATTCTCGGAATAATGATAATCACTGCATTCGTGGGAGAAATCGACCCCAGGAAGATTGCCGTTCTCGCCGTAACCGGGATAGCGTTGCTGGGCATAGCATTCGGCATTTACAAACTCACTGACGGAGCCGTCTTCCAGCGTATCGGCACTATGATAGAGAACGGTGAGACTGCTGCATACCTGAAGGGCGCCGCAGATCAGATCAGTCATGTGCATATCAGTGAGCCGTATCTGAAACCGATCCGTGCGCGGAAGCTGCACGGGGAGATCCTTTCGGTGCTGTCGGAGGAGGGCTATCAGGGATGTGTGTCCGTTGAAATGGGCGATCCCGGCGACAGCGGCACACGCATGGATGTCATGCAGTATATCGGAGGCTTGATGAGACAGTATGGAGCATCATAATATACAGGGCGTTCCGGATTTTGAAAGCAGTGTGTTTTCAGAAAAATCATCGGATTACGCCGTCCTGATCCCTGTGATCAACGAGGAAAACCGCATTCTGACCGAGCTGAAGCGCATGAAAAGGATATCTGCCGCCGCATATGTGGATATCATAATATGTGACGGCGGCTCCGCGGACGGCAGCATGGAGCACCGGAGGCTTCAGGCATTGCAGGTGAATACATTATTGACCAAGACCGGCCCCGGCAGACAGGGGGCGCAGCTCCGCATGGGGATCTGGTTTGCGCTGCAAAGGCGCTACAAAGGGATCATTACGGTTGACGGCAATAATAAAGACAGTGTAGAGAATATCCCTGATTTTATCCGGAAGCTGGATGAAGGCTATGATCTGGTACAGGGCTCCCGGTATGTACCGGGCGGAAAAGCAGTGAATACGCCGCTGATCCGTGCAGCTGCACTGCGCCTGATCCATGCACCTGTGATCTCACTGACCGCGCACTTTCATTTTACGGATACGACCAATGCCTACCGCGGCTATTCTGCACGGTATCTACGTGACCGGCGCGTGCAGCCGCTGCGCGATGTGTTTTCTGGCTATGAGCTGCTCGCGTATCTTTCAGTCCGGGCAAGTCAGCTCGGCTACAAGGTGTGCGAGATACCTGTGACGCGTGCCTATCCGCGGCATCAGAAAACGCCGACAAAGATCAGTTTCCTGAAAGGAAATGCAGAGCTGATGAAAATACTCCTGAAAAACGCTGCGGGTGCATATCAGCCGGATAAGGATGTGAAACATGGAACTTCAGAATAAGAAAAAGAATGTTTTTACACATCCGGCCGGACTTGCATTCTCCGTTGTGTTTTTGCTGACCATCTTTTATCTCCGTGCTTACGGTCACAATCAAACGCTTGACTATATCGCGATCAACGGCACATTTCAGAGCTATAATGTGATACGCCGTCTGCTGAGCGGACAGATCCCGTTCGTGGATTTTACCGTATATCTGGGAAGCGGACATCTGTTTCTGACAGCAGCGGTGACATTTCTGTTCGGCGGCAGCTATGCAGCGGGTGTCGTGGCATATGATTATGTATCGTCGCTGTCGATCTTAATGCTGTGCTTTGGCTTCTGTGCGGTCAGATTCCGCCGGAACTGGCTGGTGCCTGCGCTACTTTCCCTGTATTTTCTGTTTCTGCCGGTAAACCGTTCTCTGGAGATCATGGCGCAGGGCGGAAATTCCGCGCGGAATATCCGCGGACTGATCCTTCCGGTCTGCATTCTGATTTATCTGTTGATCTCAAAGCAGCTCGAAAAGCATGAGGACTGGAGCGAAAGCCGGCAGTTCTATTTTCATATTGTCCTTTTATCCTGCACAGCAGGTCTCTCAACGGTCTGGGGAAATGATTACGGTGTCGTATGCTGTATTGCAATATTTTTGCTGACAATGCTCCTGACGGTGATCCGCTTCAAATGCATCCGGCGCACATTTGCGGCTGCTGGGCTGATGCTTCTGGGGATCAGCCTGACGGTGTTTGTACTTGCCGTCTGCATTACACGCGGACATCCGCTGATCTGGCTCCGCAAAAATTTCTTTTCGGCATATTATCAGAGCTGGTATTTCAATATGCCGCATGAGCATCCGTTTTATTATTATGATGTGGATCTGTCCGTGCCGGTTCTTCTGTGTCTGGCACTTTGTGCAGGATACCTAATCCAGCTGATCCGGAAAATCAGCTGGGAGAATGTCCGGCGCTTCGGTGTGCCGGCCTTTGCAATGCTTTCCTGCTTCGGAGCAGCTGAGGAATACAAGCTGTTCAGCGGCGGCGGCTGGATCTTTCATGATTTCCTGATCGGAACACTGCTGATCCTGATCTATACAGAACTGGTGAATCTCATCCGGCTTCTGATCGTCAGACTGAAACCGGATGAACGGATATCTGAAAAAATGCAGCAGGGACAGATCGTGCTGGGTGCTGCGGCGGGAATGATCGCAGTCAGCTGGACGGTTATGGATTTGCCGTGGGAGCGAACGGGCACCGAGGTTCCTGAATTAGGCGGATATCTCCTGAATTGTGCAGAGGATTTGCAGACATCGCTGGAAATCGTCGGAAACCGCCGTGTTTTTTCAGCCTATGCTTCCGCGCTCGAAACAGTCACAGATCAGTATCAGCCCAGCGGAACGGATTACATCATTCACTGTCTGACCGATGAAGCACGTCAGCATTACATGGATGTATTTCGGGCGCAGGATTTTGACTGCGTTTCAACGATACATCTGGATTATGATCTTTTCGGCCCGTGGATCCGGAATGCCAACTGGTTCTTTTACCGCGAGGTCTATGCCGGTTATCATTTTGTCGGAAACAATTCCTATGCTGACTACTGGGAACCTGGTGCGGCAGCTGACAGCTGCCTGACGGAGGGGATTCAGGTCAGTATCCGGACGGTCTCGGATACTGCCGCAGATATCGTGGTCGCTGCACCGGAAAATGTCAGCGGCGTCGCGGATGTGTATCTGGAATATGAATCAGAGATACGGCCGGGAAGGGACTCCTTCCTGCTGCATCAGAATATTGTCGGGGTTCTTCCGGCGATCACGCATGAGGATTGCGTCGATTCGTGGACACTTCCGCCCTCCGGATCTGTATACATCCCGATCGAGATCCGGAACGGCAAGGGTCAGGTGCAGCTCGCATCTTATCCGGCGAAAGCAATGGCGCTGACTGTGACAAAAGCAGAAAGCGAGCGGATTTTTTTAGATAAAGCGCTTCCGTGATCTGCGCCCTGAGTAGGGAATGACTTCACGGCATTACGCGTATTTACACCGTTTTTCACATATCTCTTCATATTATCATGAAATGACCGGATATCGTAAATCATCCTGACACGCCCTTCGCTTTCCAACGGCAAGGGCGTGTCAGACTTATTCAGAAGAATTAGGGCGTGTTGACACTAAGCCTAACACGCGTCTTTTTGGCTGATTTTGCCCCGTTCGTCGTTAAAAATCCTTGCCGGGCGACAGCCCGCCTGCGGATTTTTGTCTTGAACGGAACAAAATCATCTCAAAAATCCGCATATTATTTTAGTGTCAACACGCCCTACTTTCAGAGACAGACTTCAGTTCAGGCTGAGCATCTGTGCGTCTGCTGTTCTGCGGGTCCCGGCAGCTGCGGCTTGTGATATGAATCAGGAAGTTATATTCCTGTTTTTCCCTCATCCGTTGCACTTTTTCTCATTATCTGCTATAATGAGAAAAACAGCGAATGACAGGAGGTGCTCCGATGCGCTATGCAGAGCTGCCGCAGCAATGGCAGAGAATCTTTGCACTGAAATGGATGTCCGTCTGCAAGGGCAGCAAGGCGATCGCTGCGGTCATCACCGATGAAAACGGAAATATCATCTCCGAAGGCAGAAATATGACCTGCGAACGGACGGTACCGAATCCTGCGGCGGCACACGCCGAGACCGAAGCGATCCGGAATCTCGATACAGCCAGATTTCCGGACAAACACGCATATACGCTCTATGCCGGACTGGAGCCCTGCATCATGTGCATGGGCACGCTGGTCATGGGCGGGATCCGCAGAGTCGTGATCGCCGCAAGGGACGAATTCGGCGGCGCAATGCATCTGATCGGACAAAGCGTATTTGCCGCTTGCAGGTACATTTTCGACCGCTGCGGTATTTGCAAAGCCATACCCTTTTGCGGTGCTGTACTTGTCGGATGCTGATACAAACGTATATCCATCTGCTGTACCAAGTCCGCCAAAGTTGTATTTCATTATAAACAATGAATCGGTATTTCCACTTGTTTGCATTGGCATCGCAAGCGCTGCCGTTGTTCCTGCCAGAATCGCTGCAAAGAATCGTTTCATAGGAATCAACTCCTTCTATTCATGCTATGCTGGTTCAGCCGTTTTTACAGTACAGAAATGATATTGTTTATTTTTCTTCATTATAGCATAGCCTGAATCTGAAAGCAAGAGAAAATGAATCTTTCCTACATATAGATGCCAAATATAGTCCGCAGATTCCGTCCGATCGACTTTTCGGGAGACGCTTGAAATAATGATATCAAGTATTATGCGGGAACAGGACATATGAGAAAGCCGATAGAATCCTCCTAATAAATAGGAAGCGAAAATGACATCATAATAAAAATCCCTGGCAATGCCGGGTATTTTTATTATCAGGAAGTACAAACAGTATTCCCCTGCCTGCATTATTAAATTGCTTGTAGTTGATCAGCATTTATTCTCTGTCAGCACCTGTCCTGCCTGCATCCGGAATACCGCATCTGCATATTGCTCTGCATCATGCTCATGCGTCACAATCATCACAGCCGAACCGCGATTTGCAGCTCCCCGTAAAAATCGAAAAACGGTTTCTGTATTTTCATCATCCAGATCGCCTGTCGGTTCATCCGCAAAAATGAACGCTGGCTTCATGACAACTGCTCTTGCGATTGCCATTCGGCGCAGCTCACCGCCCGAAAGCTCTGCCGGCTTCACATCACACAGCTTTGCGATGTCAAGCTGTTCCAGCAATTCTTCTGCCAGGTCTAAATCTGCCGGCTGGCGGTAAAGCGAGAATGGCAGCAGGATATTTTCCAGCACGGTCAGACTGTGCAGGGCGGTTTGCCCCTGCGGAATTACCCCGAAGTTCTGATTGCGCAGCTTCGAAAGCGCATGATCCGGCATCGCGTAAAGATCTGTTTCATCAAGCAGCACTTTGCCGGTTGTTGGAACAGAAAGACCGCAAAGCATATTCAGCAATGTACTTTTTCCGCTACCCGAACGGCCGGTCAGAACGGTAACAGTACCTTCACACAGCGTAAAGTCAGTCTCCTGTACTGCCAAAAATGTATTGCTTCCGCGTCCGTTCCGTATAAACTCCTTACTGATTTTTTCAGCATGCAGTTTCATCTGTCTCCTCCTTATGCATTGTCTCCGCGCAAAATCAACGCAGGATCCGTCCGGCTGATACGATATGCTGCACGCGATGCAGATATCGCGCTGACAGCGACAGTAATCACACAGGATGCCGCTGTATACACAAAGATCTGACCGGCAGGCGGAAGCAGGAACGGCAGACCAAGCTGCTCTTCGATCAAGCTGTGAAATGGTAAAACTGTCAGCAGCGCAGTTATAATACCGAGCAATGCACCTGCGAATCCGATCAAAAATGCTTCCTGCATCACAATTCGGGAGAGCATTCGGCATGAGGCGCCCATGACACGCAGAACAGCAAATTCTTTTTTGCGTTCATTGACGCTCATATGATATGCGAGCAGCAAAATCAGAATTCCCATCACCCATACCGCAGCAACCAGAATACTGATTACAACAGATATTCCGCCGAGGCTGTCCGAAATGCCGGAGATCATTTCCGTTGTGCGGATTGCCTTGACCTTTTTTACATGTATATTGATATCGTTCAGCACTTCCTCGACGGAGTAGCCTTCCGCGACATTGATCAGGACGCATGATACAACCTGTTCCGGATCAATGTTGACAAAATCATTCATATTCAGCTCGATTGAAGATCGAATCAGTTCCTTGATCGTTTCTTCATCCGTAAAAACAGTCGTGTCAAAGCTCGTTCCTGTTTTGTCGAGTTTTGCAGCGACATGACAATCGGTCCCGTAAAATTTTAATGTATCACCGACAAATGCATTCAAATCATTTCCGACAACAATATCAAATTTTTTTAGATTTCCGCCGTAACTGCGCCGGATCCACGGCTGAACGCTGAAATCCGTTTCGGGATCAAATCCGATGATCTGCACAGGCAGCGAACAGCAGCCGGAACTCGCAGTTGCAAGAAAGAACTGTGTTGTCGCCTGCCCGATTCCCTCCCGATTCAGGATCTTCTCAGAATATGCTCTGTCCATGTAGAAGTAACCCGTATTTCCCTGCAAAACGATGTTTTCCAATGAGGATTTTGTCGTTGCTTCATACGGTACAACCATAATATCCGCACCGATCCTGTCTTCCAGCGAGGACAGTTCGGTTCGCAGACTCCGGACAATGACAGTTCCTGCTAATACAGCAAACGAAAGTAATACTGTCAGCAGCAAAAGAGCTGCGGTGCGTACAGTTTTTCCGGTCAGATTTTTGAAAGGCAGACTGATATGCTGCTTCATCTGTTTACTCCTTTTCCCGCAGTCTCATAATGCCTGTGATGAGCGAAATAACTGCAATGATAACGCTTAATAGGATTACCGTCGGCTTCATAACAGCATGACAGCGCATATTCGTCATCATACACATATGAATGATCGTGTTCGGAAGCAGCGCAGTTAATGCCGCTGCAGCAGCAGTCAGAAGACTGAGCGCAAACGCGCCTTTTCGGTTTTGCAGAAGGAATACACCGAGCAGCAGTAAAGCCATTCCGACCGCGCTGATGCAGACGGTATTCTCTGCTGTGTGGCAATGCATCCAGCTGCCGTCCTCCTTCGGACCGCAGGCATGAAACACGAGCTTGACACCGGCAGCAAGAATGATACTCAGCACGATTGCTGCGGCATTCAGTATTTTTCTCATGATTGTTCTCCTTTCCGTGGATAGTTTCAGTCAATCGGATATCGTTCAGCCGCAAGCGGATACTGCGCATGAAATTCCGCAGTTTCAAAGGAACCATCCGGCGTGTGATTCGGAAAATCGGAATCACCGCAAAGGAAGTATGTCTCCGAATCCAGCTGATCGTCCCATGTGACATCGGGTGAATAATATTTTCCGTCCAGACAGCGATATTCCATGCGTGCGCTTCCGGATGACCGTCCGGCGAAACCGCAGTACCGGTGATGATCCGGCAGTTTACACCGCATTCCCGCAGCAGACGGTAAACGGTCACGGCATAGCCCTGACAGAGCGCATGTCCGTTGATAAGCGTTCCGTATGCTGTCGATTTCAGATGATAATGTGGATTCTTCTGATGAATGCGGTCATATTCCGTATTTGCCCGCACATAGTCATACACCGTCCGGATCTTGTCATAGTCAGAGGTTTTGCCGGAAAAATTCCATTTTTCCATCAGCGCAGCGATCTTCTCATTGACCTTTTTCTCCTGTTTCCTGTCTGAATAAAGAGCAGGCAGGATGCGGATTGTATAGTAATAGACATCCTGTTCCTTCCGGTAGCTGTACTGCATTTCGTAGCCGCCGTACTGATACAGAATATAATCTCCTTCATCCGGACGATCTGTTTCCGCAGATGCATATTGCATCAGTTCACGAACGATTTCGCTGATTTCATCCATGTTATTCGAATGCGAGCGATAGTTCACAATGATAGTATCATCACGACGGCGCAACCCCTGCCTGATTGCTTCAATCACTGCATCCGCATTGGAAAAATGCAGATACAGATCATCGCGCATCTCGTAATGATACCGCGTCCGGTGCGAAACTTTCTCTGCTGAAAACGCTGCCGCAGTCAGAAGAAGCAAGCCTGTCAGGATAAAGAGAAAGCGGCGCATCAGGGCTTCTCCTCTTTGCGGACATGAAATGCTTTTTGGCGCTTCCAGACTGCCGCAGCATTGGAATTGACCAGCAGCCTTTCTATATCAATTCCCGCAGGGCAGATATTTCGGCAGGCCAGTGATTTTCCGCAGCCTTCATAGAAATGTATACGGTACGCGCGGAAGAATTCTTTTTTCTGCGATTCCGGCAGCACAGAAAGCAGCCGAGAAGACGACATTGCGGCTGACATTCCGAAAAAGCTGCTCTCTGCGCAGAAATTCGGACAAATTTCCAAGCAACAGCCGCATTGCAGACAGCGTGATGCATCATAGGTCAATTCGCCCACGGTTTCATCTGCTTTCGTTGCTTCTGCTAACCATGCACGCATCATCTTCAGGTTTTCCATCATCACAGTGCGGTCCACAATTAAGTCGGCAATCACTGGAAATTTACGGAGCGGCTCCAGTCGAACCACGCCGTTCTGTGCTGCTTCAGTTAAGATTGTATCGCATGCAAGCCCGGGAATCCCGTTCACAAGCATCGCACAGGCTCCGCATTTTTTCTGCATACAGCTGCACATCCAGCGAATCTTTGCAACCGGCTCGCCGTCTATATCAGTACAGCCGTTTTCATTGATGTCATGCAGCGCAAAAGCAGCCGTCGTTTGTGCATCTTTATATTCATACAAGATTTTCTGCAATCTCGGTGTATCGCCGGCATTTGCGCGGCGCAGAATTTGCAATTCGACCTTCATGCTTCTTCCTCCGGCAGATCACGGAAACGAATCTGCACGCCGCCGTTTTCACAGACGGCGACTGTTGTTTTGCGGAACGACGGATCAGTCTGCGGGAAATCTGAACGATAATGCGCGCCGCGGCTTTCCTTCCGTGCAGCCGCCGCTAGCAGCATTGCTTCCGCGAGGATAAACCGGTTTCGCATGCGAACAGGATATTCCCGTGAATTCCACAGTTGATGCAAACTTTGAAGCGCCTGACGCAGGGTTTCCGCATCGCGCACAATGCCGAGACCGCCGAGCAGAATGTGGCTGATATCCCGGATACATTTCGCGTCATCCTCAGCAGCATAGGGCTCATTGTCTGTTACAGGCTGGGGTGCGTTTTCGGCAGCAGAATCATCATTCGCGGCGGTATCAGCAGCGATTTTGCCGCCGTAGATCGCGCCTAGCATAGAATTTCCGCCGAGACGGTTTGCGCCGTGATACTGACAGCAGCACTCCCCTGCCGCCAGAAGTCCGCTCATACTTGTGCGATGCTGAATATCAACATCTATACCGCCCATGAAATAATGGATCCCCTCGTGCACAGGAATCGGCTCATTTCGTGGATCCTTACCGAGATAATGCAGCAGCTCTGCGCGCAGATCAGAAAGTCGGTGCTGCCAGGTCTCTGAAGAAAGCCCTGTGAGATCAAGGTATACCTGATTTTCACTGTCCTTTCGCTGCCGGACAAAAAACATTTCACGCGCAACAACATCACGCGGCATCAGATTACCTAGCTCCGGATAAAGCTCCTCCATGAAATACCATGGTTTTCCGCCGCGCAGAATATAAAGCCTTCCGCCTTCTCCGCGTGCGGCTTCTGTTACCAGACATCTTTTTCCGGAAATGCCGATTGTTGTCGGGTGATATTGCAGCATTTCCGGATTGCCGAGCTGTACCCCCTGCGCAAAAAGCGTCGCCGTCACATGTCCGCTGTTCTGACTAGTTCCTGTTGTCATACCAGGGAAAACGCCGTTCATGCCGCCGCTGCAAATGATAGTCAGTCCGGAATAATCAGTAATCTCTCCGGTGTAAGAATCACGAATGCGCACGCCGAGACAGGTATCCCTGCATCACAAAGATCATAATTGTGATAAGGATGAGAATGAGCTGCGGAATCAGCGTTTCAAGCACCGGATAAATGCCGAGTACATCAAGCGTATCATTAAACGGAATCAACGCCTGAAGCCAATCCGGAGAAGTCATATCAATGACATCGCCTTCAATCAGCTCCTTGATTCCGGAGCCGAGAAATGAAATTGACATCACAAACATCAGGATACTTGTGCCGAGGAAAAACGGACGAATCGGCAGCTTCACAGTCAGGAACCGAATCGCAAGGAACACAAATACCAGCACGACGCATC
>JAGKVC010000135.1 GCA_021152595.1 Clostridia bacterium
GATTCCGAAAGCTCCCTGCGATATGCCGCGCTGAGATTTTCAAGCGCCTGTTCCGTCTCCTCGGCAGAGCTTGCCTTCTGTACCGCATGGAACGACTGAAACAGCGATTCTGTTCCGATCACCGGCAGCTTTGTCAGCGGCGGCTCTCCCACGCCGCTGCGGCTCTCCGGTGCAGCGATGCAGAGACTGCGCTCCAGCTCCGCCGAAACGGCACCGATCGCTGCCTGCTCCTGCGTATGCGTGCGCGCGAGCGTCTGCCGCGTCTCCTTGCGGAAATCTGCGATCCGCTGCTTGCATTCCGCACGCACGACCGCGATCTCGCCCTCGAATTCCTCGACACGCTGACAGAGCGCTTCGATCAGCTCCGCAGATGCCGTGTTAAACTGATTCTGTGCCTCACCGAACGGCGCGACATACCAATAGGACAGCTTTCTGCCGAGCCGCTTTGCCAGCTTGAATTTTCCGGGCGGCGCAGGCTCGACCGTAAAGCTCACCTTTGCGGCACGAAGCGTCCGCAGCTTTTTCTCCAGTACATCCCGTTCCATTGAACCATCCCTCCGTCATATCAAAATTCATACGGAAACATGCTTTTCCTCTGTTTTATGTGATCTCCCATGTGTGGTCGATCCGCGTGACACCGGTTTCGTCAATCGGATCGTAGACCGTGAACCGCACTGCCTGTGCGGCGTAATCATAAGCGAACATATCCATTCTGCGCAGACCGACATCAAACCAGTATGTGCCTGCGATCAGATTCATCGGCGCAAATGTGCAGCGGATCACGCCGCGCTGCCTGAGCTGCACCGGCTGCATGCGCTCGCGCTGCGTATTTGTGCCGTAGCAGAGTGTCTTGTCCGCACGGTACAGCGCCAATCCGACCAGCGCTTCCTCCGCATGATCCGGATCTGCTTCATAGGTCATTTGCAGCGTGACCGTATCACCGGTGCGGAATTTGTCGATGCGCTCACCCTGTTCATTCAGCAGGCAGATATCCTTCCACTTTGCAGGGGATTCCGAAGGTTCCTCACGCTCCGGCTTCGGTGCCGCGGATGCGCTGAGCTGCCGCCGTTTGCCCATATCCTCCAGATAGAGCGGATGCACCTCATTCGGCGCGCCCTCCATGCGGATTTTGCCGTTCTCGATCCAGATTGTCCGGTCGCAGATGCGCTCAAGCTGCGCCATGCTGTGCGAGACAATCACAATCGTTGTGCCGGATGCCTTGATCTCCATGAGACGCTCAAAGCATTTCGCCTGAAATGCCGCATCGCCGACCGCAAGAATCTCGTCGATCAGCAGAATATCCGCGCCGACATGGATCGCAACCGAAAATGCAAGCCGCATATACATACCCGAGGAATACGTCCGGACGGGTGTGTCGATAAAATCCTGCATCTCCGAGAATTCGATGATCTCATCAAGCCGTGCTTCGATCTCCTGATGCGTCAGACCGAATATTGAGGCGTTCGTGAAGATGTTTTCGCGTCCGGTCATATCCGGATGAAAGCCTGCGCCGAGCTCGATCAGCGAGGAGACTCTGCCGCTGAGCTTCACGCTGCCGCTGTCCGGATACAGGATCCGGCTCATCAGCTTGAGCAGCGTCGATTTGCCGCAGCCGTTCTTGCCGACCAGACCGATCGCCTCGCCCGGCTCGACTTTCATCGAAATGCCGTCGAGGACCGTGCGCTCCTGATAGCGCCGGCGCTCCGCAGAGAGCAGCTTCTCCTTGAGCGACTGTCCCCTGTCGGCGTAGATCCGGAAGGATTTTTTCAGATTCTCGATTTCGATTGCTGCCAAGTCTCCGCCCTCACTTCTCCGGCGTCTTATTCCGCTGCATCCGCCGGTGTATTCTCAACGCGCACAGAAAGGTCAAACAGCCGCCCGTCAGGCAGATTGAGCTGATTGCCGTTGTGTACGTCCTTATAGTAAAACGGTTGTCCCTCGGTATCATAGAGGGTGATGTCAAAACCCTCCGGCACAATCGTCCGGAAGGTCAGCGTTTCTGCATGCAGATCGCTGTCTGTTTCTCCGGTCACCGCATAGGCGTAATTCACCGGCATGCGCATACAGATCGTATGCTTGCTGCTGTCCAGCGCTGCCGGATCATGGATATACGCTACGGTCTCCGGATTGTATATTTTCAGATAATCCTGCGTAAATGCGCGATCCAGATGAATGCCTGCGTTGTCCGGCGCGCAGATCTGCCAGCCGGAATCGCAGTCCGGTACCACACGCGAAACGACATAATCGAAATTGCGGTAGCGCAGGGAAAGCTCTGCGAAATGCGGCTTCCAGATATCCGTTACGGCGCTCGCTACAAGACATGTGCAGAACACACAGATGCTCAGCAGCATCCGCGCCGCCTTCCTGCGGTTTACAGTCGGCGCGCTCTCCCAGATCAGGATCGCTGCCGTCACCAGAAATGCAACCAGAAACAGATAGCTGTAAAACGACGGCAGATAGCCGTCTGTGCCGCGGCGCGTCCAGCCCATATATTTCTCGCTCACTGCCGTCAATGTGCAGGGCAGGAAGATGCCAAGTCCCGTCAGCAGCAGCAGATTCCGGAGCTGCGCGGTCTTTAGCCGGATCCGCGGCAGCAGCAGATAAAATACCGCGGTCGAAAGCACCGCAGTCAGCCATGCCGCAGGATGCAGCAGATGATAGCCGAATACTCTCAGGGAGATTGCCTGATCCTTTGAAAGCCGCAGCAGCTCCCACACCGGGAAAAACGACAGCGAATAGGTCTTCAGCGAATACAGGCTCATAAACGGCTCACGCAGATCCATCGAAATGCCGTCATAGGCAGGCGGATAAATATGCTGCCATGTGAAATAGATGATACAGTATCCGGCGACCGTCAGAAGCTGCGGCGTGATGCGTCCGGCACTCCGCCGGAGCCATTCAAAGAATGAAACCTCCCTGCGCGACGGCATGCAGAGCGCCCAGAGCAGATACAGCAGCAGCATCGCGGCAAATGCTTCGTAGATCATCACCGCGAGCAGCAGATATACACAGCTCAGAACTGTATCCTTTGCATTCGGGGTTTTCAGACGGTTTCCGAAATGATACAGCGAAAGAAAACAAAAACCGATCGGGATCTGGTGGCAGAGTGCATAGGCAATCAGCAGATTGTGATATGCCGAGATACATGCCCACGAGACACCCAGCACCGCCGCAAGATCCGCAAACTGCCGGTTTACATGCGCTTTCAGCAGCTTCCAGCCGGAAAACACATCAAAGAGCAGCGCCGAAAACTGAATCAGCTTATAGAACCAGACCTTGTTCGCACGGAACGGCAGCGCCAGCAGATGATGATTCCAGAGATGCGAAATTCTGCCCGTCTTTGCTGCGCGGATCGAATCCGCAAGCACCATGCCGCGCCGTACCAGCGTATAATTGCGCATGTCATCATGCACGGCGAATATGATCGGATAAATCTGCCAGAAGAGCCAGAGAACCGCACAGACAAATGCGATCTGCGGCAGATATCTCCGGATTTTTTTCAGGATTGCTGTCATCAGAGCACCTCTGCAAAACGGCGCTGCAGCTTCTCAAATGCCAGATATCCGAGGCACAGGATCAGCAGACTGATCCCGCCTGCAAGTGCAAGCTGCCGGAGCTGCGGTGCGCGCTGATAATATAAAATGTCACGGTAGGAAAGCACAAGCGGTGCCATCGGATTGAGCAGATACCACCTGCGCCAGTTTTCCGGTACAAAATCTATGCCGTACACAACCGGCGAAAGATACATCCACGCCATGCTGACGACACCCATGATATGCTCCAGATCGCGGATATACACCGTCACGGCGGAGGTGATGAGATTCATCCCAAGCACCAGTATAAACTGGATCGTCATAACCGGAATCAGCCACGGGAGCGCCGCAGCATTCACGCCGAGCCGCATTACCCCGATCACCAGAAAGATTATGATGAACGAGAACAGCATATTGCAGAAGCTGCTCAGCGTATAGGCGACCGGCAAAACCTCGCGCGGAAAATATATCTTCTTGATCATGTTCTTCTGATCGAGCACCAGCTTTGCGCCGGTCGTCAGCGAGGATGCAAAGAAAATCCACGGCACAAGCGCCACGAACAGATGCAGATAATAATTCGGGATGCCGCTTTTCAGAATCACCGAGAATACCATTGTATAAACAAGGAGCTGTAACAGCGGATTCAGGAATGTCCAGAGAAATCCGAGCACACTGCCCTTATAGCGCCCCTTTAAGTCCTTGCGCACAAGGCTCACGATCATCTCGCGGTATTGATAGAGTTCACGCAGCTTTCGGATCATGCTTCTGATTGCTCCTTCAGTTTCTTCCGCCAGAATGCAAGCGTATCGGCGATTGACTGCGCCGTCGGGATCTGCGGCTCCCAGCCGGTATCCCTCCTCAGCTTTGCCGTATCGGCGGCGATGTGCGCGGTCTCAGCCGGACGCAGCTTTTCAGGATCAATCTCATGCCGGATCTGAACCGCGCTCTCTGCAAGGATCAGATCGAGCATCTCCGAAATCGCTGCCGTCCTGCCGCTGCCGACATTGTAGATCTCCCCTGCAATGCCGGATTCCAGCAGCATCGCATAGGCACGGACAATATCGCGGACATCGGTGAAATCACGCCTTGCATCGAGATTGCCCGTCCGGATCACCGGCGCACGCATCCCGCGCTCGATTTCTGCGGTCTGTCTGCAAAAATCCGAAACAACGAACATTTCACGCTGTCCCGGGCCGAAGTGATTGAACGCCCGCACGCAGATTACCGGCAGACCGTATGCATTGTAATACACTGCGGCAAGCTGCTCCGCGGCGGCTTTTGTCGCGGCATAGATATTGACCGGATGCAGCGGTGTCTTCTCCTGAACGCGGATTTCCGTCTCCTGTTCCGCGGTGATTCTGCCGTATTCCTCCGCGGAACCGATCAGCAGAATCCGCGGCATGGCAGGCAGACTGCGCGCCGCTTCCAGAAGATTCAGCGTCCCTTTGATATTGAGATCGGCTGTAAGCTGCGGCTGCTTCCATGAGAGCGCAACCGAGCTTTGTGCCGCAAGATGCAGAATCCCGTCGGGACGGATATCCGAAAGCAGCGCCCTGACGCCTTCCGCATCGAGCAGATCAAAATGATGCACCGTACAAAGCGGCAGCAGATCGGCTGCAAGCTGCTCCTGCGGCAGAATCGCGGCGTGAATCTCACTGCCGCTTTCCGCAAGCTGCCGGATCGCATAGGCGCCGACAAAGCCTGCCGCACCGGTTATCAGTATCTTCATGCTGTTGGCTCCTTATTCTCTGTTCAGCAGTACGCTGCGTGTTTTCTCCATGACGGTTTGCAGCGAAAATTCACGCAGGACGCGCGCTCTTGCCGCCTCGCCGTACTGCATCCGCAATGCATCGTCGGTCAGCAGCTTTTCCATTGCGGCGGTCAGCGCGGCTGCATCCGAGGGCGGTACTGTCAGTCCGGTCTCGCCGTCCAGCGAAACCAGCGGCACGCCCGTCGGCAGTGCGGTGTTGATCACAGGCTTGCCGTTGACCATCGCCTCAAGCTGCACAATGCCAAATGCCTCACTGTTTGCAACAGAGGGCAGCACGAACAGATCGCATTCCGCGAACATGTCGCGCAGCTCCGGCGTCATGCGCCTGCCGAGAAAATGCACACGCTCCCGAATCCCCAGCGCCTCCGCACGGGCTTCCAGCTCCGGCTCGAGGACGCCTGTTCCGGCAAAAAACAGCTCCGCATTTGTTTTCAGATCCGCAAATGCTTCGAGCAGCACATCTGCACCTTTATAATAGACCAGTCTGCCGGTGAACAGAATCTTTTTCGCAGAACGGTCATGAAGCTGCGCGGAAAGCGGCTCCAGATGCGGCCGCTGCTCGTAATCCGCAGGGTTGATGCCATACGGCACAATCACGCATTTCTCCCGGAACGGCTGCAAATAGGGCGAGCTGTCAATATGCGCTTTTGTAGCTACAAGAATCGCATCCGCACGCCGCAGCAGCCACTTCATCAGCGGCTTATAGAAAATCAGCATCGCCTTCTGCCGCACAACATCGCTGTGCCATGCGACAACAACGCGCCCCTTATATCCCGAAAGCAGCAGCGCCAGATCCGCAACCGGAAACGGCAGATGCAGCTCGACGGTATCCGCCAGCATGACCTTCCGGCGGAATTCCCCGAGATAGGAAAATGAAATCGGGCAGGAAGCAACTGTCCCGAAGCTGCCGGCATAGGTCACCGGCACGCCCCCGACCTTCTCACGCTTCGTCATGCCGCGGTCATCCCGGCAGCAAAGCACCTTCGTTTTTGCGTATCTGCGCATATATTCCGCGGTCTGCTGCATGACGGTCTCGATGCCGCCGATGTGCGGATCATATGCCTTGCCCGTAATCAGCAGACGCGGTCGGTTCTTCTGATCAGCCATGCTGCATCCTCCGGTAATCTTCGGCAAGGATTCCGTACCAGACATCGTCAAAGACTCTGCCGCGTGCAAAGCCGTGCTGCCGGAGTGTGCCCTCATACTGCATCCCGATCTTCTGCATCACTCTGCCGGATTTCGGATTGCCGATATCGTGATTTGCACAGATGCGGTTCATGCCGACTGTCTCAAACAGATACCGGAGAACTGCATTTCCGGCTTCCGACATGTAACCTCTGCCCCACCACTGCGTCCCGAGACACCAGCCCAGCACTGCGCATTTTGTCTCCTCACAGATGCGCACCACGGAAATATTTCCGATCACGATGCCCTCTGATTTCAGCTCCAGCACCCAGTTATAGCAATCGGGCTTTTCGTAGTCCGATACCCAGAGTTTCAGCAGACCGGCAGTCTCCTCCGCATTCGCATGGGGCTCCCATGTCAGGAACTTTGCAACCTCCTCCGAGGATGCCCAGTTCCGGTACATTTCATCCGCATCCGAAACAGTAAAACGACGTAAAATCAGACGTTCTGTTTCGAGCGTGACCGTTCCCTGATGCTGCATGCGCCTCAGTTCCTTTCATCCTGTAATTCGCGGTAAACCTGATGCAGCGTCTCCGCGGCAGATTCCCAGCTCATTTCCTTTGCACGGCGGAATCCGCGCACAATCAGCATTTCACGGAGCTTTTCCTGCGTCAGAAGCAGCTCCATTCCCCTTGCAATCGCCTTGATTTTCAGCGGATTGCAGAGCAGCGCTGCATTTCCGACCGCCTCCGGCAAAGATGCCGCCTTCGAGGTCAGCACCGGACATCCGCACGCCATTGCCTCAAGCGGCGGCATGCCGAATCCCTCATAAAGCGACGGGAATACAAACGCCAGTGCGCCCGAATAAACCGCTGCCATATCCTCCGAGGGAATATACGACGGGAACAGGATATGTCCGCGGACATCAGATGCCGCAGATGCCTCGAAAATCCGCTCATACTGCCAGCCCTTGCCGCCTGCCAGCACCAGCGCCGGTGCATCGGGATATTTCTCGCGCAGCAGCGCATAGGCTCGGATCAGCCGCACCAGATTCTTGCGCGGCTCAAGCGTCCCGAGATAGAGAAAATACCGCTCCGGCAGATGATGGATCTTGCGCACACGCTCAATATCCTGCGCGGATGCCGGCTGAAAATGCGCTGTATCAACGCCGCAGGGCACCACGCGGATCTTTTCCGCCATATCGGGATAGTATTTTATGATCTCCGAACGCGAAAATTCGCTGTCCGTCACGATCCGGTCGGCGCGCTTCATTGAGCGTTTCAGACCTGTTTGCAGCAGCAGCCGCGTCCGTGTGCGCATCGTCTCCGGATAGGCATGCAGTACCATGTCATGCACTGTCACGACCGTTTTCCCGTGGACAAACGGCGGCACGATATAATTGAAAAAGTGCGTAATATCTGCCCATTTGCCCTGAAATGCACAGTACGGCACCGGCACGAAATTCGTCATCAGACGGTAGAGCAGCGGCGAGAACCGCGCCGGATGCAGCGCCGTATTTTCGCGTACAAAGGGCTGCATCCGCCGGACCTTTTCCTCCGGCGAACGCAGTGTGAAATATTCAAAACGATATTGCTCCTCGGGATGCTGCTGTGTCAGTGCATCCGTCAGATTTGCCTCGCACCAGCCCACGCCGGAAATCTGGTCTCCGATCAGCGGGCTCGCGTCAAATGCAATTTTCATGTTTCATAAGCCTCCGGCTGAGTTCAGATGCCGCATTCCTGCCTGACCAGCGCAAGATCATTCTGCGCCATGCGTGTGACCAGATCTGCAAAGCTGATCTCACGCTTCCAGCCGAGCTTCTGCTCCGCCTTCGACGGATCGCCGAGCAGCAGCTCGACCTCCGCCGGACGGTAGAACTTCGGATTGACCTTCACAACCGTCTTGCCGTTTGCCTTGTTGATGCCGACGGTATCGACGCCTTCGCCCTGCCATTCGATCTCAATGCCGACAGCACGGAATGCCCATTCTGCAAATTCGCGCACCGAGCGCGTCTCGCCCGTCGCTACGACATAATCATCCGGTGTATCCTGCTGGAGCATCAGCCACATCGCGCGGACATAATCCTTGGAATGTCCCCAGTCGCGCTTTGCATCCAGATTGCCGAGCTCCACATACTCCTGCAAGCCGAGCGAAATTCTCGCGGCGGCATCGGTGATCTTGCGCGTGACAAATTCCTTGCCGCGGCGCTCGGATTCGTGATTGAACAGAATGCCCGAGCAGGTGAAGAGTCCGAAGCTCTCACGGTAGTTTTTCGTGATCCAGTGACCGTAGAGCTTTGCGACACCGTAGGGGCTGCGCGGATAGAACGGTGTGGTCTCGCTCTGCGGAATCGCCTGCACCTTGCCGAACATCTCCGAGGTCGATGCCTGATAGAACCGCGCCTCCGGCTTCACAATCCGGATCGCCTCAAGCAGATTCGTCACGCCGAGCGCGTCGATCTCCGCCGTTGCGACCGGCTGCTCCCAGCTCGTTGCAACAAAGCTCTGTGCCGCCAGATTGTATACCTCATCTGCCTGCGAAATCCGCATTGCGGAAATCAGCGAGACAAGATCTGTCATATCCGCGTAGATCAGATGAATCTGATCCTTCAGATGTGCGATATTGCCGTAATCGACAACGCTCTTGCGGCGCCAGATGCCATAGACCTCATAGCCCTTCTCGAGCAGCAGCTCTGCAAGATAAGAGCCGTCCTGACCGGTGATGCCGGTAATCAATGCATGCTTCATATTGTTCGTTACTCCTTTTTCTCTCAGATCGAACGCTCCGGCTTGATCTGCGCTTCGGGAAGATACTCGCGCAGAAATGCCAGAACATCATGGAAATCCGCGACGGCTACATAATAAAGATGCCGGCGCTTCTTGACATCCCGCAGGCAGAGCAGATCAAACTGCTCGGTCTCAGGAAGCGGATGCTGTTTGTGATAGCGGCGGTCCTTGCCGGATATGCCGAGTGCCTTTGCCGCAGAAAGGCTGCGTGTGCGGAACAGAATCCGCAGAAATCCTGCGCCGTGCAGCATCCAGCGCTGCACATGCGTAATCGTTTCAAGTCCAAGATAGCTCTGCACCTTCTCCGGACATACGATGTACTCCTCTGTGATGATGAGCTGGTGCTTGCGGTAAGGCGGTGTATGCCAGATTGCGAAGGTACCGCCGGCGCGGATACATCCCGCGAGCGCGATTGCGCTGCCGAACTGCTTGATCAGCGGATGCTTCTCAATGAAGATCACCCTGAAAAGCGCGAGCAGGAAAAAGACCAGCGCTGCTGCCGTCAGCACTGCCAGAATGATCGTGACAGGATCGAGGAATCCGCGCAGATATGCCGAAACGCACATACCTGCCGCCGGAATCAGGAGCAAAATTGCCATGCCGAACGCATTGCGTCCGTAGTCTCTGCGCATTTGTTCGAGGATCAGATCGCCGGTAAGCTCTTCCATAGCCGTACCTCCGTTTCATTTTTCGGGCGGAATTCAGAGCAGTTCTCCTCTGCCCTGTTCCCGCAGCATTTCCGTTATTTTTTTGATGTTCTGTGCAGCGTCGATGTCACATACAAGCAGTGCGTCCTCCG
>JAGKVC010000136.1 GCA_021152595.1 Clostridia bacterium
TGCCCTGCTCCTGCACCTGCTTTTCCAGATATTCCGAGAGCGCAGGCAGCGCCGCAATATCCGCAAATCCGCCGAGATCTGCCTGATAGGGGAGTGCATTCTCCGCGCAGAGCCGCTCGATCAGATATTCCGTCGTCGAGGGATTGAGCAGATACGCGCAGATAACATCATCCAGCACGAGATTGTGAATGGTATCATGCTGATCCATCTGCATGCGGTAGACGGGCTTTGCGTCAAAGGTGCGCTTTGGTGCATCGGAGGTCAGAAAGCGGAAGATCTGCTTCGGATCGGTCACGCTTGAAACAGAATGTTCCCATGCCAGATACAGCACAGCATCCCGATAGAGAAAATCGACAGGATTTTTGCTGCTGCAAAGCGTATCGAACAGCTCCGGCGTCATGCTGACCTTTTCGGCAGGGATGCATTCCGCTTCCGGAGCCTCGGATCTGACCTCTGCGGCAGCGGACGGCTGCACATGCAGACGCTCCATCAGCTTATAGAGTTCCAGATCTGTGAGCAGTGCCGAGAGCGCAGCGGTGTCCTGCGGCTTGCGTTCATAGGAAGCGAGGTCTGTCGGGACAGGTGCATCGGTGACGATTGTTGCGAGCCATTTGCTCTGCTTCGCGTCCTCGATGCCTGCCTCGAGCTTTTTCTTTGCAGCAGGCTTGATATCGGCAGCATCGGGGAGCGCTTCATAGAGCGCCTCGATCGTGCCGTATTGCTGTACGAGTGCCATTGCGGTTTTTTCACCGATACCGGCAACGCCCTTGATGTTGTCAGAGGAATCGCCCATGAGGGCTTTCAGGTCGATCAGTCCCTTCGGCGGAAAACCGTAATCCGCTTCAAACCGCGCCGTATCATAGAGAATCGGCTCCTTGTTTGTCGCAAGGCGCACGGTGACATGTTCATTGATGAGCTGCAAATTATCGCGGTCGCCGGTCAGCAGGATGCAGTCCTCACCGGCAGCGGAGAGCGCCGCGGAGACCGTTCCGAGGATATCATCCGCCTCCCATCCGGCACAGGTCACAACGGGATAGCCCATTGCTTCGAGGATCTGCTTTGTCAGCGGAAGCTGCATGGCAAGCTCATCGGGCATGCCGTGCCGGTTTGCCTTATAGCTTGCGACTGCCTTGTGCCGGAAGGTTTTTTCCTTGCGGTCGAAGGCGATTGCAACGCTTTCTGCGCCGGTATCGTCGATCGCTTTGAGCAGGATATTGAAAAAGCCGTAGATCGCGTTCGTGAAAACGCCCTTGTGATTGGAAAGCGGCTTGACACCGTAATAGGCGCGGTTCAGGATACTGTTTCCGTCTACGATCATCAGTTTCATAAAGAGGATTCCTTTCTTTGTTCAGTCGATCAGAGAAGCGCCGATGATGACAAAGCGCTGCAAATGCTTATCATAGATTGTCCAGAAATACGTTCCCCACCAGTACTTGCCGTCATCGAAATAGCTGGAAAAATCATCGTTCCATCGAAATACCTCAAGGTCATTGCGGAACGGTTCGGGGAACAGTACGGTATTGATCCTGCGGAAATCTTCCGCAGTATAGCCGGTCGGGTAGGGCTGTTCGGCATATGCATACCAATAGCGAATCGTCCCCGGTTTGACCGGACTGCTGCCGTCCGGAATGTCAAAGAGCAGCTCTGCCGGATACCGTTCAGCCTGCATTTTATCCGGCTCCAGCGTAAACGGCCCCGGATCATACCGGTTTCCGACGCGGTGCCGGTGTGAGAACGCAAGGATCGCTGCCATGGCAGCCTCCTTGTGGGAAACCTCGCCCTGATACGGCAGGTCGGCAGAGAATACTGCATAATCAAGCAGCAGATTCGGGTAATGCTTCTCCAGCAGCCTGTATATGGGATCGTCTTTCAGTTCAGTCATACAAACACCGCCTTTTTATCTGTTGCTTCTATTTTACCACGAAAACCGCGGTTTCGTCAAGCGGAAGAATCTTTTTGCGGCATGCTTTCCCGATTCGACCGGATCCGCACGCAGAATGCATTACAATATCGGTATATCCAAAAGGAAAGGATGAGAGAAATGGTTGAACTGAAACAGGAGCCGCAGAAGCTGACGGCATTCCTGAGCGGCGAACTCGATCATCACCACGCAAAGGAAATCCGCGAGACGATTGATTTTGCCGTGCGTGAGCAGTATCCGCCGGTTGTTGTGCTGGATTTCCGGCAGGTGAGTTTTATGGACAGCTCCGGCATCGGATTGATCATGGGGCGGTCGCGGCTCATGGAGGAATACGGCGGCACACTGGAGATTCACAATCCGCCGCCGCATATCCGGAAGGTACTGCGGATTTCCGGCGCGGACAGGCTTGCGGTGATCCGGAACAGCGTGAAAAAGGAGCGCCCGAAGCCTGCGCCGAAAAAGCCGGAGATTCCGCTGCTGGATGATACCCCTGAGACGGAACAAACAGAGAAAGGAACGGAACCGGAACATGAATACGCTCAATGAACTGAAATGCACCTTTCCGGCGCGCTCGGAAAATGAGAGCTTTGCGCGGACAATGGTCTGTGCGTTTGCATCGCAGCTTGATCCGACCGTCGAGGACTTAGCCGATCTGCGGACAGCGGTCTCCGAGGCGGTGACGAACAGCATCGTCCATGCCTACCGCGGCAGAGAGCCCGGGCTGATCGCAGTGACCGTGCGGCTGCTGCCGGAGGGTGTGATCTACATCCGGATTGCGGACAAGGGCTGCGGAATTGCGGATATCGCGCAGGCAATGACGCCGCTGTATTCGAGTGCGCCTGCGGAGGAGCGCGCCGGACTCGGCTTCACGGTCATGCAGAGCTTTACGGACAAGCTGACCGTCACAAGCCGCTTCGGACACGGCACGACCGTCACAATGAGAAAGAAGATGCAGCATGGAACAGAGCAGGCAACCGGCAGTCGCGGCTGAGGCGCATCTGGGGCTGGTGCATCTCTGCGCAAAGCGGTTTCGGGACCGCGGCATTGAGTATGAGGAACTGTATTCGGCAGGCTGCTTAGGACTTGTCAAGGCGGCAAATGCCTTTGATCCGGCGCGCGGCGTCTGCTTTTCGACCTATGCGGTGCCGGTGATCCTCGGGGAGATCCGGCGGCTGTTCCGCGAGGGCGGCAGTATTCATATCGGGCGGCGGTTACAGGAGCTGAGTCTCCGTGTGAACCGCACCGCCGAGGAGCTGCGGCGGAAAAACGGCACCGAACCGACTGTCCGGCAGATCGCGCAGACACTCGGCATTCCGGAGACAGAGATCGCAGAGGCACTCTGCGCCGCACAGCCCGTCTGCTCGCTGACCGCAGAAACCGACGACGGTGAGATCACGCAGGATATTCCCGTTCCTTCGCCGGAAAACCGGATTCAGGAGCATCTTGCGCTCGAGCAGGTGCTGACGCTTCTGGGTGCGCAGGACAGCGAACTGATCCGCCTGCGCTATACGGAGAATCTGACGCAGAGCGAAACCGCCGCACGCCTCGGCATGACGCAGGTGCAGGTCTCGCGGCGTGAAAAGAAAATCCTGCTGTTTCTGCGGACAGAGCTTTTGAAATGATGTATATTTAACAAACCAGGCATTTCGGCAGATTTGCCTGAAAACAACCGCCCTGCAAGAGATTTGTCTTGACAAACCGGCGAAAACATGATATACTATATCTTATAAACATACCGGAATAATACACATAGGATATGCGGCAGGCATTTCGTGTCTGCCGCAGGCAATATATGGACCAAATTCGTAGAAAGAAAGGAGTCTGCACATGGGTGAATGGAATCGTTACACTGCACAGACAAAAATAGAGGAGCTTTCTAAACTTTGCAGAGCAAATTATCAGATTGATCCGGAGCTGTACTCCAAATACGATGTCAAGCGCGGTCTGCGCGATATCAACGGCAAGGGCGTCTGCGCAGGGCTTACCAATGTCAGCCAGATCATCCCCGGCACAGAGGAAAACGGCGAAACGAAGCTCGGCAAGGGACAGCTTCTGTTCCGCGGCTACCATATTGAGGATCTCGTCAACGGCTTTATCAGCGACAACCGCTTCGGCTATGAGGAGACGGTCTATCTGCTGCTGTTCGGACAGCTTCCGAATGCACAGGAGCTTGAGGATTTCAGCGCTCTGATGCGGAGCTGCCGCACACTGCCGCCCTCGTTCACGCGCGATGTCATCATGAAATCCCCGAGCGAGGATATGATGAATACGCTCGCAAAGAGCGTCCTCGCGCTGTATTCCTATGACCACAATCCGAATGATACCTCGATCGCAAATGTGCTGCGCCAGTGCATTCAGCTCATTGCGCAGTTCCCGTCGATCGCAGTTTACGGCTATCAGGCGTACCGTTATTACAAGAATGATCAAAGCCTGTTCCTGCACCAGCCCGATCCGAATCTTTCGGCGGCAGAGAATCTGCTGAGCATGCTGCGCAGTGACCAGAAATATACCGAGCTTGAGGCGAAAATCCTTGATCTTGCAATGGTACTGCATGCTGAGCACGGCGGCGGCAACAATTCGAGCTTTACCGTGCATGTGGTTTCGTCCTCGGGTACGGATACCTATTCGACGATGGCGGCGGCACTCGGCTCGCTGAAGGGACCGAAGCACGGCGGCGCGAATATCAAGGTTGTCCAGATGTTCGATGATATGAAGGAGCGCGTCCACGACTGGAAGGACGAGGAGGAGGTCGGACAGTATCTCCGCCGACTGCTTCATAAGGATGCATTTGACCACGCCGGTCTGATTTACGGCATGGGACATGCTGTCTATTCGCAGAGTGATCCGCGTGCAACGATTCTGCGCGGATTCGTGGAGCAGCTTGCCGATGAGAAGCAGTGCCACGAGGAATACGCCCTCTATGCATTGGTGGAGCGTCTCGCACCGCAGATCATCGCAGAGGAGCGCCGTATTTACAAGGGCGTCTGCGCAAATGTGGATTTCTATTCCGGACTCGTTTACCGCATGCTGAATCTGCCGAACGAGCTGTTCACGCCGATTTTTGCAGTTTCGAGAATTGCAGGCTGGTCTGCACACCGTCTGGAGGAGCTGCTCGGCGCAAGCAAGATCATCCGTCCGGCATACCGTGCCGTCAAGGAATGGGAGACCTATCAGCCGATTTCGGAGCGCGAATAATGAATACAGGGCTGCTGTGCCGCTGCGGTACGGCAGCCTTTTTCTATCGGAAAGGGGGGCGCGCATATGACAGAGCATCAGAACCAGATCCGCAGAGTGGAGCGCAGATACCGCCGTGCAAAGCAGATCTCGAAATGGGATCTCTTTCGTCAGCGTCTGCCGTTTCTGATCGTGTATGTAATTCTGGTTGCGGCGGCGCTGATTGCCATAGAGGTTACATCAAAGCAGCGGATCATGCCGGTTTCCCCGGGTGCGCTCCGTATCTATCAGATGGATGTCGGGCAGGGGGATGCTGCGCTGCTCTGTACCGATACGCACAGCATCCTGATTGACGGCGGCGAACCGGACCGCGGCAATGCGGTCGTACAGATGATCAGAGAAGCCGGTATCAGCAGGCTGGACTGCGTGATCAATTCCCATCCGCATGCAGATCATATCGGCGGCATTGCAGCGGTTCTGGAGCAGATACCGGTCGGCGCATTGTATCTGCCTGAAATACCGGATGCGCTGATTCCGACAGGCTGGTCATTTTCGCAGGTGCTGGAGCTTGCCGCGGAGAAGCAGATTCCGGTTCGGACGCCTGCCTGTCACGAAGAACTGCCGCTCGGTTCAGCATCCCTGACATTTTTCTCCGTGGACAATTCCGCCTTTGAAGATCTGAACGACTGCTCTCTCCTTTGCCGCGTGACCTGCGGAGAAAAGCATTTCCTGTTCACGGGTGATCTCAGTGCGGCAGGGGAGCAGGCGATGCTTGCAGCAGGCTATGATCTTTCTGCGGATGTGCTGAAGGTCGGGCATCACGGCAGCTCGCATTCGACATCTCCTGAATTTCTCGCAGCGGTGTCGCCGGAATATGCGGTGATCTCCTGCGGCGCGCTGAATGATTACGGGCATCCTGCTGTCAAGACGCTGCATGCGCTCCATGAGGCGAAATGCGAGGTCTACCGCACGGATCTCGACAGCACAATCCTGATCGAAACAGACGGCATCGGGATCACAGTCCGTCTGCTTTCGGATCTATAGAAAAAGCCGCTGAAAGAAGCGCAACAGCTTCATTTCAGCGGCTTTGTTGTATCATTATGGATTGCTTACTGCATATTCTCGCGCGCGATCGAGAGCATGAGCTTGATGCGGTTCTGCTGATTGACGCGCGTCGCACCGGGATCGTAGTCGATTGCGCAGATATTGGCTTCCTTGTACTGCTCATTCATTGCGCGGATCATGCCCTTGCCGACGATATGGTTCGGCAGGCATCCGAAGGGCTGTACGCAGACAATATTGCTGTATCCCTTTTCGATCAGTTCTGCCATTTCAGCGGTGAGCAGCCAGCCCTCGCCCATGCAGACGCCGGTGCTGATCGTGCGTTCGCCGAGCTTTTTGAGCGCAGGGAACGGGATCGGCTTCTCAAACTGCGGATATTCCGCCAGCACCTTCAGCATGATCTTCTCGAGCATTTCGACGTATTTGACGGCGGCGCGGCTGAATGTCACGCCCTTGCGGTCGCCGTAGAGCCGGAAATTCTCCCTGCCGATATTGAGACTGTAGAGTGCGAATCCGAGGATGCCGGGCACCATGACCTCAGCGCCCTGCTCAACGAGGAAATCCGGCAGATGATCGTTGCCGAAATCCGCATATTTGACATACAGCTCCCCGACGATTCCGACCTTCGGCTTCGGGATCTTGTTGATCGGCACAGCAGCAAAATCCGCAGCGATCGCGCGGAAATTATGCCGGATCTCCGAGAATGTCAGTCCCTTGTTTCTGCGGATCTGATCGGTCAGCGAGATGCGCCATTTCTCCATGAGAACCTTTGCATCGCCTGCATGCACCTCATAGGGCAGAATCTGATTGCGCAGCAGCATGACAAAATCGCCGTAGAGCCATGTGATCAGACCTTTGAGGAACATCAGCGGCGAGATATCAAAGCCGCTGTTTTTCTCGATGCCGCCGAAATTGACGGAGACAACCGGAACAAACGAAAGTCCTGCTTTTTTGAGCGCCTTTCGCAGCATGTGGACATAGTTCGAGGCACGGCAGCCGCCGCCGGTCTGATAGAGCATCAGTGCGGTTTTCTGCGGATCGTAGTCGCCGGATTCGAGCGCATAGATGAGCTGTCCGATGACGACAATCGCCGGATAGCAGGCGTCATTGTGAACATATTTCAGTCCGGTGTCGATGATCTTCTGACCGGAATAATCGAGGAAATCGACCTTATATCCTGCGTCGCGGAAGACCGAGCCCATCAGGCTGAAATGGACAGGCAGCGCATTCGGAATCAGGATCGTATGTGTTTTTTTCATCTCCGGTGTGAATTCCGGATAGAGTTCGTTGGTTGCCAAAGTTTCACTTCCTTGCTGATTCGTTCAGTCCGGCAGCGGCAAACAGACTGCGCAGACGGATTTTTGCAGCTCCGGTATTTGTGACCTCGTCGATTTTGAGCTGTGTATAGATCTTGCCGGCTTTTTCGAGGATTGCGCGCACCTCATCGGTCGTGACGGCATCGACGCCGCAGCCGAATGAGACAAACTGCACGAGATTGATCTGCTCCTCCGGCAGGGATTCCGCGACATATTTCGCCGCGAGATAAAGCCGCGCGTGATAGGTCCACTGATTGAGAACCGTCGTGCGGAACGGCTCCATCAGGCTGCTGATGCCGTCCTCACTGACAATAATCGCGCCGAGTCCGCAGATGAGTTTGTCCAGTGCGTGATTGACTTCCGGATCAATGTGATACGGTCTGCCTGCCAGCACAATCACGGGCATATGCTTCATGCGGGCAATCTCAAGGAATTCGGTCGCCTTGCCGCGCACCGCCGCCATATAGCGTTCATATTCGGTATAGGCTGCATCCGCCGCTGCCTTGATCTGCTTCAGCGTCAGGGTAAAGCCGTGTGCCTGCATGATTTCGCGGAATTTTGCAGGGAACGCCTTGCGGTTGTGAATGCCGACAAATTCATGAATATATTCGATGTCGCGGAGTGCTTTGATATTGATTTTTGCGACCTCCGGATAGTATGCGACAACCGGACAGTTATAGTGATTATCGCCTGCACCCTCATCGACATTATAGCTCATGCAGGGATAGAAGATCGCATCGGGCTTCTGTTCGAGCAGTGCCTCGATATGACCGTGCAGCAGCTTTGCCGGAAAACAGATCGTATCCGAGGGGATCGTATGCTGACCGGAGAGATAGAGCTTGCGTGTCGAATCCGGCGAGACAATGACGTTGAACCCGAGTTTCGTGAGCAGCGTGTGCCAGAAGGGCAGCAGCTCATAGAGATTCGGTGCAAGCGGAATGCCGACGGTCGGGCGGCCTTCTGTGATCTCATTGCCGCGGTATTTTTCCAGCAGCTCGCGCTTGACCGCATAGAGATTATAGGCGGTCTGACTGACTGCATTGCCGAGCGGCTTTTCGCAGCGGTTGCCTGCGATATAGGTATGCCTGCCGCCGAAGGAATTGACGGTGAGCTGACAGTGATTTGCACAGCCCTTGCAGGTCACGGTTTTCACGGTATGCGTGAAGCTGCGGAGTGCCTCTGCGGAGAGGATCCGGCTTTCCCCGTGCGTATGCTGCTTTGCATAGAGTGCGGCGCCGTATGCACCCATCACGCCGGAGATCTCCGGACGGATGACATCCTGTTTCAGCTCCATTTCAAATGCGCGCAGCACGGCATCATTGAGAAATGTGCCGCCCTGTACGACGATATGCTGTCCGAGCTCCGAAGCATTTGCACATCGGATGACCTTATAGAGCGCATTTTTCACGACGCTCATGGAAAGACCGGCGGAGATATTCTCGACGGTCGCGCCGTCCTTCTGTGCCTGCTTGACAGAGCTGTTCATGAAGACCGTACAGCGCGATCCCAGATCGACCGGATGATCGGCAAAGAGTCCGAGCTTTGCAAAATCCGCGATGCTGTAGTGCATTGCCTCTGCGAAGGTTTGCAGGAAGGAGCCGCAGCCCGAGGAACATGCTTCATTCAGGAAAATATTGTCGATCGCATGATTATGGATGCGGAAGCATTTGATATCCTGTCCGCCGATGTCAATGATAAAATCGACGTCCGGACGGAATTTCTGTGCCGCGGTGTAATGTGCAATGGTCTCGACAATGCCGCAGTCGATGCCGAATGCCTCCTTGATGATATCCTCGCCGTATCCGGTGACAGCGGAGCCTGCAAAGCGGATCTCCGGATATTTCTCATAGATTGCGGTGAGATAATCGCGGACAGCCGGAACGGGGTTGCCGTGGTTCGACTGATACATCGTATCGAGGATGTTGCCGTCCGCATCGGTGATGACCGCCTTGATCGTCGTCGAGCCGGCGTCGATGCCGAGGTACATATCGCCCTGCGGCTTCGTGATATACTGAATATGCGCGGAATTCTCATGATGCCGCTTGCAGAAAGCGTCATATTCCTCCTGCGAGGAAAAAAGCGGCGGCGTGGTGATATAGCTGCCCTTTGCGGAATACTGTTCCGCACGTTCGGCAAGCTCCGGCAGGGAGAATGCACGCGAATCACATTGCAGCGCCGCGCCGTATGCGACATAATAGAGCGCATTTTCGGGGCTGAGACCGGTCAGATGCAGTGCCTCATCGAAGCTCCTGCGGAGTTTGTCAAGGTAGGTGAGCGGTCCGCCGAGATACAGCACATGACCTGCAATCTCTCTGCCCTGTGCCAGTCCGCCGACGGTCTGGTTGACGACGGCTTTCAGGATGCTTGCGGAGATATTGGGAAAGCCTGCGCCCTGATTGAGCAGCGGCTGAATATCGGATTTTGCAAAAACGCCGCAGCGCGACGCGATGGTATAGATTTTATCCGCCTGATCGGCAAGCCGGTTCAGCTCAGAGGGTGTCACGCCG
>JAGKVC010000137.1 GCA_021152595.1 Clostridia bacterium
CTATATGACAAAGGACATCTCCCCGCAGGGACTGATCAATGCTTATCTTGCGCTCGGCTGGGAGCCCGGTGAAAAGCCTGCGGTCAAGCTCAGCACCGGTGAGCCGCCTGCCAGTAACTATCTGCGTCCGGAGCTGATCACCGATCTGATCCGCTATGTGGACGGTACGGTTGTCGAGTGCAATACCGCATACGGCGGCAAGCGCGGCGAAACTGCAATGCATTATCAGGTCGCTGCCGATCACGGCTTTACCGATATCACCGATTTCCAGATCCTCGATGAGGACGGCACCATGACGATTCCCGTCAACGGCGGCACGAATCTCAAAGAGGACTATGTCGGTGCGGCATTTGACGATTACGATTCCTATCTGATTCTCTCGCATTTCAAGGGACATCCGATGGCAGGCTTCGGCGGTGCAATCAAGAATATCTCGATCGGACTTGCCGCAAGAGAGGGCAAATTCTGGATTCACTCTGCCGGAAAGACAAAATCCAAGTGGGATTCCAGCAATCAGGACGGCTTCCTTGAATCTATGGGTGAGGCAGGCAAGGCTGTGGACGATTATCTCGGCGACCGCATCACCTATGTCAGTGTGATGAACCGCCTCTCCGTGGACTGCGACTGTGTTGGCAGACCGGAGGAGCCGGATATGCATGATATCGGCGTACTGTCCTCGTCGGATCCGGTCGCGCTCGATCAGGCATGCGTTGATCTGGTCTATGCGGCTGAGGACGGCGAAAAGCTGATCCGCCGCATCGAATCGAAGAACGGTCTGCACACGCTTGAGCATGCGGAGGAGATCGGGCTCGGCAGCCGCAAATATCAGCTGGTTATGATTGATGATTGAGATACTGTCCGTCCTGAAGCGCGAGTTTATCTATGTCAGCTCCTATTTCATGATTCAGCTCCGGCAGATTCTGCCCTACTGGATCCTCGGTATGGTGCTCGGCTCGGTGATCTCGGTGTTTGTCAAGGATAAGATTCACGGCGCCGTGACAAAGCTCGGGGAGCATAAGCTCGGCGTTTTCGGGATTGTGATTGCAAGTGTACTCGGGATCGCGTCACCGCTCTGCATGTACGGAACGATCCCGCTGGCGGCATCCTTTTCGCGCAAGGGCATCCGCGACGACTGGCTTGCGGCATTCATGATGAGCTCCATTCTGCTGAATCCGCAGCTCATTATTTACAGCATGGCACTCGGAAAAGAAGTGCTTGCCGTGCGGATTATCACATGCTTTCTCTGCGGAATCACGGCAGGACTGATTCTGCGGTTCGGATTCAGAAACAAGGCGTTTTTCAATTTCGACGGCTTTGAGGAAAAACAGAGCCGCGATACGCATCCGAATCTTCTGATCCGGCTGCTGAAAAATATCGGCAGAAATTTCAAGGCGACCGGACTTTATTTTCTGTTCGGCGTGCTGCTTTCGGCGCTCTTTCAGCGGTATGTACCGGCGGAAGGCTTTGCAAAGCTCTTCGGCTCGGAGCATCAGGGCTTCGGGCTGCTGATGGCGGCGACGATCGGTGTGCCGCTCTATGCCTGCGGCGGCGGTACGATTCCGCTTTTGCAGCAGTGGCTTATGAGCGGTATGAGCATCGGTTCGGCGGCAACCTTTATGCTGACAGGTCCTTCGACGAAGATTACAAATCTCGGTGCGCTGAAAATCGTGCTCGGCGTGAAGCATTTTCTGCTGTATCTGCTCTTTGTGATGCTGTTTTCGCTGGCCTGCGGATTCGTTGTTAATCTGATGTTTTTGTGAGGTGCGGCGATGAAGAACCCGTGGGAGAAAATCACACTTGAGACCTATGAAAAGCATATGTCGCTCGATTCCGTACAGCAGCTTCAGGCGCTTGAACGGATGATGCAGAAGCAGCTCACAGACTACGATACCGAAACGGCGATGATTCTCGGAATCGCAGGCGGAAACGGGCTCAGATCTGTCCGGAAAGAGCAGTACCGCAAAGTCTACGGCATTGATATCAATGAGCATTATCTGCGTGCTGTCCGTGAACGGTATCCGCAGCTTTCGGGTATGCTGGAATGTCTGCGGATCGACCTTATTGCCGAAGCTGAGAAGCTGCCGCAGGTGCAGCTTGTGATTGCGGATCTGCTGATCGAATATATCGGCTATGCGGCGTTTCAGCGGGCTGTGCAGCAAGCAGCGGCGGAGTATGTCTCCTGTGTCATACAGATCAACACGGATGCGGCACAGTGGGTATCGGATTCGCCGTATCTGCATGCGTTTGACGGGCTTGACGCGGTGCATCATCAGATGGAACCTTCGGCGCTGACGGCTGCGATGCGCGGGATCGGGTATCAGAACATACTGACGGAATCCGAAGCACTGCCGAACGGAAAGGCACTGCTGCGGCTCGATTACAGGAAATCATAACCGACAGAAAGGAGCAGCTCCATGACCTCTTTGGAAGCACTCGGAAAAGCTCTGCGCGCATGCCGTGCGGTGTGCATTGTCTATCATATCCGGCCGGACGGCGACTGCATCGGTTCGGCATATGCGCTGGCGATCGCGCTGCAATCCATCGGGATTCAGGTGAAGGTCACGGGGCGCGATCCGGTGCCGAAATCCTTTCGGTATCTGACGGATGCCTTTCAGCCCGATGCGCCGGACGATCCCGTCTGGATTTCGGTCGATACATCTACGCCGTACCGGACAGTTCCCTTTGCGGAGCAGCATTTCACATTCTGCCTTGATCATCACAACGGCAATACAATCGAAGCAGATTACAAATATGTCGAGGCGGACTGCGGTGCGTGCAGCGAGATTATCTATAAGCTGCTGCGCGTCATGGAGATCCCTGTGACGAAGCAGATTGCCGACCTGCTCTATACGGCGATTGTCACGGATACGCTCTGTTTCCGGACATCGGATGCATCTGCGCAGACATTCCGGACAGCGGCGGCGCTTGCTGAATGCGGTGCGGAGATCGAAGAGATCGGCAAACGGCATATGATGTATAAATCAAAGGGACGCAGACAGATCGAAAAGGCACTTGAAAACAGCCTGCATGTCACATGCGGCGACCGGCTGTTTTCCGGTATCATCCTGCGCAGTGATCTTGCTGCGGCAGGTATTGAGGATTCCGAGCTTGAGGGCATCAATGCCTATCTTGAACAGTATGAAGAAATGAACATCGGCGTGACGCTGCGCGAGCTGCCCGACGGCAGGACAAGATGCTCGATCCATACCAAGGGCGATATCAGCGCGCATGAAATCTGCCGGCGGTTCGGCGGCGGCGGTCATTATCATGCGGCAGGCTGTGAGCTGGATGAAATGCCGGAGCAGGCACGCGAAATCGTAGAAAAGATTTGCAGGGAGTATCTCTGAGAAAGGGACAGATATGCTGAATCAGATTACAGTCAATGCACAGAGCAGCATTCGCATCGGCGGAGAAACCGTGATGTATTTTGATCCGTTCCGGATTGAACATGCGGCAAATGATGCCGATATCATCCTGATTACGCATCCGCATTTTGACCATTTTTCGCCTGCGGATATCGCTAAGGTACGCAAGCCGGAAACGGTTTTCGTCGCACCGCAGACCATGGAGAAGGAACTGACCGCAGCCGGGATTACGGATGCAGTTCTGCTGAAAGCCGGTGAATCGAAAACCGTCTGCGGCATTCCGGTCGAGGCGGTGCCTGCTTATAACAAAACAAAGCATTTCCATCCGAAGCAGAACGGCTGGCTCGGGTATATCGTGACGGTCGACGGGAAGCGGATCTATGCCGCAGGCGATACCGATGCGACCGATGAGGCAGCGGCAGTCCGGTGTGAGATTGCGCTGATCCCGATCGGCGGCACTTATACAACCGATGCAGCAGAGGCGGCGGAGCTTGTCAGCCGCATGCAGCCGCAGACCGTGATCCCGATTCACTATGGCACGATTGTCGGAAATGTCAGCGACGGCGATGCATTTGCAAAACGTGTCAAGGCGCCGGTGCAGGTCGTATTCAAGCTGCATCAGAAATGATAATCTGTGAAACAAGAAAAGAGCCGCTCCGATCGCGCAGATGCGAGGGGCGGCTCTGATTTATTCTGTTTGCGGTTCGATGTGCAGCGTGAACTGATTTTTGCTGAATGAGATCAGACCGTCGCGCTGCATCGCGCTCAGTTCCTTGGAAAGCGCGCTGCGGTCGAGATTGAGATAATCCGCCATGCCCTGCCGGTCGAACGGAATACTGACATGCATACAGCGCTGCTCAGTGACGAGCTGGGAAAGATATGAAAGCACTCTGCCGCGGATTGTCTTTGCGGAGGTATGAAAGATCTTCTGCGAGAGATGCAGATTTTTGGCGGCACTGATCCGGACCAGATTTTGCAGAATTTTCAGACGGATTGGCAGCGGTGCGGTATCCGAGAGCTGTGCGACGGGGAAGAATAACACTTCACAGTCGGTTTGCGCAGTTGCTTCGACAAGAAGCGGCTGTTCCGGTACACAGGCATAGGCTTCTGCAAAGATCTGGCCTTTGCCGATCAGACTGAGAATATTAGCGTTTCCGCAGATGTCGATGCGTGTAATCTGCACGGTGCCGTTCAGGACAATGCAGATATCCTGCACAGATGCGCCGGCAGAGAGGATCATCTCGCCTTTGCGGTATTGCTTTTTCCGGAATTGCAGCGCTTGCAGCTCGGTTTCCGTACAGCCGCGGAACAGCGCTGTTTGCAGCAGAATTGAAAGCTCCATCTCTTACTCCTTTGCACATGATCTGGTATCATTATAGCGCGGAACGGCAGGCTTGTCAAGGAAAACACAGCGGCTCCGGTGAAAGATCGCCGGAGCCGTGTGCATAGTGGGGGTTATTTGAGAATGAGCATTTTAAGCTGCGACAGATCCGCCGCATTGATTCTGCCGTTTCCGTCCAGATCGGCGGAGGCGGAGATCGCGGTTTCAGTGGTCAGCAGGTATTTTGTCAGCATGACGGCATCCGCGATGCTGACAGCGCCGTCGTCATTGAGATCGCCGCGGACGGGCTGTTTCTCAGGCTGGGACGGTTCATCGGAAGGCGAAAATTCCTTCCCGCCGATTGCATAGAAATTCTTTTGCAGTTCTCTGTCCGTAAGCTGAAATGCCTCGCGGTCATAATGTCCGCCGGGCGTGGACCACAGCACCGGACAAAGTCCTCTGCTGTACGCCTCCTGACAGACCGCGGTCAGGAAGCGCCGGACGGATTCCGGTTCCTTGTTCTTGGTCGGGCAGCCGTATTCGCCGATGATGACAGGTATACCTTTATCGGCAAAGGCGGTCTTCATCATATCCATCTCGCTCCGGAGCGATGCATAATCCTGATCGCTGCCCCATGTCGGTGTTGCCTTGCCCCAGTCCGCATCCTCCTCGAGAATTGCAAATCCGGCAGGGGAGTAATAATGTACCGAGATTGCCATGCGGTTTGCAGGATCATCCGGCATTTTGAAGTATGCATCGCAGGTGCGGTCGATGCCGGTATTATATCCGGAGATCAGTAGGTGACGCTTCGGATTGTTGCCGCCGGAAGCGCGGATCACATCGACGAATGCCTGATTGATTTCATTGCAGAGCGCATAGGATTCTGCCTTGCCCTGTGTGCCGCCCCACGGGTTCCATATTGTCTCCCAGCCGAGCTCCTCATTCTGGCACTCAAACATCAGAAAGTCACCGTAATCCTTGAAGCTGTCTGCGATCTGCGTCCACATGCGCTTGAAGCGCTTCATGCTTTCGTCCTTGTTCTCCGGAAATTTGTTCACCCAGCCGTTATCCCAGTGAATATTGATGATCGCATACATGCCGCTGCCGATTGTCCAGTCCACGATTTCGTGAACGCGCTGATCCAGCTCCGGATTGATCGTATAGGTACCGTCCTGCTGCATCATATTCGACCATGCGACCGGTATGCGCAGGACGCCGAAGCCTTCCTTCGCCATTCCTTCGATCATTTCCTTTGAGACAAGCGGACTGCCCCACGCCTTTTCGTAGTCGGAGATGCTGCTGCCGTTGATCCAGTCTCCGCAGGCTTCCATTGTGTTGCCGAGATTGATACCGATACCCATATCATGCACCAGCTCCGTTGTTGAAATATCGCGCATGGTTCCCTGAGATGCAGCCGCACAGCTTCCGGCTGGAATTGCCGAAATCAGCAAAACCGCTGCGGTCAGTACGGCGCAGATTTTTTTTCTGAACATTGCGATTCCCCCTTGCATTTTTCTTCATTATAGCACGCATCAGCAGAAAAGAAAATATCATTTTCTGCAAATTTATCGGCATTTTTCAGCAAATCTGAAAAGCGGTATTGCATTTTCTGCAAGACTATGTTACAATAAAACAAAATCAGGGAGGTGCAGCAATGGATCTATACAGTATTGGCTATCATCATTCACACGACAGAGATTTTGTCATCGACCGCCCGAACGGAATCAGCCCGAGCTGGCTGTTTCTGCTGTTTCACGGTGAGGCGGAGGTTCGCATCGGCAGAGAGCTGCATCGCGTGCAGAAAAGCTCTGTGCTGATCTATACTGACGGGACGCCGCAGTATTACCGTGCCTGCAACGATTACTATATGGACGACTGGTTTCATTTTACTGTCGATGAGGCGGACCGCAAGCTCTTTCGGGAGCTGGATATTCCGCTGAACCGTCCGTTTCCGATCGGCGGTGCTGCGGAATGTTCTGAAATCATCCGCGCTATGACCTATGAATTCTACAATTCCAAGGATTATCACTATGATATTGCGCTGCTTTATTTGCAGATGATGCTGTTTCATCTCAGCCGCGATGTCCATACAAAGCCGCAGTCCTCGGCGATGAAGGCAAGTGCGAAATATGACCGGCTTGTCACGATGCGCTGGCAGATCCAGCATACGCCGGAGATCATCGGCTCGGTGCAGGAGCTCGCAGATGTCTATGCGATGAGCGTCTCCTCACTCCAGCACAGCTACAAGGCACTGTTCGGTGTCAGTATTACCGCTGATATCGCGGAATCGCGCGTCAACAAGGCAAAAAATCTGCTTTCGACAACGACGCTTCCGCTGCGGCAGATCGCGGAACAGTGCGGCTATCACAGCGAATTTCATCTGATGCGGCAGTTCAAGAATATCGCCGGCATGACGCCCTCGGAATACCGGACATTCTGCAAATAATTTTGCTGCGCCCGTTGTTTTAACAACATACTTTCCGGTGTGGATGCTGTATGATAAATGCAGCAAATGAACCGGAAAGGGGAACTGAACATGAAACGCAAGATTGTTCATATTGATGAGGAGAAATGCATCGGCTGCGGACTTTGCGCCGAAGCCTGCCATGAGGGCGCGATCGCTGTGATCGACGGCAAGGCGAAGCTCATGCGTGAGGATTACTGCGACGGGCTCGGGGACTGTCTGCCTGCCTGCCCGACGGATGCGATTTCGATTGAGGAGCGCGAGGCACCTGCCTACGACGAAGCCGCCGTGCTTGCTGCCAGACAGCAGAAAGCGCAGCAGGGGATGCCGCACAGCGGATGTCCCGGAATGCAGATGCGCACGATGCAGCATCCGGAGCGTTCGCAGACTGTCGCTGCCGCGGCGCCTGTTCCGCAGCTTGCGCAGTGGCCGTGTCAGATTCAACTTGTGCCGGTCAATGCGCCGTATTTTGACGGTGCAAAGCTGCTCATCGCTGCGGACTGCACCGCATATGCATATGCGAATCTGCATGCGGAATTCATGCGCGGCAGAATCACGCTGATCGGCTGCCCGAAGCTCGATGATGTCGATTACAGTGAGAAGCTGACGGAGATCATCCGTACAAATAACATCCGGAATGTGACAATCGTGCGCATGGAAGTTCCGTGCTGCGGCGGTCTCGAATTCGCCGCAAAAAAGGCGCTTCAGGCAAGCGGAAAAATGATTCCGTGGCAGGTTGTGACCGTCTCCATTGACGGAAAGATTCTCGATTGAGTTCTATACGGCAAAAGCCGCTTCGATCATGTATTCTGCTGATCGGAGCGGCTCATTTATGATGATAATATCAAAACAGAAAACCGCGAAATCATCGGAAATGCATGATTTCGCGGCTTTCTTTGTATCGGAATTACTCTTCGGAATCCTGTGCCGGAGCCGAAGTCAGAGAATTGAGGAAGCCTGTCAGCTTTGCAATCGAATCCGAGATTTTCTGTGTGGAGCCCTGTGTCTCTGCGACATTCTGATGGAATGCGCCGAGGGCTGTCATCGTTGTCTCGAGGATCGAGGTAAGCTGCTTGACGCTGCCCTCATCCATGATCGGATTGCTGTTGCAGAATGCAACGACATTGCGCAGCAGCTCGCTGACAACCTTTGCGCGTTCCTCGGTCGAATCGGCGGTCTTGTTGATCTCAGAAATATCATTCTGAATACCGACGACAGCCGATTTCAGCTCTGCCGAAATGCGCTGATAATCCGCGCCGCCCTGTCCGCCGCCGTTATTCAGTGCCTTCTTTGCATGCTGGAGGCAGTTTTCCGGCGTATTGAGTCCGCGGAAGATTGCGGTTGCCATTTCGCGGCAGGATTTGTAGCCGCAGGCTGCACAGTCTGTGCAGCGATCCTTCTCCGTGATCAGATCCATCGAGGCGAAAACCGGATCGAGCTGAACATCGCTCGGCATTACGCTCGGCTTTGTGGGCTTATAGCTGCGGAGAAAATCACTAATCTTGAGTTCCTCATCGAAGCGTCGGAACAGCTTATCCTCGCTGTTGCGGAAGACACCGCCCGTTGTTTTACGGCGTGCGCGCGCTTCCTCTTCGATTTCGTGCATGGTCTTGAGCGTCTCAAAGCAGCTCTGGTCGGTATCCGATGCAGGTCCCATATTGCAGCCGTACTCGCAGGAAAGAACATCGAAAATCTGCGGCAGCTTCTGCTCCGGCATTTTCGCATACATTTCCAGTTCACGGTAGACCTTGTGCGGACCGTCCGAAACTGTAATATTCAGATCCGGCATATGCTCGAGCATATTGTCGCGCATGCCGCCCGGTCTGCTGTAAATCGAACCGAGTTCGCCCTGAATATCATCGAATTTGTAGGAATAATCTTCAACCGGATTGGACGCGATCCGGATATCGTTGCGGTCAAAATACTCCATCAGGCGCTTGTATGTGATGCTGAAATCGACAAGTCCTGTCTCTGCAAATTCAGTTTTCTTTGAGATACATGCAGACAGCACTGCAATCGGGTTATCACGGCGCTGATACTCCTTGACATAGATTACGCTGCAGGAAACAGGCGAGTGGAACGGCGAAAGATTTGTCAGCAGCTTCGGCTGATACAGCTCGATATACTTGACGACGGCCGAGCATGGCTGCGTGATGAAATTGGAGAGCTGACCGGATTCCAGTGCGCGAACATGCGCCCATGTGCAGATATCAGCACCGAACGACGCATCATAAACACTGCATCCCTTGCTGCGGAACCAGTCCAGAATGCCCTTCCATTTGGTCGGGTAAGCGGTCTTGATTTCCGGCGTGACCATGACAATGAGCTTTTCCTCGCGCGCGATTGCATTCATCGCGTCCTCGGTATCGTCAATGTAGTCGCGTGCGTCGTGCTTACAGGCGCGGAGACATTCGCCGCAGGCGATGCAGCGCTCCGGATCGACGCGTGTAATGAATTTGCCTTCTCCGATTTTTACTGTGATGTTTGCATCGGGTGCAGGACATGACCGGATACAGGCATTGCAGCCGACACATTTCTCAGGCTTTACAATCATAATTTCATTCATTTTTTCCTATCTCCTCTTTCATACAGACAAATCAAAAAACAACAGTGCGACTGTTCAATTACGGTGTGCAAGTGCATCTGCCTGCGCGGCAAGTGCGGCAAGATCCGGA
>JAGKVC010000008.1 GCA_021152595.1 Clostridia bacterium
CCCACTATGGTGTGGCTTTGGTGCGAACCAATGTTCACCACTCGGTGCTGTGGAGCAAGGATGGCAGGCGTGGTGCGCGGCGTGCGGCACAGGCGGTGATGCATGGCGCCAAAACACTTTTCCGCTTTGCGAAACACCCGGTGTGCCGGCGCGGGTCCCAGATAGAAAAACGCCATATTTTCGGGCACATATTGTTGCTTTAAATATTGCCTGCAGTGTGCGCTGCTGATGGCTTGTATGTGGGCTTCCGTGCCCAGAATGTTGTGCCCCATGGCGGTGTCGGCACCGAAAATGAGGTCTTCAAAATCGTCGAACACCGCTTCGGAAGGCGCGTCGCGATAACTGTACACCTCTTCTAAAACCACCTCCTTTTCGCGCTGAATTTCTGTGTCGGGAAACACCGAGTACATCACCAAGTCGGCAAGCAAATCGATGGCGCGATTAAAATACGGCTCCGGAAACACGCTATAGAGCACGGTGCCCTCTTTGGTGGTGTAGGCATTGAGTTCGCCGCCCACCGTTTCCATGCGGTTGATGATATGGCAAGCGCGCCGGTGCGTGGTGCCTTTAAAAATGGTGTGCTCCACGAAGTGAGCTTGTCCGAAAAGATTCGGTGCGTCGTCGCGACTGCCCGAATTCACCACCAGTCCGCACCATCCCACGCGTTGTGGTTGCGGCACATGCACCAATTTGAGCCCATTGGCAAGGGTGTGAGTAGATATAGTTGTAGTCATGAGGAAGCGTTAGTTTCTTGTGTCGAGGTGAATAATGTTTTGCACCATCATCAGTTCGCGAATATCAAATCGGCTGATTTCCATATCATCGTAGTTGGGGTTTTCGCTTCGAAGAATCACCAAATTGGGGTCGGTGTGGCGGCGCACATATTTCACGAGGCGGAAATCATCGAGCAGTACCACATAGATTTGCCCCCAAAAGATATGGTTGGAATTCGAGAGTTCGCGCACGGCAATGTAGTCGCCATTGCGAATCACCGGGCTCATCGAATCGCCACTCACGCGCACAATGCGGCAGTTCGGACTAATGATGTCGGGCAAGTTGATGTGGCCCACCACCAATTCGTCGGCAAACATTCGCGCCCGCGGTATGGCGCCTGCCGTTACATCGATATCGTAGACCGGCGTGCCCAAATCAATGGTTTGCACATCGCTTGGTGCAATGGTGGTGACCGGAAGGGCGTTTTGCTTGCCAAAAGGCACATCTGTGCCGGATTCAATCCACTGCTTCGACACGCCCAGATTCACCACAATGCGATTGATGAGTGCGTGGCTCAGCGGCAGCCGCCCATTCATATACTTCGAAAGATTCGACGAATCAACACCGATTTTTTTTGCAAACTCAGCCTGCTTGAGGTTGAGCATCTTCATTAAATACTTAATGCGAGAAATAATGGCTTGTTCTTCCATGATAGTGTGTGCGTTTGTTATGAGGGCAAAATTACCAGTACACGGCGGTTTTCATCCATAAATGCACGGTATGTCATCGCACCGCTTGCCAGTTTGACCGCATCGCGCATCTCCGACCATGTTGCGAGCTTTGCCGCGACTTCCTTTACTGCCGCGTCATTTTCCAGCCGGAATTCCAGCATCATCGGATCGTTCAGCCATGTGCATGCCATCTGCGGCAGTTCCGCTGCCGATTCCGCCATCAGCATATTGAGCGCATAGTAATTCTGCGAATCATCCTCACAGGTCGGCGGCTGGAACGCCGTCAGATCGGCATAATGATCGCCGAAGATTGTATCCGGCACCGCAAAGCAGCCGTGCGTTGTGTGCCCATTGTACTGCGTCGAATCATCCCATGTCACATCTATATTATAGTATTTGCCGTTCACTTCCGCGATGTTCCAGACATGGTTCTCCGTTCCGTTGATCGTTCCCGTGACCGCCATGACGTTAAATCCGGCTCTGCGCGCCACGTAGAGAAACGCCTTTGCATAGCCCTCGCACTTGGCACTGCCCTCCTCCAGACAGCCGTACGCCTCATCCTGATAGGCACCGTCCTCATAGGTGCAGCGATCCGCAATGCCGTCATGAATCGCCAGCAGCCTGCGGATATCATCCGTCTCCGCATTTGCAGCGCTGATAATCGCATCCGCATCCAGCTCGAGCGCCGCCTTCATCATGCCGATGTCCTCTTTCGGAACATCATAGCGCATGGTTGCGGTGTCCATCAGCTCTGCTGTCTCATAGACCGAATCCAGATAGAAGAACTGCGGCTCCTGCTCACAGATCAGCAGGAACACGCGCTCATATGTCTTTTTATCAAATGTGCCGGGCAGGCGGATCTTTTCCTCATAGTTTTCGATACCGGTGCAGAGCGTACCGTAAAGTGCCTTCTCCGTCGCGCTGAGCTGGCTGTAGGGATAGCGCAGCTTCGCCTCCTCTTTGGAGAGTGCGCCCTTCCGCGAGCGAATCCAGACCATATTGAACAGCAGCGTGAAGAGCAGCGCTGCGATTGCCGTAACCAATATGACAATGAGAATAATCTTACTCCGTTTCGTCATGCTCCGTTTCCTCATTTTTCTGTGGGATCCGTTCCGCCTGAATGCGGCTGATCCAGTTGTCCTCATATGATAACAATGTATAGCGGATGCCGTCCTGCTCCGCCGAGAGCGTTTCACCTTCCTCAGGGATCCGTCCGAGCAGATGCACGACAAAGGCGCTCATGGTATCAAATTCATCGTCCGGCTCGAACCTTACGCCGAGCTTCGGCAGAATATCCTCGGGATCCGCCTCGCCCGCAATCGACCATACGCCCTCCGAAAGCTCGGTGAATTCCGCTTCCTCATCATCATATTCATCCTGAATGTTTCCGACGATTTCCTCAAGCAGATCTTCCATTGTGACCATGCCAGCCGTGCCGCCGTATTCATCCGAGACGATTGCAAGCTGACTTTTATCGCGCCGCATCTGCTGAAAGACGTCTCTGCACTTCGCGGTTTCCGGCACAAAGCGTACCTCGCGCATCAGGTCGGTCACCGGACAGTCATGTGCCTTTCCGACAAGCGGCAGCAGATCCTTGACCAGTACAATGCCGATGATCGTATCAATCTGATTTTCATAGACCGGGATCCGCGAATAGCCGCCCTCCAGCGCAATCGCCGCGGTTTCCGTCGCGGTCGCGGTCTTCGGGACAGCGGTCATATCCTTGCGGTGCGTCATGACATCCGAGACAGGCACATCATCGAATGTGAAGATATTATTGATCATTTCGCGCTGGCTTTCCTCGATGCCGCCGGTCTCGTTTCCTGCATCGACAAGCAGACGGATCTCCTCCTCTGTCACAACATCCACGCCGTCCGCCGCCGGAATCCGGAACAGCTTGCAGAGCAGCGCCGTGATACCGGACGCAATCGCCCAGAACGGCGTCAGCACGAGAATCAGCAGGCGCACCGTCGGAACACAGAATTTTGCGAGCGATTCGCAGCGGTGCATCGCAATCCGCTTCGGGAACAGGTCTGTCAGCACGGCAAGTACCGGCATCAATGCAAACGTCAGCAAGACTGCGGCGAGCATTGAGCCGCCCGGAAACGGGAACAGCATCGTAATATGTCCGCCGAACAGCAGCCAGCACACCATGCTGATGAGCAGCGCCGAAAAGATCCGGTGCATGGTAAAGCTGCGGCGCATGCGCGTCGGTTTTTCGATCAGTTTATCGAGCGGCTGCCATGCTTTGTCCTCTGCGGCGCGCGCATGCACAACCGCATCGTTGATCTCGGTCAGTGCGGTCTCGCACGCCGAATACCACGCACGGATCACCGCAAACAGCACCAGCAGTGCAATGATGATCCATAATCGGTCTCCGTCTTGTTCCATATTGTATCCTTTCTGTACGCAGAGCGTACCGTCTGATCTGTTACAGTCTGGCAGACATATATATAACATCTGCCATCGGGTTCTCGTAATACGGCTCACATTCCGTAAAGCCGGATTTCCGGTAAAGATAGATCGCCGTTTGCAGCGGATGAATCGTATCCAGTACCATTTCCGTATAACCGGCAGCAGCAGCATGTTCCATGATGTTCCGGATCAGCTGCTCCCCCAGATGCATTCCTCTTGCTTCAGGCTTGACGTACAGCCGCTTCATTTCGCACCGCGCAGCATCCAGCCTGCGGCATGCAGCCATGCCGAGTACCGTGCCGTTTTCAACCGCAGCGAGCAGCTCTCCGTTCGGCGCGGTATATTTCTCAGCAAGATGCTCCAGCTCCTCATTGAGATGCTGAAAGGACAGATCCCGATTGAGCCTGCCCGTATATTCTATGATGAGTTCCTTCACTTGCGGCAGATAATCCGCCCCGTTTGTAATCGTCAACATGATACCTCACGCAATCAGCCCGTTATAACGGCATTATAGTATATTTTCAACTGTTTGTCAAGCGAGCGCAAATTCGCTCCTAATAAGGACGCAAGCCGGTTCTCAGATGGATGAGTACCGGCTTGCCGTAAGTATCAGTTCAATCTCAATCAGAGCTTTGCGAGCTTTTCCTTGAGCAGCTCAGTCGCCTCAACCGGATTCGCCGCGCCCTTTGTCCGCTTCATGACCTGCCCCATGAGCGCCTTGATCGCAGCCTCCTTGCCGGCCTTGTAGTCCGCGACAGCCTTCGGGTTCGCCGCAATGACCTCATCCGCGACCGCATTCAGCAGACCGGTATCCTGCACCTGTTCGAGTCCCAGCTCCTTGACAAGCGCCGCAACCTCGCCGCCCTTTTCGCGGTAGACCTCGAGAATCTTCGCCGGTGCCGAGCGGTTGATCTTGTTATCCGCGCAGAGATTCGTCAGCTCCGCCCAGATCTCCGCCGGAATGCTGACAGCATCCGCATCCGAGAGCATGAGATTTGCAAGCAGCTTCGGCTGTTTGACCTGCTCTGCCGCCGCCTGATAGAGATTTGCGAGCTTCGGTTCATCGCAGAGCGTTTTTGCCGTTGCCTCGGGCAGCTTATATTCATTGATATATTTTGCAAGCCGCTCCTCCGGCAGATCGGGGATCATCGCGCGCAGGCGCGCATGATCCTCGTCGGTCAGGATGATCGGCACAAGATCCGGATCGGGGAAATAGCGATAGTCGTTTGCATTCTCCTTGACGCGCATCGAATAGGTCTTATCCTTTTCGGGATCATAGCGGCGCGTCTCCTGCACAAGTTCTCTGCCTGCTTCGGTCTCGTCGATCTGGCGCGCTTTTTCCGCGTCGATCGCCGCAACGATATGTTTCAGGCTGTTGAGGTTCTTGATCTCGGTACGGGTATAGAGATTGGTATCGCCGACCGGACGGATCGAAAGGTTAACGTCGCAGCGCATGGAGCCGGTCTCCATCTGGCAGTCGGAGACGCCCACCCAGCGAACCAGCTCACGCAGGCGCTCGAGATAGGCTCTTGCCTGTGCAGCGGTGCGGATATCGGGCTCGGAAACGATCTCGATCAGCGGCACGCCGCAGCGGTTGCAGTCCGCGCCGGAACCGGAATCCATATGCACGAGCTTACCTGCATCCTCCTCGATGTGGATACGGGTGATGCCGATGCGCTTCTCCTCGCCGTTGACATTGATATCAATATATCCATGCTCGCAGAGCGGATGATCGAGCTGCGAGATCTGGTAAGCCTTCGGCAGGTCGGGATAGAAATAGTTTTTGCGGTCCATTTTGGAGAAATGTGCGATCTCACAGTTGAGCATCATGCCGGCTCTCGCCGCGAAATCGACAACCTGCCTGTTCAGCACCGGCAGTGTACCGGGCATGCCCATACAAACCGGACAGCAGCGCGTATTCGGATCGCCGCCGTGGTCTGCCGGGCAGTCGCAGAAAATTTTGGTCTTGGTGCGCAGCTCAATATGCACTTCCAGACCGATGACACTTTCATATTTTGCCATGTTATTTTAGCTCCTTATTCAAATTCGCCTGATCTGCTTCAATGATCTGCCGGACGATCTCCGGCGTAACGATATCCGGCAGCGGAACCGGCGCTGTACATTCTGCATCCCGTTTCTCCGGGCGCGGGCAGGAATCCAGCGGGAAACACACCTGCCACGACAGATCCTCTGAAAAGATATGCAGCTGTAACATCTTTCCGGTCAGCCACATGTGGTCATAATTCGGTTTGACATACCAGTAATAGGTTTTATTCTGACAGATCAGTTTGCGTTTCCCTTTTGTGCTGATTGCCATAGTATAACTCCTTATCCTTGGTTCACTATATACACGCATCAAAAACGGGATTCCAAAGGGATATGGGGCAGCAATGCTGACAACTTAAACAGATGCGGCAGACTGTGAATTGCTTTGCAATTCACTTAGGGGAGCCCTCTATCGCAGGGCTCCCCTCTCCGAAAAACGATCCGCCGGATCGTTTTGTCGAATTCACCCCTGCGGAGCTCCTGACGCCGGGAGATTCCGCACTCTGCGGAGTGCGGCGAGGGCTCTGCCCCTCGACCCCGCAAACTTTTGAAAAAGTTTGATCAAAACTTTTATTTCGGCTTCGCCGTCCACGCCTTAGGTTGTCGGCAGAGCCCCATTATGAATCAAACACTGCTTTCATAAGCCGCAGCCGCCTGATAGAGCTTTGCCTCGGAGAAAGCAGGACCGATGAGCTGGAAGCCGACGGGCAGATTTGCGCCGTCCTGTGCAACGGTGCCGCAAGGGACGGAAATCGCAGGCAGACCGCCGAGGTTGACCGGCACGGTGCAGATATCGCCGAGTGCCATTTCCATCGGATCGCCGGATTTCTCACCGATCTTATAGGCCGGTGTCGGCGCGACCGGTGCGAGCAGCATGTCATACTGCGCAAACAGCTCCTTGAATGCGCCGATCAGCAGCGTTCTCGCCTGCTGCGCCTTCTTGTAGTATGCATCATAATAGCCTGCGGAAAGCACATAGTTTCCGAGCAGGATTCGGCGGCGGACCTCCTTGCCGAAGCCCTGTGTGCGCGTCTTGCGGTAGAGCTGATCGAGATCCTCAACGCCCTCCGCGCGGAATCCGTAGCGGATGCCGTCGAATCTTGCGAGGTTCGAGGACGCCTCCGCACAGCACAGCACATAGTATGCAGGAAGCGCATAGCTGACAGCCGGCAGCGAGCATTCCTCGATCTGCGCACCGGCGCTTTCGAGCTGCTTTGCCGCATTCTGCACAAGCGCCGCAACCTCTGCGTGGATGCCCTCGCCGAAATATTCCTTCGGAAGACCGATCCGCATACCGGAAAGATCCTTGCCGATCAGCGCGGAATAATTCGTATCAAACTGCGGCAGCGAAGTCGAATCGCGGCGGTCGTGGCAGGAGATCGCCTCAAGCACCTTTGCATTATCCGCGACGGTTTTCGTCAGCGGACCGATCTGGTCAAAGCTCGATGCATACGCAACCAGACCGTAGCGCGAGACCGTGCCGTAGGTCGGCTTCATTCCGACCACGCCGCAGAACGACGCAGGCTGACGGATCGAGCCGCCGGTATCCGAGCCGATCGCAAATGCACACTCATTCGCCGCAACAGCCGCAGCAGAGCCGCCCGAAGAACCGCCCGGGACATAGTCCGTCGCTGCCGGATTACGTGTAAGCTGCAAGGCGGAATTTTCCGAGGAGCTGCCCATCGCAAATTCATCCATATTGGTCTTGCCGAGCATGACCGCGCCTGCTTTTTTGAGCTGCTCCGTCACGCATGCGTCATAGACCGGCAGCCAGTTCTCGAGCATTTTAGAAGCGCAGGTCGTGCGCACGCTCTTGGTGCAGATATTATCCTTCATGGCAAAGGGGATGCCGGTCAGCGGACCTGCCGTACCCTCTGCGAGCATTTTGTCCGCCGCTTCCGCCTGCCGGTATGCCTCTTCCTCGGCAACGGTCAGATATGCGCCGATTGTGCCGTCCGTTTCCTTAATGGCACTGAGCGCATCGGCGGCAAGCTCCTTTGCGGTGACTTCCTTGTTTTTCAGCAGCGCAGAAAGCGCCGCGATATCCATTTCACTGTATTTCATGTCCGCGCTCCTTTCAGCCGATGACCTTCGGCAGGGTAATCAGACCGTCCTCGGATTCCGTACCGGAAAGCAGCAGGTCACGGTCCAGACGCGGCGAAAAGGGTTCATCCTCACGCAGCACATTCGTCAGCGGCGCAATGTGTGCCGTCGGCTCAACGCCCTCGGTATCGAGTTCGGAAAGCTGCTGGAAAAAGGTCAGCATCTCCGCAATGCTGCCGGAGAGGGCTTCTGTTTCGTCCTCGGGAATGTCCAGTCTGGAAAGCCACGCGAGCGTATCCAGTGTTTTTGCATCTAACTGCATAATCGTTCTCCTTCAATTTGAAATCGGAATTGCCTATCTTATTTATTATAGCATATTCTTATTAGAATTGCAACGATTTGAACTGAAAAATCCGCTCGCACATTCATTTTTCTGCCATGTGCATGATGTTCGTTCTGCCTAACATATAATCAACGGATACTCCGTAAAAATCGGCAAGTATCAGCAGATATTCGACAGGAATCGTCTGATACCCGCGCTCATAACGGGAATAAACAGTCTGGCTTGTATGCAGAATCGCGGCAATCTGTGTTTGATTCAGGTCTCTGTCCTCGCGCAAGTCGCGCAGTCTTTGAAAATACACAAAATCACACTCCCGGTTTTGTGATAATAACCGAAAAGTTTTTAGTACCGTTCGGTACTATTGACTTTAGCATAATTTTGTGCTATACTTTCTATATTAGTACTTTTAAGTACTAGAATATTAGCGATTTAGAAAGGATGATAGAAAATGAGCAGTGTAACAGGGCGAATCAGCGAGATCAAACAACCCTACGGCGGTTATCTGAAGCCGTCTGAGTTCCGTGTAACCGACTTAGATGACGGTATCACATTAAATGATACAGAAAACCTAAGCGGCTCTTCCATCGGATCAACCGTTGATTATTTAGCACGCTTCTTGAGTGGTACGCCTTTTCAGGAAGCATTCAAAATCCCGCTGACCGGTCTGAAATACGCCTTAAAATATAATGCCCGAATTGTCTCTGAACAAGAATATAAAGCACTCACAACCGAAATTACAGGATTAGACGATAAATCGGTTATCTACGCATGCAAACTCGCTTCGTTTGATATTTGGTCAAGAGATCAAAGCAGGGCGAAGCAACTGGCAATCGGTCAAACCTCTCCCGACACAGCGACAATACAGAATATTCAGACCATGACGAAGCGAACTCTCACTTTCTTTGAAAAATATGGTCCGATTGTAGAGCATGGTTTCCGTTTTGATCCAGCATCCGAGCAAATCACACTGGAAGATGGCTCAATCGGATATAATCTGGCTCCTTATTACGATATGATGGCAGAACGGAAAGGCTCCTACGGCGGCTATACGCCGACAGTTGAAGCCGGAGAAGGTGATTATCTGACAAAGGATACAATCTGGGAATTGAAGGTTGTCAAATCCAGACTCACCAGTCAGGTCACCTTGCAACTGCTGATGTATTGGATTATGGGACTAAACTCCAAGCAAAAAAACTTCATGAACATCAGATATCTCGGTGTTTTCAACCCTCGTCTAAACAAGGTATATTTATATGATTTAGCTTCTATTTCTCAGGAAACAGTCCGAACTGTAAGTAAGGAAGTTATTTGCTACGAATGAATCATATTATATCAATCATAAAAATACGCCGCCCCGAAGCCCTGCGCTCCGGAGCGGCATATTATTTGTTAAGAAGCGTTTTCAAACTTCACTTCGTAATTCCCCTTGACATTCGGGATCGACTCAATCAGATCCTTGATCAGAAGCTGTGCCCTTTCATCCGCAAGCGACAGCGCATTGCTTTTTTCGACGTTATCGAGCGCTTTCTCCTTGATCTGCTTTCTGAGATTGTTGTGATCCTCCTGCGTGAGCTTATTGAAGATCGACTGCTCATCGGTCACGACGGTCATGCTGCCCTCGTCCAGCTCATTCGACAGCACCGTTGATGCCGGAACCGCAACCGTCACGGTCTTCTTGACATTATTTGTTGAGACCTTTACCTTTGAAAAATCAATACCGGCTTTGATTGTTCCGTCCATGACGATAACCGCACATTTTCCGGTAAAGGGAATCTTCTGATTCCAGAAGCTGAACTGTTTTTTCTCGTCCAGAACGCCGACATTGGTATACCGGTACTCGATCGTTGCAAGCTCGCTGATCTCTGAGATCTGGCTCTCGATCTCCTGCGCATCCAGGACGACCTTCTTTTCCGCGATCATGGAATCAATCTTCTCCATTGCATCATGCAGCGATTGCTCCAGTCCGCTTTTCTCCTCGATTGCGATGTCATATTCTTCCTGTAATTTTTTCTTTGCTTCCTCTACGCGCTTGGTCATGATCTCATTCTGCGCGATCTGATCCTCCAGCATCCGCACCTGCTTCTTATGCCAAACGGAAGCACTGATAAAAAGCACAGCGAACACAAGCACAGCAGCACAAACAGCAGCCAGTATTTTTTTCATTCTGACAATCCTCCTATGTATGATTCAGAACTGCTGCCCCCATTATATACCAGAATTCGACAAAACTCAATACCCGCACAGGATTTTGACCTATTACACAAAATTGCCGTTTCATAGTTATGAAGAATCACAAAAACGAAAACGGCGCCCCCTGCACGGGGAACGCCGCCTCTTTCGTTCAGATTTTCTTTGCTTCCATCCAGAAGCCCGTTATGCCGTTGTACACGAGGATCACGCCGACGATCCGCACAAGCGTTGTGACCGCCGAAAACGGATTCAGGCAGATCAGCGCGCCGCATCCGATCGTGATGACAGAGAACACGAGCATCATGCGCGATGCCGGATCGCCTGCCTGCTTTGCCTCCATCGCACGGATCAGATGTGCAATGCCGACAAACAGAATCACGATGCCTGCAAACATCGGGAAGACCGACGCCGCCTTCTCCGGACAGAGCATCAACAGAAATCCGGCTGCGACCGTCACCGCTGAGCTGACAAGCGCTGCATTGCCTGCTGCGTCCCGCATTTTGCTTCTGAGCTGCGGCACCAGCTTCAGCGTCCCGATCAGAATCAGCACCAATCCGAAGCAGCGCACCAGCGTTGAGACCGCTGCGCCCGGCATCAGGATCAGCACCGCACCGAGTACCGCCAGAAACACCGCGGCGCCCGGATTGTTGAGATTTTCCTTTACCATAAGCTATTCCCCCTTGCGGCGGTTTTTTCCGCCTTTTTTATGTTGAGATACGGCAGTCCTTCTGCCTGATTCTATTATACCTGAATTTGGAAGATATTGCAAGTGTTTTCATCATTTCTTCATGTTATTTTCAGGTTTCGTTCTTTTCCGGTGCAAGCCAGCCTTCGAGCCTGTTGTCCGCAATCCTGCCGTGCATGGCCGCTGCAAATTCCGGGAGCATTTCATCGAGATACTGCATGACCGGCTGACGCACCGGCATGAGCTGCTCCCCGAGCTTCTGCCGGATCACAGTGCAGAGCTGCTCTGCCGGGACGCTGCCGTATTCCGCCTGTACCGCTTCGATCATATCCGCCGTGACAGATACCGAAGAGCCTTGTATATCGCAGAGAAGCCGGATTACAAAATGCCGCAGGACAAGCTCCGCGATATTCTCCGCAATCATATCGGGGGATGTCAGGAAGCGCTTTGCATAGCGTGTCATCATTGCCAGAATATCCGCCGGATCAAAGCAGCAGAGGAAGTCGCTCTCGATGCTCAGAGACGCATAATACCGGCAGACACCGACCGCGCCGTTCTCCGGAATCTGTCTGCCGCAGAGCAGCGGATAGGAGTACGAAACTTTTGTATCGGTTGCACGGAAGCGCGCATCATATTTTGTACAAAATTGCTCAAAATCCTTGAGCAGCGCATGGAAAAAGGAGGTCTGCACAGGCTTTGTCTGCTTATACGCCTTGCGGAAATGCTCCTTTGCATATTCATAGGCATGCACGGTCAGCAGCGCGCCCTGATCAAGCAGCTCTGTGAGCGGCATCGTCCGGAGCATCCCGAGCGCTTCTTCATCATCTTGAGCCGTCAGCAGGACGGCGTCAAGCTGCGTGAACACCGATGCATAAAACGCCTCCGCCTGTCTGCGCGTGACCGTCGTGCTTCTGCCTGCTGTATACTGCGCGGCACGCTCTGCCGCTGCATGCTGTAAGCCGCTGCGCAGTGCCTCCAGCCGTTCCGCAGGCAGCAGACCGTTCGCAGCAGTCGCCTGAAGCAGATGCATCGTATAATCCTTATGCGGCAGAGGCGACTGTAATGCATCCGCCGAAATGATCTGCATATCCGCCATTTTACTGCATCTCCTCTCCCGTTTCCGAATCCCAGTCCTCGGTCTTCTGCGCCCATTCCGCCTCCTGCCGCGCGCTCGGCAGCAGGAACGCCGGATTGCGCCGCAGTGCCTCCTCCAGCTCCTCCGCGAAGGTGCCGCGCGAATGCTGCTCTGCCGGATCCTGCACATAATCGCGCAGATAGCCGCCGAACATATCGCGGTGCATTTCCTCGCGGTAAGCGTAGTCATACTGTTCCTCGTCATATTCGGCTTCATAGGCATCCTCTGCGGATTCCTGCGCGATCTTATCCGCATAGAGCATCCGCATTTCGGGATCACCGAGATCCGCTGCATGCTGCTTACGCTCCGCCGCACGCACCTCGAGCAGTCTGCGCATCGCAGGGATCAGGATGCGCTCCGCCTGTGCGAGCATCTCACCGGCATCGCCGCTGCATGTCGGGCTGACATAGAATCTGTACATATAATCGAGAATCGCGTTATCCGAAAGCACACAATCCGGATCGTCTCCGGTATCGTAGAGCGCCTGCAAATCCCCCTTGAGCTGATAGAATGCCTCAGTCAGCTCCGCGATCTGTGCGGCATAATTGCTGCCGAACAATCCCGAGGGCAGAAACCAGCGGATCAGCCGCGGCGTAATGCTGCCGCCGAACTGCACAAGCTCCTGCGAACGGATCGCCGTCTGTGCAGTCTGCATCAGCATTTCTGCATCCGCAGGCGTCAGCGCCAGCCCGTAATAGGATTCGGCATCGCGGTTTGTCGCAAGGATCTGTGCGCGCTGCTGTGCAGGTGTCAGCAGCGAAAAACCGCTCAGTGCAAGTGAAAAATCCATGCTTTTGCCTCTTTTCTCTCTGAATCGGGCAGCGGAACAGCATGCAGATTGTGCCGTTCCGCCGCATCATCTTCCTGTCTGATTATTATACAACATTCCCCCGATTTTGTAAAGGTCGCCGCATGCAATTTCATTCTCCGCGCCGTTGCAATCCGCAGCGCGGTGTGCTATAATGATATCAGATCCATGTAAACCCGAAAGGAGAAGCCCTATGAAAATCCTGAACCTGCACGGCTACCGCGGCGATCCGCAGAACTGCGCCTGCACAGCACTCAAAGCGCGCGGACAGACCGTTTTTTCGCCGTCACTCGATTATGACAGCCTGTCGCCGGAAACGATCCTCGGCGCACTGCGCAAGCTGATCATGACCGAACGGATCGACATGCTTGCCGGAACCAGTCTCGGCGGATTCTATGCCGCGGTGCTTGCGGCGGAATACGGATTGCCGGTGCTGCTTGTCAATCCCTGCCTGATGCCGTTTCTGCATCTGCCGCGCCTCGGCTATACCGGTGATATCAGACCGTATATCACGCTGTTTGCTTCGGTCGGAAAGCTCAGTTCCGATCAGGTGAGCTGCATCGTCGGCGGCGCGGATGAGATCATCGACACGCACGATTTCGCGGAACGGCTCTTCGGCAATGCGCGCTTCCGCATCGTTCCCGAGGGGAAGCATGCCGGCGCGACACTGCATCTTGAGGAATATCTGGAAGCAGTCCTCCCCGATTGATCCGCTGCTTTCATTTGAATTATGCAAAGCCGCCCGGTTCAGCTTTGAACCGGGCGGCTTCCGTTTTTGTTTTACGGCTTTGCATTTGCCGGATAATCCTCCGGCAGAATCGAATAATCATAGACAACCGGAGCGTCCATTCCGCAATCCACCGTCAGGCAGAAATCCGAATGAAATTTCATATCCGTGATAATCCAGTCGCCGACTGCATAGTTCGGTTTCTCCTCCATATTATAATGGATTTCAAGGAAACCGTCTTTGAGCAGAAGCTCCTGCGTAAAGCCGTCATAGACCGGATGCAGGCTGTCGGTTGCCATTGCGCGGAATGCCCAATGCTCTGTAACCGGCTCCAGCGCTGCGACCTTTTGGCTCGTATCACCGATATGGATATCATCAAAATCACTATAGGAGAGCGCTTTCGACATCCATGCCGTATGCGACATTGCCGAATTATCATAGAAGGTATAGAGCAGTCCGCCCTGCTGCATTTTCTGGATGCCGTACATGCGGTGATCGTCGATTTTGCGCAGCAGCTCGATCGGATGCCGTTCATTCCACGAAAGCAGCGTCTCGACATGGGAAAAATTCGGATTCCAGCGATACCCGAAATAGTAGAGATCGGCAATCTCCTCGTGCAGCACCTCATCATACGGTTTGTCGGTGATCGCCGCTTTGAGAATCGCGTTGTACTTCGCCTGCTGCCGCTGCTCATAAGTCATGCCGTCATTTTTCGTCTCCGCCGCTTTGGTCACTTCCGCCGCGGCTGTTGTCACGGGCTGCTTTTCTGCTGTGACTGCGGGCTTTGCGGTTGTCTGCGTCGGAGCTGCATTCGTCTCCGTCTTCTGTGCCGCAGTGCCGGATGCCCTGCCCGCTGCCTTCGTCTGCTCCGTAACCTTTTTCGCCTGCGTTTCGGTGCTGACTGCCTGCGCTGTTCCGGTTATATTCGCAGTCTGTTCTGCGGACTGCGCCGCATTGACGGTTGTCGCGGCGGCAGCAGCGGAAAGCTCCGTCACGGTATCCGTTCCGGTGACCTCCTCGATCTCCTGCACCGCAGATGCGGCGGATTCCGCTGCGGTCTCTGCGCGCTCAGTCTGCCGGATGTGCATGATGCCGACAACACCGGCGACACATGCCGCCGCACTCGCAAGCACTGCGAGATACCGCATTGCACCGCCGAGCGGCTTCTGCGAAACAGTGACCGTCGGCGCACCGTCCTGCCGCAGCGGCACGGATGTATGCAAAATCGAACCGCCGACTGTTCCGTCCTTTTGTGCCGGATCGTGTTCATCGAGCATTTCTTTGACATAATCCGCTCTCACATCGCTAAGCGCATCCATAAATTCGATCGGTTTCAAATGAATCCCTCCTCCTTCAAAAAATGGTTCAGCTTTTTCCGTGTGCGCATCAGCGAGATTTTAACCGCGCTGCTGCTCATCTGATAATATTCCACAATTTCGCGGACGGAGTCTGCCAGATAATATCGCCGCATAAAGATTTTCCGCGTCTGCGGCGTAAGCGTTTCCAGAAAGCGGTTGACCGCTTCCGTCAGCTCGCGTTTTTCAACGGCAGCGCTGACATTTTCATCTGATGCAAGTGTATCCTGAAGCTCATCCAGAGCCTCATTGAACTGTGTTCCGCCGCGCTTCTGCGCTGTCTGCACATGATAGCGGTCGATTGCCAGATGACGGATCAGCGTTATGAGATAGCCGCGCAGGCTCTTCGGCATATTCGGCGGAATGGTCTGCCATGTTCGCAGCAGCAGGTCGCTGAGGCACTCCTCGGCATCCTCTCTGTTTCCGAGGATGTCATAGGCGAGCTTTGAACAGAGCTTTCCGTAATCCTGCCGGATCTGCTCCAATGCCGATTCATCACGCTTCTGCAGCAGCGAAAGAATCCGGTCTTCATGATTCTGTTCCATGCGGTATCTCACCTCCTCGCTTACTGGGACGGGATTTTTTCCGAAACGGTTACATCCCTCCGGAAAAATTTTTTCTGATGCATCGTTCAGCTATATCATATTGTATTTACGCCGATCTATCAAGTGATTTTTGCCGCTTGACAGATTGCATTCTTTGCGGTATGATAACATCAAAGGGGGAATCCATATGAAAAAACAAATTGCATTGCTCTCTGCGATGCTCTTCGGACTCTGCACCGTACATACCGAAGCAGCAGCGCTGTTCTCCGCGGCGGATGCACGTACATTCTGCGGCTATCTGCTCGGCAAAAATCCGCTCGGCACGGAACAGGCAGCAGGCGCCGATCTCAATGCGGACGGAATCCTGAATGCTGCCGATCTGACTTTACTCAAGCGGATGCTGCTCACAGATCCGGAGACGCCGCTCTGGTGTGATGAATTCGACGGCGATGCGCTCGACCGCACCAAATGGAATTATGAACTCGGAAACTGGAAGCTCGATGCCGACGGAAACTACATTACAAACGGCTGGGGCAACAACGAGCAAGAATGCTACACCGATTCCAACGCCTCCGTGCATGACGGCATCCTGACCATTGCGGCGCGGAAGGAGCATTATACCGATCCCGTACAGGGCGAATATGAATACACCTCGGCGCGGCTCAGCTCACAGCATCTGTTCTCCGTCTGCGGCGGCAGGATCGAGGTCCGCGCGCGCTGCGATGCAGGCAAATCGCTCTGGCCTGCGATCTGGATGCTGCCCGAGGACAGCGTCTACGGCGGCTGGGCAGCCTCCGGCGAGATCGACATTATGGAGGGCTGGGGCAGTACGCCCGAAAAGCTCTGCGGCACAATCCACTTCGGCGATACATGGCCGAATAACACCTATCTCACCGGCGAATACACCTTTCCGGACGGCGATACCACCGGTAACTGGCATGTCTACGCGATCGAGTGGGAACGCGGCGAGATCCGCTGGTATGTCGATGATGTCTGTTACAGCACGCAGAAGGACTGGTTCTCCGCAAACCATGCGTACCCGGCGCCGTTCGATCAGAATTTCTATCTGATTCTCAATCTTGCGGTCGGCGGTCATTTTGACGGTGTGGACGGGATCTATGCCGATCCCTCCGTCTTTGCGGACGGCGAGCGGCATTTCGATATCGACTATGTGCGCGTCTATGACAGCGGCACGTTTACACCGACAGAAACCGCCTCGCTGCCGCTCGAAGCCTATATCGAGGGCGCAGATGCAGCGCTGACGAACAAGGACGGCGAAACCGTGATTTCCGTGCAGCATGCCGGCGAACTGGAATACGCCGTCATGGGGCTGATCCGCGGAAAGCAGGCGGCGGCAGGCAGGACCTATACCCTTTCCTTTGATGCCTTCGCAGATACGCCGCGCAGCATCGTTGTCACCGCTGAGGACGCTTCCTATACACGGTATCTCAATCAGAAAATCGCCCTGACGGAAGCACCGCAGCATTTCAGCTTCGAGGTCAGCTTCCCCCGCGATCTGACCGCAGATATCAAATTCCAGCTTGGCAATATTGAAAATGCCGCCGCGCTCGGTGCGCACACCGTCACTTTGCAAAATATCACATGGGAATAATGCAAACGCCCCGAAGCAATCCGCACGATGCCTCGGGGCGTATTTGTATGCAGTTACAGTGCGCGTCCGAGCCGGTATGCAGCCTCGGGATATTTGCCCGACCGCGTCATGGAAGGCGTGCCGCAGCCATAGCCCAGCACCATGCCCATATCCTCAAAATTGATATAGCGCACCAGCGTTTTATAGTGCGCTTCCAGCGCATCGAATGTCCAGTCCGCAGTATTCCATGCGACTGTCAGCAGCGCCGATTTCAGATGTCTGCGGTTCAGGCTGCCGTTATAGGCACAGAATCTGTCCACGACCGCCTTGAGCTGCGCCGACATCCCGTAATAATAAAGCGGCGTCGCAAAGACGACCATATCACAGGAAAGCAGCTTCTGCCGGATCACCGCGTTATCATCGCGCTGCACGCATTCACCCTCATAGCCGCAGGCAACACAGCCCGTACATGGATTGATTTTCAGCTTGCAGACCTCGAGCATCTCCGCCGTATGTCCGGCTTCCTCCGCGCCCTTTTTGAACTGCTCCGCAAGAATTGCCGTCGAGCCGCTGCGGTTCGGGCTCGCCATCAGAATTACAATTTTCATACTGCACCTCATTTCCGGATTGTCATTTTATATTCTGACATTGTGTCATTATTATGATCATAGCAGATTTCTGACACCGTGTCAATACATTTCCGGAAAATCAGCAGATTGCACAGCAGATACCGCTCTGATTTGTACACAGCGACAATATACAGCAGCAGCATACAGCAAAACGGCGCATCCCTTCGGATCGGGATACGCCGTTTTTGTGTCGGATTTGCGCTCAGCCTCAGAGGATGATTGCTTCCCAGTCAGTCGGAGAATTGGAGAGCGTATTCTTGACGTAATACAGCAGGATGTACTGTGCATCCTCGACGGAGATTTTGCCGTCCTGATTGACGTCGCATGCGCTGAACTGCGCCTCGCTCAGACCGTGCTCCTTGCCTGCCATGATCTTGACATAGACATTCAGCGTGACCTGCGCATCATCGACGCTGACTGCGCCGTCGCCGGTTACATCGCCGGTCAGGATTGCAGAGACAGACTTGGTATCCAGCTCAGTCTCGTAGCTGCCGTTGTCATCGGTATCAACCGAAACGCCGATCTTCTCCTTTGAGATTTCGCTGATGAACGCCTCGTCCTGATCGGTCGAGAAAACGCATTCTGCGCTGATCTCCTCTCCGTTCAGTGCCGTGACGGTCACATTTTCAAGCTGATCGCTCTCAAGCACATAGCCGTCGCCGGTCTTTCTGATTGCTGCCGTATCAGCGGTGCCGCTCACCTGAACCTCAGACCATTCTGTCGGTGCGAATTCCGAAGCGGTTGCCGTCATGAACTGATACTTCACGTTTTCGCCGGAGAACTTGAGATAGCCGGAGGGTGAAATGATGAATTCATTTGCATTCTCGCACTTTGCAACGATTGTATCATTGTCCGCACACAGCATGACGCTCGGATTTTCCAGCTCTTCAAATGTCAGCAGATATGCCTTATCCGGATCATCGAGCAGATAGCTGATGCCCTTATTCATTGTTTTATCTGCGGCATCCGTCAGACCGTGGTGCAGCATATTCTGCTCATCATCCGGGCAGATCGTATAGGTGCCGTCCGCATTGAGATTGATCTTTTTCAGCGAGCAGGCCGATTTGTAGTTATTGACAATGAGCGAATTTTTCTTGGAAAGCGCTGCTGCGCTGGTATTTGTCTCACCGACCAGACCGTTATAGTTGATCAGGTCCAGATCAACCGCGGAAAATCCGAGCTGTGCAAATCTTTCCGGCTTGCCGGAATCCGCATCCCATGCCGGAATGATCCATTCACCGTCCGCAGTATTCAGATACATGCAGAACTGATCATCGTATTCCAGTGTCACATTATCGTAGAGCAGGATGCGTGCATCATAGGTCTTTCCGTTCTGACCAAGCATAAACAGTGCCCTCTGCACCTCATAGCCGACAACCGCATGGCCGCAATCGTCCCCTTCGTCATCTGTCCAGAAGAATGTGACGATCGTAGGACCGTTCTCCACATTTTTAATGAGCTGGTTGATCTTGTAAGACTCCGGCGTTGCCAGTGCCTTCCACGTTTCCCACCTTACATTACTGGTATACTGGTTCAGATAATAGGAGTTGATCAGAGAAAGCATATTATCATTCGGCAGCCAGATGTCATACGGTGTCCGGCTATTCTCCTGATAATTGTACGGGCTGAAAATATCATGTGCGCTGAGGATGGACAGGCAGGCCATACCGTAGCAGGAGCCTCCCCATTTTTCATTGCGCTGCGTCTTCAGCTGCAAAATCTCATGATCCTCCAGATTCGCGGTCAGGGCATCCCAGTCAGAATCGGATACATAATACTTATTGGTGCGATAGCCGGGGAACGGACCTTTGGAATTGGTAAAGTGGAAGTTATCTCTGCCCCACTGGAACTGCACATCGGGATACAAGACCGGAGCGGTCGTGGTAGTGGTTTCCTCCGGTGTTGTTTCGGTTTCCGTGACAGTTGTGCTTTCCCCGGTAACGGTTGTCGTTTCCTCAGCGGCTGCTGCGGTGGTATCTGTTGTTGTTTCGGTCTCGGTGACCGTGGCGGCAGTGGTTGTTGTTGTGGTTGTGGTGGTCGTTGTCGTAGTAGTTGTAGTCGTCGTTGTCGTAGTGGTCGTTGTGGTAGTCGTCGTTGTCGTGGTAGTAGTTGTTGTAGTCGTCGTTGTCGTCGTTGTCGTTGTTGTCGTAGTGGTCGTTGTGGTGGTCGTTGTCGTAGTGGTCGTTGTGGTGGTCGTTGTCGTTGTCGTGGCGGTTGTGGTAGTCGTAGTAGTTGTCGCCTTAGTGGTTGTGGTTGTCGTCGTGGTAGTCGCCTTGGTGGTTGTCGTCGTAGTAGTCGCCTTGGCGGTTGTGGTTGTCGTCGTGGTCGTCGCCTTGGCGGTTGTGGTAGTTGAAGTGGTCGTCGCCTTGGTGGTTGTGGTAACAGGTGCCGTTGCCTTGGAAGTCGTTGCGGAAGTGCCTGTCTGGGAAGTCGAGGTGGTCGGCTTCAAAGTCGGGTATGTCATCTTGGAGATGTACGTCGTGAAAGAAGTGCTGGTCGTGGTGCCGGTTGTGGAAGTCGCAGTTGTCACAGTGGTTTCCGGATCCGTGATAACCACGCCGTCGAGCGCCTCAAACGTATAGCCGTACTTATTCGCATATTCCTCAGCAGTGGAGCCTGCAAAGCCGCGGATCACACCGTGATACATATTGCGGTAGGAACCGGTCTCCGGATCCTTTCCGTATTCATTGCAAATCGTATCCCGGGAATCTTTGATCTCGCAGCGCGGATTCAGAATTGCAATCATCTTCAAATTCGTGCTTTTATTGAACGCATTGGTATCAATGGATTGCAGAGTTGCCGGAAGGATATACTCCTCCATCTGCTCGCAGCCTTCAAATGCATACGAATCAATCTCCTCCAGATGGGAAGGAATGCCGTTGATCACAAGATTTGTGCAGTCTCTGAACGCTTCATAAGCGATCTTCGTGACAGTGTCCGGAATCTCAAGGTATTTCAGGTTCTTGCAGCTGACGCAGCAGCCCCACGGAATCTCCTTGAGTTCCTGCGGCAGCTTCAGCTCGACCAGATTATCGCAGCTTCCGACCGACGAAATGGTCTCGCCGTGATATGCGGAATAATCCAGACTGACAAGAGACTGCATATCATAGAACGTACCGTCCTCGATCTCCTCAACCGTTGCCGGAATTTTCATAAAACCGATATAGCGGTTCTCACGGAAGCAGTACTGACCGATCTTTTTGACGCTTTCCGGAATCTCAAAGACGCAGACCGTTTTTGCAGGCGGTACGAACAGCAGCTCGCTCATATCCTTGCTGTAAACGACACCGTCCACAGAGCAGTATACCGGATTGTCCGGATCAACATTGACCTCTTTCAGATTTGCATTATTGTAGAAATACTTGAAATCAATAAACTCAGTTGTTTTCGGGATATTGAGAATCTGAATCGTCTGACCGGGGGCATTTGTGCCGAGACGGATTTCCTTGACCGGCTTGCCCTCATAGGTTTCCGGAATCGAAAGCGATTCCACATAGGCAACCGGCTCCTTGATCTGGGTAACGAGCGCAAAATCGTCCTTGATCAGGCAGCTGATGCAGTCCAGCGGATCCGGCAGCGTGTAATGAAGCTGCTCCAGCGGCTTGCCGTCCTCCAGCGCAATGAACGGGTGTCCCGTTGCCTTGCAGTATTCCTCTGCTGTGGAGCCGGACAGTCCGCAGACCTCGATATCTCTGCGCATATCGCCGTACTGATAGCGCATCTCGCATTCCGGATTCAGGATCGTGACGCGCTTGAGCATATTGCACTCCGTCAGGGCTCTCGGATCGAAGAGCGTCGCCGTATCGAGCAGGAGAACCTCTGTCAGCTTCTTGAAATCCTTATAGGGCGCCTTTCCGTACTGACCGAGCAGCCCGTTGACGATTTCAAAATACTCCGTATCATATCTGCCGTAGTAGATGGATTCTGTCCAATCCTTGTCTTTGTCGCTCATATTCTTCGGCCAGCTGATATTCTCCGGCTTCAGTTCAAAGCAGCGTGCAAAGAGCTGATTGCTGAGCTGTCCCACAAAGGAAACCGTCTTTGGATACTGCGGCAGCTTCGCGCTTTTCAGCGAATAGCAATCGGAGAACTGCGCACCTTCTATATAGGAGATTTTCTCCGGCAGCTCGATACTGGCAAGGCTTTCGCAGAAATTGAAGGTGCCGTCACGGAGTCTGTCCAGATCATCCGGCAGTCTGACTGATTCCAGATTGATGCATTTGTTGAATGCATTTTCTCTGATCTGAACACCGTCCGGAATATAAACGGAATGCAGCGTCGTACAATTCCGGAATGCACCCGGACCGATCCAGGTCACCTTTCTGCCCTCGATCTCCTCCGGAATCACGAGGTCATAATCCAGACCGTCGGTATAGCCGGTGATCTGGACGCATTCGGTCGTGCTGTCATCTTTCGCGCTATAGACACTATAAACCGAATACAGGACGCCGTGATAATTCGGCTCAGTGGATTCCGTCTTCGCGGTTGTCTCAAAGGTGACGGTGGTTCTTGCGGTGGTGGAGGTCGTTTCCTCTGTCGGGGAATAATATGTGGTATTCTCCCACCAGCCGGTTGTCCGCACATACCACCAGTCGGTGCTTGTGCTGTCGTAGTAGTCGGTGACCACCGGCATAACCGTGACAGGCGCGGTTGCTTTGGTCGTGCTGACCGTTGTGGTTGTGGGCTTCGCAGTGGTCGAAGATGTTGCGGTGGTAGTCCCTGTTGTTGTGGTAACGGTTGTAGTGGTTGTTGTCAGTGCCGCAGGGACTTCACCGAGCGTCTCGAAATCTTCATCATAATATCGGCATATTTCCATGCGGTAGAATTGTCATAGCCGCGGATGATGCCGAGATAATACGGTGAGGAATAAGAGCTTGAATCCGTCCGGATCGTATCCTTTTCATGCGGAATCACGCAGTAGGGATTTCCGAATGTCACAAGACCGAGTGACGGGCAGTTATCCAGGAACGTCTTTCCGACTCTGACAACGCTCGCCGGAATATCCAGCTCCTTGAGCGCAGCACAGTTTGAAAACGCCGCATTTCCGATTGTTTTGACACTGTCCGGAATCGTGACGGATTCCAGCGATTTGCATTTGTTGAACAGCGAATCCGGAATTTCCTCCACACCGGCAGGAATCGAAAGTGTCTTGAGACCGCTTCCGGCAAATGCGCTGCTGCCGATCTCTTTGATGCCTGCCGGAAGCGTGATCTGCTCCAGTGCCTCGCAGGAAGAAAAGATGCCGTCCGGAAGTGCGGTGTAATCCGCCGGAATCGTGACATCCTTCAGCCCTTTGCACAAAGAGAAAATACCGCTGCCGAGCGTGCAGGACGAATCGGGGAGCGTAACCTGCTCAATGCTGCTGCATCCGGAAAATGCACTGTCGCCGATTTCCTTCAGGCTCTTCGGGAACGAGATTTCCGTGAGCTGATTGCAGGAGCGGAACGCTTTGCTGCCGATCGTTTCGACACCCTCGCTCAGTGTCACCGATTTCAGCGCTTCATTGGTCTGATATTCAATCGTGAACGCATCCTTGCCGATCGTTTTGACATTTGCCGGAATCACGACCGAAGTCAGATCGGGATTTCCATAGCGGAATGCGCCGTCGCCGATTGCATTGATATTCTTCGGGAGCGTGATTTCGCCCTCGCACCCCTTCGCAGCAACCAGCACTTTGTTGACAATCACAAACGGATCATTTTCCAGCAGCCCGTTCACCCATGCATTGTCCAGAAATGCATCCGTACCGAAATGTGTCACCGTGGGCGGGATTGTAATATTTTCGAGCTTACGGCATCTCAAAAATGCATTTTCTTCGATATCCGTAACGCCGTCAGGAATCGTAACGGAAAGCAGCGAGCTGCAAAGACCGAATGCATACACATCGATTTTTGTCAGCGTCGAGGGCAAAGAAACGCTCTCCAGCTTTTCGCAGTTGAAGAAGACTCCATGCTCCAGCTCAGTGATGCCCTCCGGAACTTTGGCGGTCTTTATGCTTGTGCATCCATTGAATGCGCCCTCCTGAAGATCTGTGAGAGAATCCGGCAGGATCGCCTCCGGAAGCGCCGCACATTCATCAAATGCATATTCGCCGATGGTTTTCAGGGTTTCCGGGAAGCTGATATCGGCAAGCAGCTTACACTCCTTAAAGGCTCTCGGACCGATCTCCTCGATTCCCTCAGAGAGTCTGACCGTTTGCAGCTTGCCGCACATATAGAATGCGTATTCGCCGATGCTTTTGACTGTGGACGGAATCGTGATCTCCGGCAGGTCATAGCAGCGGTAGAAGCAGTGATCGCCGATCGTTTCCAGTCCCTCTCCGAGCGTGACTGAGGTCAGTGCGCGGCAGTCCTGAAACATATAGGTCGGCAGCTCTTTGATGCCGGAAGACATTTTGACCTTCTCGAGTGCAAAGCAATCCACGAACATACTGCCGCCCATTTTTGTGACAGTGTCCGGAAATGTTGCCGAGACCAGCTTCACGCATGTTTTGAATGCGCTGTGTCCGATCGTTTGCAGCTTTGCAGGCAGCGTGGCCTCCGTCAGTCCCTTGCAGCTCTCAAACGCGGAATAGCCGATCGAGGTGATGCTGTCCGGAAATACGAATGATGTAATCGCACTCTTATACCGGAACGCCGCGTTTCCGATTGCGGTCACAGGCTTGCCGTCGATCGTTCCCGGTATGGTCAGGACACCCTCCGGACTTTCTGTCAAGCCGGTGATCGTGACCGTGCCGTCGGAGACTGTGTACTTGAAGATGCCCGATACAAGCTCCTCCGGTGTTTCCTCTGCCGCATAGACAGGATACGGCTTCATCAGCACGGTATCCGGCAGCGCAGTCTGCATGCCGGTCAGGGCGATGCAAGCCGCACTTGTCAATGCAAGCAATTTCAGTTTACGCATAATAATCCCGTCCTTTCAGTTATGTTATGCAAATAATATTGCACATTTATTATATCATATTCCGCTAAAAAAATCAAGATTTGCCGCGTGGTGCCAAGCCGTACAACTCTTTTGTAAGCGAATAAAACAATGTATAATCGTCGGATATTATGCATAAATATACAAACTGCACAACCAAGCTGTACAGTTTGTTGAAGACATTTTGTCCGGATGCCGAATCCGCGGACGATTTCCGCTGCTTTGTCCGCAGTCTTCTTCCGCACAAAGCAAAGCGATTGACTTTCTGTCCCTGCCGTGCTATAATTCCGGTATGCAGTAAAGACGAAGGTGTAATATAACAGCGATCCTCCGATCCCCGAACGGGGCGCATTTTCCTGCCGGATTGCTGTCTGCACAGCGGCAAAAATTTTTTTTCAAATTTCTTGTAACGAAACAGTACCGAATCCGTCTAACCTACAGAAAGCCAAAAAAACGGAACTCAAACCGCTAGGCTTTCCGCCGAAGCTTCTGTGCGAATCCCACACTATTATATTACGAAAGGAGGTGCGGTGATTGGACAAGGAAACTGCCGAAAAGCTGTATCATTCCTGCTATATGAAGGTCTACTCCTATGTGATGACGCTGGCAAAAAACGAAGATGCCGCCAGCGAGATCACGCAGGAAACCTTCTTTCGGGCGATCTCGACCAAGCAGGAATTCCGCGGCGAATCGGAATGCTATTCGTGGCTGTGCGCGATTGCAAAAAATATATTTATAGACGGCACGCGCAAAGCATCGCGGAATCAGGGCGAGCTTGATGAGACCTTTGCTGACAGCAGCACCGATATCGAACAAAGCACGATTGATTCAGAGACATCATTCCGGATCCACATGCTTCTGCATGAAATGGAAGAACCGTATAAAGAAGTTTTTTCGCTCCGTGTATTCGGTGAACTTTCCTTTGCACAGATCGGAAAAATCTTCGGAAAGACCGAGAACTGGGCGAGAGTCACCTATCATCGCGCACGCCTGAAACTGAAAGAAAGGATGGAATCACATGAAATATAACTGCGAAATGATCCGCGATCTGCTTCCGCTGTATGTCGATCAGGTCTGCTCCCCGTCCAGCGCACATGCCGTGGAAGAACATATCCGCGAATGCAATGCCTGTGCATCAATCCTTGGCGAAATGAGCTCCGCAGATCCGATACTCGATCAGGAAATCTACGCGGAACGCAGCCGCGTACTGGACACACAGGCAAAATTCTTCAAACGGCGCAGCGCCGTTGCAGGCAGCATCATCGGCGGCATCTTTGCGCTCCCGATTCTGATCTGCCTGATTGTCAATCTTGCATCCGGCGCCGGTCTGACATGGTTCTTCATCGTACTGGCAGCGATGTTTATTCCGGCATCCCTGATCGTCGTACCGCTGATGGTACCGGAAAACAAGTTCCTGTGGACGATCGGTGCCTTTACGGCGAGCCTGCTCGGGCTGCTCGGCGTATGCAGCATTTATTCCGGCAGCGGCTGGTTCCTGATTGCCGGTCCGGCGGTGCTGTTCGGACTGTGCGTGATTTTCAGCCCGTTCATTGTGCATACGAAGCCGGTCGCAAAGCTGCTCGGCAATCAGAAGGGACTGACTGTTTTTGCCGCCGACACGCTGACCTTTATTCTGATGATGACCATGATCGGCATCCGCACAGGCTCTTCGGGATTCTTCCGGATCGCGTTTGCCTGCTCGCTCATGCCGGTTGCATGGATCTGGCTGCTCTTCCTGCTGATCCGCTATCCGAAATGGAACGGGCTGCTCAAAGCCGCAGTTTGCATTCTCGTGTCCGCGCTGTTCGGATTTTTCAGCAATACCATTGTCGGCATGATGCTCGGAAGCGGACTGTATCTTCCGAAATTTGATCTGAGCTTTGCATCCGGCGACAGCATCAACGGCTTCGTAAGCTGGTGCATCCTGCTGACCGGCACCGTACTCGCCGCAATTTTCGGCGTATGCGGCGCCCTGAAAAATAATCGTAAATAATCGTAAATAAAAGGAGAAATCACTATGAAAAAGGCAATGAAAAGTCTCGCACTGGTTCTCACCGCGTCGGCAATGCTCTGCACAGCAGGCTGCATCAATCCGGCATTCGTTTTTGATCACGCAGATCAATACACCGCAGGCGATTTTTCGACTGACAGCGCAGTCAAGGAACTGGATATCGACTGGACCGCCGGAACTGTAAACGTCTCCCATCACAATCAGCCTGATATCACCGTAACCGAAACCTGCAATGTTCCGCTCAAAGACGACCTGAAGGTACAGACATGGCTGGACGGCTCGACACTGCATATCCGGTACTGCAAATCCGGCATCAACTTTAATCTGAAGGATGCAGAGAAAGTGCTGGAGGTCAGGCTGCCGGAAGGCATGGAGCTGGAGACAATGAACTGCGACTGCACCTCCGCCGAAACCAGCTTGGCAGATATTTCCGCAAAGGACTTCCGCGCAAATGTCACCTCAGGCGCATTGCAGCTCAGCGGCTGCTCCGCCGACAGTTTCCGGATCTCCTCCACCTCCGGAGATATTACGGTTGACCAGAAAGGCAAATCGCAATCGCTGAAAGCAGGCAGCACCTCGGGCAAAATCCGGATCACAGCGGAAACGGTCAAAGACATGTCCGTCAACTCAACATCCGGCACGACGGATATCAGCACGCAGCAGAGCGATTCTGTTTCGGTGACAAGCACAAGCGGCGCTGAAACGCTGCATCTGAAGACAATGCCTGCCTCCGTGGATGTCTCCGCAACATCCGGCAATATCAGCCTCTTTGTCCCGAAAAATGCAGATTTCAAGGCAACAGCCGAAACGACGTCCGGCAAATTTGATTCAGACATTGCGCTGAAAAAGGACGGCAATCAGTACACCGCAGGCAGCGGCACAAATCAGCTCAAAATCACAACGACCTCCGGCAATATCACCCTCAAAGCGGAGGATTGAGCAGCAAGTGCAGCGCATGATCCGGATTTACAATATAATGCGCGAACTTCATCAGACTGAAAAGCAGCACCGCCAGTATGGTTTCTCTCATTATAGTATGATTCGCGCTTTTTGTCAACATTTAGAATCAATCTGATTGTGTATTCCGTCATCCGTCCGCTTGACTTTCCTTTGCAGCTGTGTTATAATCCCTGATAGAGACTGATGCTGCTATGGATCCGTCTCAATTCCGGAGCGGAGGAAGCACTTTATGAATCTGAAAAAGATCATTGCCGCATTGCTGTCATGTGCGCTGACCTGCGGAACAGTTTGCGCAGCAGAGAATCTGTCCCGTTCATCTGCATCTGCGGAAGCACAGGGAACGGAAGATTCCGGCGCATTGGAGAATCCCTGCAACAAACAGGATGATAAAGAGGTTCGCTATGACGGTTCGCGCTGGATTCAGCCGAACGACTGGAACACGCCCCCAATAAATCCCAAAGATTATGAAGGCGGCATCATGTTTTATATTGACAAAATCGGACTGGAGCCTTCCTATACACCGGGCAAGACACAGCGCGTTTATTTCAGCATCACCGGTGCAGAAGTTCCCGTCAATTACATCAAATTCCATATTTTTTATGACACCCGGCTGACCGTCAAAAACAATACAAAGGGCGAACCTGCGACGGCCGGCAAAGGAACAACCGGCTTCACAACAGGCTCCGCAATGGTCAAAGAAGGACAGCTTGCTTTCTATGCTTATTCCGATGAAGCCGTGCAGATTCCGCAAAGCTGCCTGTTCACGATTGATTTCACCCTCCCCGAAAATGCAGAGCAGGGCGAGATGTATCCGATCGGCATTTCATATGTGGATGACGGCATTATGAGCGATTGCTTTATCAATTCGGAAAAGGATGAAGCCGGAAAACTCCAGATGACATATCTGTTCACAAAGGGAATCTACAACGGATATATTAAAATTCTGGGGGAGAAAAAGACGACGGCTGCGCCGCCCTCAGCGGAACCGCTTTTGGGCGATGTCAACTGTGACGGCAACGTTTCCGCTGCGGATGCAGTTCTGCTCAGCCGGATTGCCGCAGAGGATCCCTGCACGGATATTCCGCTGACGGAGAAGAGCTTTCTCGCCGCTGATTATGACAAAGATAACCTGATCACCATTCTGGATGCAAGGAAGCTGCTCTCAGATCTGCTTGGTGCAAAAACCGGATAAACAAGAAAAAAGCAGTCCTTCGGGGCTGCTTTCCATTTTTATGATTCGTGTTCACTGCTTTCAGATCAGAATGACTGCAATGACATACAAAGCGGTTATGATCATCGGGATCATGATAACAGGGATCTTTGATTTTTTGTTTTCGGTATACCAAACGCGCTTCAATCCATCCGGATCCAGCTCCGCGAGCGCAGGGAATCTTTCCGGATATTTCACCGGAATCTCCTGTCCTGCCTCAAACGAAATCGGATAGAGCGCCTGCCTGCTTGTCGGGTGCGGCAATGAAAAAACCTTGCGGTATTCTTTTCCGCGCGCATGATATTTCACAGTTACAGAGAAAATCGCTTTCCTTACCCACTCGTCAGAACCGTACTGATCCGGTCGCACCGTTTCGTTTACATCTTCAATCACCCCGTCAGTCTGTTTCCCATGCTTCTCAATATAGTCTCTGATCCGGGGGCGGCAGAACGCGAGTACAAACAGAACATCTATGATCAGAATGATCAGCCCGATGCCTGCTTTTATGACAATTCTGCATACCGGCAGCAGTTTATCGCCGGGTATGATGCCTGCCAGTGCCAGAATGCCGATAAATGTGCCGGTCACCGCACATGCAATGATCCATTTGACTACCGGTTTGAAATGAGCGGTATCCTGAGAATGATTTGTTTTCATGATGTCTGATCTCCTGCAATGATTGGTACATCGTGTTTTCTGACGCTTTCATTATACCACACCGCCCGCGAAAAAGCAATCCCGTCTATATCATTTTCACCGGACCGCCGTCCTCATTGCAATCCGGTCAGCGCGCGCAAAACCGTAACGACCGGAATTGATTTTCCGGCAGATTTATGTTATGATAAAAGAAAAGCGAAGTTCAAACGGAGGCGGACCATGAAAATACTGATAGACGCGGACAGTTGTCCGGTTACAGCGCTTGCATCGGATATTGCGTATTACAATCAGATCCCCTGCACGGTCGTATATGATACAGCACATATCCTTCCGCCCATGCACGCCGATCATATCATGGTCGATAAAGGGCAGGACAGCGCTGATATCCGCATCATGAATCTGGTTCAGAGCGGTGACATTGTGATTACCCATGACAGGAAACTGGCACAGGTATGTGTCAGCAAAGGCGCTTATGTTCTGGATCACAACGGCCGCCGGCTTGATCGTTTCAGCGCTGCGAAAAAGCAGGCAAAGCGGACAGAAAAACAAAATCTTGATTTTGAATTTGAGCTTTCTGATCTGATATGGGAAATTCAGACAAGAGAAGATGAGGCAGAGAATCAATATGCATATTCTGATTGACGCAGACGGCTGTCCGGTGACCGGCATCACCGTCCGGATTGCGAGACAATACGGCATCGGCTGCACGATCATCTGCGACACCGCGCACCGGATCGAGCATGACGGCGCTGAAACGATCATCGTGGACAAGGGCGCAGACAGCGCCGACTTCCGGCTTGTGAATCTGGTTCAGACCGGTGATCTGGTTATCACGCAGGATTACGGGCTTGCGGCAATGTGCCTGAGCCGGAATGCGCGTGTGCTGAATCCGGACGGCAAAGAATTTATCGAAGACAATATTTTCGGACTATTGGAATTACGTGCAGCATCCGCGAAATACCGACGCTCCGGCGGGCGGATGAAAGGTCCGGCGAAACGGACGCAGCAGCAGAACAAAGACTTTGAAGCTGCGCTGCTTGCGATAATTGAAAAAATGATGACGCCCTGAATCGGGGCGCCCTGATCACATGAGAAAAGCTGAGCCGGAAAATCACCGGCTCAGCTTATTCGTAACGGCTACCTGAACGTCAGATTTGTGTGAACAAAAGAAGCCCCCGGCGAGATTTGAACTCGCATCAACAGGATTTGAAGTCCTGCTCTCTGGCAGTTGAGTTACGGAGGCATAGAAGCACACGCCGGAAACCGAACTGATATGATCCTGCGCGTCCGCAATCATGCAGCTTGTTTCACGGTTTCCGAATGTTGTACCCATTATAGCACAGCGCCCGGGAATTGTCAAGTAAACCGGTGATGTATGTTAGGGAATGCTCTGCGGTGTAAAACGGGAACCGGCTGCGTGTCGGTTCCCGTTTTATTATTTATACATCATCGCTGAAGAAATCAGAATCAATCCGCTTAACCTGATATGTAGCCGCCGCTTGGACGCCCAGATCGTAAAAGCCTCCGGCGAGATTTGAACTCGCATCAACAGGATGATAAGTCCTGCTCTCTGGCAATTGAGTTACGGAGGCATTGAAGCGCATAACAGAATCTGTGCCGGTGTGACGCGGCGTGCTGCACAGTTCCTGCTCACTGTGCCCATTATAGCACAGATTTTGGGGCGTGTCAAGTGAAACTGCGGGATATATTCTATAGTGTCCGAAGCCCATTTGGCAATAAAACACGCTGTTCTCCCAATACAGGAAAACAGCGTATTTACGAAATATTCATGAGTGAGAAATGAGGGGTTCGCTGAAACAAACCATCTTCATTGTCTCGAACACATCGCGTACCTTCCGTGAGATCTGTGTTACATAATACGGCGTCAGCATTCCGGCAATTTCCGATCTGATCGTATCGTCCTGAACCAATCCGTCAATGTCATAGAACCGTCCGTTGATACACTTCATCGGATGCCGCTCCAGAAATGCTTTGCAGAACAAAACCTCATGAATTGCTTTTTCGCTGATTGTCCACTCCGGAGCATCGTTGGCAGCATTGACCTGCTGCTGTTCACTCAATGGCATTCACTCCTTCCCGTCGTCTGTGTTTCCTCATGTCGTAAATATTTTTTCGTCTACATCGGCATCACCTCCTTAAAGAAATCGCGTGAAGGGTTCGGGAAATCTCCAGATTGCGGAGCAAGAAGCATGACAGCGTGAAATAAATATTTCGGAAACTGTCATGTGCCTGCCGTCAAGGTCGCAGACTTTGCCCATGAAATGAAACGAATGTGAAATGCTCCTGTTTTGATAACCCGAATCGGGTTGTCGAAACGGATATTGGGTAGCACCTATCTATTGGGGCACTTTTTGAGCGTTTTCACACATTTTTCACAGCGTTCTTTGTGATATGAGCTGGTGACTGCATCATACTTCTCAATAAAATGGAAACGATTTTGAAAAAGCCGCAAGAAAAAATCGAAACGATTTGAACGAATAGTAATCGAATATGTATTTGCGAGACATGCTCATTTCGATTGAACCGTGCACCCTTCGTGCACTTTTCGGTTCTCATAATATAGAGAAGAACATCTGTTCTTGGTATATGTATATCATATTATATCAAACATTCGTTCTGCTGTCAAGAGGCAAATTGCAGGATGTGTATTTTTCTGCACATCCTTTTTGTAGAGAGAAAACGCAGAATCGTTTCGGTCGGATATTTCCTATTGACATTTCCGCGAGAATGAGATATAATATACTCACAAGTTACTAACTCGTAATTCACTAGATCATAATATACGGAAGGAGTGCGCATCATGTTCTATTGCCGTGAACAAGAACTGCAAAAACTGAATCACCGTTATGCAGACAGCGGTTTTGAATGCGTTGTCATCTACGGCCGCAGACGTGTCGGCAAGACTGCGCTCATCAAAGAATTCTGCAAGGATAAGCCGGTCATTTTCTTTTCTGCGCTGAATGCCACTTCGCAGGAGAATCTCGAAAGTCTTTCTGCTGCAATCTTTGCGTACCAGCATCCGGATCTAGCCGGAAACGATGCTCCGGTCTATCCGAGCTTTGACGCCGCCTTACAGGAGATCACGCGGCTGGCAGAATCGCAGCGGATCATTTTCGTGATCGACGAATACCCGTATCTTGCCAAAGCATACAAATCATTTTCATCGCGCTTGCAGCATATCATCGACCACACATGGCAAAACTCGCAGCTGTTTCTGATCCTCTGCGGTTCATCCATGAGTTTCATGGAAAAGCAGGTGCTCGGCTACGAGAGTCCGCTGTACGGTCGGCGCACGGCGCAATTCAAACTGGAAGCGCTGCACTATCGTGAGATCGCGGCGTTTCATCCTGACATGACACCGGAACAGCTTTCGCTGATCTACGGGATCACCGGCGGCATTCCGCATTATATCAACAAGCTCGGCGTGCGCGGCGACATTGATACTGCACTGCTGGAAAACTTCTTCGAGCCGTCAGCATATCTGTTTGAGGAACCGGAGAATCTTTTGAAGCAGGAGCTGCGTGAACCGGCTGTGTATAATTCGATCATCACGGCGATTGCAGGCGGTGCATCCCGCGCAAATGAGATTGCCACAAAGGTTGGCATCGAATCCGCCAAATGCGCAAAATATCTGAACGTTCTCCTGGAGCTCGGCATTCTGCAAAAGGAAACGCCCCTGACCGAAAAGCCGGGACGCAAGACAATCTACACGATCAAAGATCAGTTTTTCAGGTTCTGGTATCGGTTCGTGCCGCGTAATATGACAGCAATCAGCTCCGGCAGAATTGCAAATGTATACGAGCGCGCAGTCAAGGCCCACCTGCATGATCACATGGGACTTGCGTTTGAGGAGATGTGCAAAGAATATTTACTGTATTATGCAGACAATCTTCCGATTGAGCTTTCTGACATCGGACAGTGGTGGGGAACAGATAATGCGGCACGGAAAGAAGTGCAAATCGACATCGTCGGCAGCCAAACCGAAAGCAGCGAATATCTGATCGGCTCGTGCAAATACCGCAACGAGAAGATCGGCACAGATGAGCTCGATCTGCTCCGACATTATGCAAACGTATTCGGCAAGGGCAGCAAGTATCATTATTATATTTTCGCGCTCGGCGGCTTCACGGAACCGCTGCTCGAATGCGGCAAACGCGGAGAGGTCACGCTTTTGACTTTGGATGAGCTGTATTGAAAGATCATGAATGCGTAATCAAATGAAAACGGGAACCAACTTTTCGTCGGCTCCCGTTTCGTCTATCGTGTTGAAAAAGAAGGTGATCATCAAGTGAAAACAGAAAAGGCATCTTTCTTTTTCAATCATGTTACTGCCTAGAAAAGCCTCAAAGGGCTGCGATCAGAAACTTATTGATACTCTAACCCAATATCAGTATTGCACGCCCGTTTCCGGCCGATCAATACTGACTTGGGCGCTCCGCTGCATCCTTGGGCGATTCCCAAACTCATTCATTCTTGACAAAAATGACCAGCTTATGCGGTGCTCTGAAAAACCGGTTGCTTTTATTTGCTTGGTGCAATCCGGAAAAATAGACCTGTTTCAAAGTAATTAGCAGCTGATACCACTCAATAATATTGGCATGCGATTATTTTATAGGCAGTTTGAAATTGAAGTT
>JAGKVC010000138.1 GCA_021152595.1 Clostridia bacterium
TTATTCTAATTTGGACAACTAATGGTCAACTGGGTTACAACAAATTGCACCGGATTACGCTGGGCAGATTTGCTGTGATGCGCTGTATTGTGCGATTCTACGTGATTTCCTCTGGAATATGCAGAGTGGCGACATAGCGACTTTTTAATAACATATTATGGAAGAAAACGCAATGGGAGCGGATGAAAAAAAGGACACAGAGAAACTGACGGGGAGAAAAAATGGAGCCGTGCACTGCCCGGTTATAACATATACTGCGGAAAAATTCAATGCCGAATCGTACAAAAACGCACTTTTCAAAAGAATCCGGTACCTTTGATGACGGAACATATGCGGATGTAATGCACCTTTCCCTGTGTTACCAGCTTGCGGACGGTATGCTCGGACAGCCCCTTTACGGCTTCAGTACAGAGAGGTTATGCCGATGCAAAAAGAAATGATAAATCTCATAGTGTGGTCATACTTTGGTGTTTCTCGGAATAGCAAGCCACAGAAAGTGGTGCATTCTTTCCACGTTGCGCGCGAACTTTCAGGGAATGCTCAGTTTCCCTCGATGTAATCAGAAATAATACACCGGGCAGAACATGAAAACTTGGTGCATAATCGTAAATGTTCAGCTTCAAGGACGGTGCGACTGTGATACAGGAGATTCAGGACCGATATAATCATAGCATAAGGAAAGGGCTATGTCCTCCGTGACCCCTCAATATCCGTTACAACGATACGGAGTGCAAAACACGGACAGCCATTTATGCAACGGCTATCCGTATTTTTAATCTATCCAGTAACACCTGAAGTTCCAGTCAGCATCCCAGCGTGCGTCAATAAAATGTCCAAACATAAAGCTCTTATTTGAAAAATAAACAGCTATAGACATATCATCAATATCCATGGTAAAAGAGTCGAAAACTAATTCAGATTTCATTTGTTCAGGAGAAGATACAGCGTTTTTATCAACTCCGTAAAAATCGTAGAATTCTTCTCTGAACATTTCGTTGACAAGTTTTTCCGCATTCTGCACAGCATATCTCAGCTTGTCGTAATAGATGTCAATAATCTTCTTCTCGAAATCTTCGGTATATCCCTTACGAGTATACATAAAGTAAGGAGCCGGATCGGAATAAGCCGAGAGAAACCTGCTGTTTCCATGAATTATACTGTTTATATGATCCTTATCCAGTTTCATACGAACTTCCTCCTGCTTGCTTTTGGCTTCTTACACTTTTTATCATAGCACATACCACCAAAAAAGTCAATCAAAATCACTGCGCATTGTACCGGGGATTTTTCTTCATTTGCTCGCCCTGCACAAGAATTATTACAATTATTACGCAGGGCTGGACTCTGAAAATGGAATAGGCTATAATAAGGTTACTATGAAATTGAAGGTGCAGGATATGTTAGCAATGCCCGAATTGGCTATGCCGAGATCACGCAAGGTCACGACCGTCTGCAACGGCAGGCGTGAGGTCTGGACAGACTACGAACAGGCGAAGGCGTATTTCCTTGAAATGATGATGTCCACAGAGGGCGAGGAGCGTGACCGAAATGCCAATATTAGGCTACAGCTCTGCCGCCGGATCTGTTTTCACGATATTGGACGGTATGCGGGATATTGTCTTGCTGTTCATTCCCGTTTCGGGAGTGCCGGAATATCCGAATATCGGCACAGGATCGGGTATCAGCCCGAAGCTCAGGAATATCCCTGCCGCGATCCGGTTGACGAGGATACCGTTTCCGGGTTAATTGCTCAGCTTCCACGCTCCGTCCAGCTTGACGAACTTCTGATTTGTTGTCAGTGTCCATGTTCCGGACGAACCGTAGACCTTCGCTTCGAGTGTTGTACTGCCGGTCAGTGTGGCAGTGTCGCCGTCCACGGTAACGACCGGATCATTCAGCTTGCAGGCATAATAATTCAGTGTACCGTCAGCGATCTCTCCGAAAAATTCCTCTTTGGTCTGCGTTTTGCCGGACATATGCGTAAAGGTTTTGTCCTCAGTGACAAGCGCATTCAGCGTGTCGATGTCCTTGTCGATCATTGCCTGCTCGAATTTCCCATACGTTTCAAGAATTTCGCGTTCATCCGCTGTGATTGTTGCCGAGCTCACCGCATCCACCTCCTGCGATTGCAGAATTTTCCGTTTCATCAATGTCAGATCAACGGCGCTCCATTTACCGTCATTGTTCAGGTCACAGGACTTGCCGCTGAGGTCTTCACCGGTCGATTTTATCAGCAGGAATTGCTGCAAACTGCGTACATCCTGCGCTGTATAACGAACCGTTTTCTTGGCTGCAATCGCAGCGAAATGATTGGTATCCAGCCAGTTCTGCACGATCGTCCTCGCACTTGCACCGTCATTCTGTGCGACGGAACCGCGCACGGAAAAACCGCTCATCACATCTGCACCCTCGCAGATGCCTTTGATCGTTGCGACGGTATTTGCCTGACCGCTGCCCTCATGGGTGTTGAACGGTATCACTACCTTGTCAGAAAAGTCATAGCTGTCCATAAAGGTATAGACTGCCATCGGCATATCGCCCCACCAGATCGGATAGCCGAGGAACACGATGTCATACTGCTCCATATTATCAACAGTTCCGCTCAGTTCGGGACGGGCTTTGTCTGCAAGCTCCTGCTTTGCCACGTCGCAGCAGTCATCATAGTCCGCAGGATAGGGCGTGACTGTCTCGATATGAAAGCTGTCTGCGCCGACTTCACTTTCGATATACTCTGCAACGATCTGTGTATTGCCCTTGTCTATCGTTCCGACATTGTAGTTTTCATCGGCACGGGAAAAGTACGCAACAAGGATATGATTGCCGTCAGACGCAGGCTCGTTTTTCGATGGTGCTGCATCTGTGACTGCTTCGGGAACAACTTCGCTTACTGCGGAAGTGTCCTCTGTTTTCTCAGCAGTTGTTTCGGTATTGCTATCCTGTTTGTTCAGTTTTTCCTGCACTGCTGCCTTATCGTTTTCCGCAACACTTGGGGCAGAGGCAGGTTCAGACGAACCGCATGCAGTCATAGTAAGAGCCATGAACAGTGCTGAAACGATTACAGCTATTTTATGCTTCATACATATCACTCCTCAGTCCTTCATCTGTGCCGGATCCAGCATTTTGATCACCTTAGCCGGAACACCGCCGACAACGGCATAATCGGGAACATCCTTTGTGACAACTGCGCCTGCCGCAACAACAGCATACTTGCCGACGGTCACACCCGGACAGATCGTGCAGCCCATACCGAGCCACGCATGCTTCTTCACGAGAACTTTGCCGTAGGTGTAAGTGGTGTGGCGGTCGTACATATCGTGGTTGATCGTTGCGATCCGAAGCCCTGGAGCAGCCATCACGCCGTCCTCAAATTCAATGCCGCCGGATGCAGAAAGAATCGCGGAGTGATTGATAAACACGCCCTTGCCGAATGTAACACGGTTGCCGAAATCACAGGTAAACGGCGTCAGGATCCTGACATCATCGAGCTTGCGCCCGAACAGCTCCTCAAGATAGCCGACATAGGACGGATCATCGGGAAGAACGGCATTTGCCTTTGCACAAAGCGTTCTTGCCCGCATCATTTCATCAACTGCTTCTTTGAAGTACGGCTCAGTCACTTTTGTCGGACCGCCCTGATCCATCAGGTCATATACATAACCCTTCTCGTATTCCATATCATATCCTCCTGATTCTCAGAACTGTTTTTTCAATATTTCTATAAATTCACTGCTGTGTTTTTGGGGATTGTCAGCCCTCATAAACGCACAATACCGCCTGATGATCGGCTTGCCGTTTCGCAGGAGTCTGACCGCTTTCGTGGTAGTCTGCACTGCATCGCCGCTGCCCTCTATGGGCATAAAGCCCTTGCCCTGAATGACCTGCATCAATGCATCGTCGATGTATTCCGTGAAGTAGATCCCGCTCTGAAAACCGAGATCATTCGCATAAAAGCTGCGCTCCGTTTCCTGCTGATCCGGCGAGGAAAGCAAAATCAGCGGCGTATTTTTCAGGTCACTGATTTCGACCTCATCAAGCTGTGCAATGGGCGAATTTGCCGATATTTCAGCGTAATACTCCCGAATGTCAAGCACGATGTTCACATACTCGTCCGAGAACGCTCTGCGCTGATCGTTGAGGACAATATCAAGCTCACCGTTCCGCAGGAGTGCGTAAAGTGCATCGTGGTTTCCGTGCGTGACCTCTACCGTTACATCGGGATACTGCACCGTAAATTCAGAAACAGCGCTGTTGAACTCCTTGCCGCTGTAGCCTTTGAGCAACCCGACTTTCAGCAACTCGCCGTGATTGCCCGAAACCTTTTGCAGCTCACGCACCATATTATCATAATCCGCTACAAGTACAAGGCTTTTCTTGTAGAAATATTCCCCTGCGGTAGTCAGCGTGAAGCTGCGCTTTTTACGTTCAAGCAGCGTCACGCCAAGTTCTTCCTCCAGTGCCTTGATCTGTTGTGAAATTGCCGACTGTGAGATAAAATGCTCCTCGGCGGCGGCGGTGAAGCTGCCTAAACGCACCACCGACTGAAAATAGCGTATCTGTTTTAGCATCATATCACCTCAATAGGTCGAGGCGCTCGCTAAAGCAAAGCGCCATTCGCCGTTTTTCTTTACAAGCTGAAACCGAAGCTGTAACCGCCATGTATGTTTTCCGCCGCCGAAAACCGCCGCAGTAACACGGCTTCTGCCTACCAGTACAGCAGTATCACCCTTGACTTCCACCTGCATATCCTCATGTTCGGCAGAAAAGTAATTCAGCGTTCCGTCCATGATCGAGCTGATATAGACATCTTTCGGCTGCCGCATACCAGTCATGTGAACAAGCACAAAGCTGTCATCGTGGACACGCTCAAGCTCTGCCTTGTCCTTGTTCACCATTGCAGAGTACATTTTCTTGTAAAGCTGAATGATCTGTTCCTTATCTGTCATACGCTTTTCTTTGCCCATGCAGCGACCTTGCTCTCGGACTCGGCAGACTCGGCACCGTGAACCGAAAGCCCTGCCTTGACAGTTGCACCCTTGCAGAGGTTTTTCAGATCACGCTCACTCGAACCCATACCGCTGCCCTCGTTGGTGCAGAACGGGATTATCGTCTTACCCGAGAGATCATACTTTTCAAGAAGGGTAAACATACACATCGGCATCGTTCCCCACCAGTTGGGGAAGCCCACAAAGATCGTGTCGTAGTCATCAAAGTTTTCAGGATAAGCCTTGATCTCAGGGCGAGCCTTTGCACGAAGCTCCTGCTTTGCCTCCTCGATGCAGGTCATATAGCTTTCGGAATAGGGTTTTACGGTATCGACCTCGAAAAGATCACCGCCCACTGCCTTCTGAATGAACTCAGCAACTCGCTCGGTGTTGCCCTTTGCGATCGTTTTCAGACCGCCGTTCCAGTAGTTTTCGCCCTTGCGGGAATAGTAAACGATAAGGATATTAGCCATAGTGATTACCTCCGTGATTTATTTGGTAATTATAGTTTAGCACAGTTTTATAGATAAATCAATCTGGATCTCGGGGATTTATGATAAGTTTTTCTTATATGCAACCTTAGAGTATAGCGATTCTATATGAAGTAACACTTTTTGATCTTTCCCTATCAAGAACAGGACAATTACGATATATCCTAACATTTCCAGCCTTCTGAGCGCACCTGAGATTTTGGTAACGCCGTCGGGCATGATCGCTGCCAGACCTCTGATTGAGAAGTTCCAGTCATCAGCCATAGATACCGGTGTAACATAAGCCCCCTCTCGGTACAGCCCATTCTCTTGTCCCTCAGAACAGTGTTGTTGCTCACCCACTCTATGAATACATTGTCGAGATCGTCGATGTATAAGACCGCGGCGATGCTGCGGCTTGCGTTTTGATATGCAATGTGATATAATAATACCAACTCAAAACCTGCTTTACAAGGGGGATAATGATATGCTGCATCTGATACTCGGCGGCGCAGGCTGCGGAAAATCAGAATACCTGATCGGGCAGATCCGCGCGGCGGCAGAAGCCGGAAAAAACGTCCGGACACTTGTGCCGGAGCCCTTTACATATACCTATGATAAGCGGCTGTATCCGGCGCTCGGGGCGGTCGGATTCAATCTGCTGCATACAGGCAGCTTCAAGATGCTGACCGAGGAGATTCTCTCGGAGATCGCCGCCGTTCCGCGTGATGCAGCCGATTCCGTCACCAAGACCGTAATTCTGCACGGGCTGCTGCGGAAGCTCGCAAAGGCGAATGCGCTCCCGTTTTACGGCATGCAGGCGGAAAAGCCCTCATTTCTGCCGGAGATGCTCGCGCAGCTTGATGAGCTGATGCAGTCGGGCAGCGAGCCGGAGGCGCTGTTTCAGGCAGCCGCAGATACCGAGCAGCAGAACGCGGTTCTCGCGGCAAAGCTCTATGATATTTCCCGTATCTACGCAGATTATCTGAATGAACTGCAAGCGCGCGGCATGCGGGATGCGCTGCGTGATCCGGTGCATGCTGCGGCAGCGGCGGACGGCAGCCGGTATCTGCGCGGCAGCCATATTTTCCTCGATGAATTTGAATCCTTCACGGGTGATCAGTATCTGATGCTCGAGGTCATGCTGCGCGATGCGGAGGAGGTCTGGATCGCACTGCGTTCGGATGACATCGACGCGCCTGATTTCACGCGGTTTGATGCCGTCAATCAGACAGCGCGCAGACTGCGGAGAAAAGCTGCGTCATTCGGCGTGGAAACGGAGCAGATCCTTCTGACGGAGCAATACCGATTCAAGGAGCGGTCGCTTGCGCATCTGAGCAGATATATCTACGCGCTGCACCAGAAGCCCTTTGCGGAAAGCGCTGCGGTGACAGTCTGCGAGGCGCGTGATATGACACTCGAAGCGGAATATGTCGCCGCCCAGATCCGGCAGCTCCTGATGCGCGGTGAAATGCGTGCCGCGGATATCATGGTCGTGATGCACGATATCGGCGGTTACGGCTCCCTGCTCGAGGCGGCTTTTGAGCGCTACGGCATCCCGTATTTCATGGATCTGCGCCGGAGCGTGCTGCATACGGCGGTGATGAAGCTGCCTGTCTGTCTGCTCTCCCTGATGCACCGCACGACGACTGAGCAGATTCTGATGCTGCTGAAAACCGGACTGATTCCGCTGGAATCGACGGAAGCGGCGAAGCTCGAGGATTTTGCATATATCTGGGATATCGAGGGCAGGGGATGGGAGCAGCCGTTCCCGGAGGAGATGGATCCGAAGCAGGAGATGGAGCAGCTCCGCGCAAAGATCATGCAGCCGATCCGGAAGATGCATTTTGCGAGCATACCGAAGGAGGGGCAGACCGTGACCGGCGCGCAGCTCTGCGATGCGCTTTATACCTGCATGGAGGAGCTGGAGATCCCGAAGGCGGTTGTCCGGACGGCAAAGGCGCTGCATGACTGCGGCGATGTCTCCGGCGGAAGAGCGATGCGCCGTCTCTGGAAGGATCTGACGGAGATCCTCGATGCGCTGTATCTTGCACTGGAGCATACTGCCATGACACCGCCCGAGCTGCTGGATCTTGTGACGACTGTCCTGCGGAACAATCAGCTTCCCGTTCCGCCGCAGACGCTTGATGCCGTGACGGTGCAGAGTGCCGCCGCCGCGCGCTATGATGCCCCGAAGGCAGTCTTTGTCATGGGCGTGAACGAGGGACAGTTCCCTGCGGATATTCAGGATACAGGATTTTTCTCGGAGCAGGAGCGCGCGATTCTCGAAGCGCATGAGGTTGAGCTTTCGCGTTCCGTCCGGGATCTCTGCGCGGATGAGCGCCTGATCGTCTACAAGACCTTGTCCGCAGCCTCAGAGAAGCTCTGGCTCTGCTATCCGCTTGCGACGGAGGAGGGAAAGCATCTGATTCCCTCGCCGCTGCTGGAGGAGGTGCGCAGTCTGCTTCCGCTGACGGCAAGACCGCCGCACTTTGTCTATGCAGCGAATATGGGTGCCGGATTCTATGTCTCGACGCGCGCCGCAGCGTATTACAGCTTTGTCGAGGACTACGAGATCTCGCAGACTGAACGCGCATCGGTCCGCGCAATGCTCAGCGCAATTCCGGAGGAGGCTGCGCGTATGGAGCGTCTGCGCCGGAGAGCGGATCTTTCGCGGCTGCATGTGCAGGAGCCGAAGCTGCTGCGGAAGCTCAGCGGCGAAAAGCTCTATATGTCCGCGACACAGATCGAGAACAAAATGCTGTGTCCGTTCATGAGCTTCTGCAAGGATAATCTCAAGCTCTACCGGCCGGAAAAGCGCAATCTCAGTTCATTGAATGTCGGCAATATGGTTCATGACTGCATGGAGCGGCTGTTCCGCGAGCATCCCGACCGCGATGATTTTCTTGCCATGACGCCGGATGATCTGCGCGCGCATGCGAAGCGCTGCACCGATGATTTCATGGAGCATGAGCTGGGCGGCAGAGAGAACCGTCCGGAGCGTTTTTTGCAGCAGTTTCAGCGGATCACGGGCAGACTTTACGCGCTGCTCCGCCACACGCAGGATGAGATGCGGCAGTCGCAGTTCACGACGGATGCCTGTGAGCTGACGATCGGGCAGCTCGGGGATGAGGCAGGCACCGCGCCCTATACATTGACGCTTCCGGGCGGCGTTACGCTCTATCTGCACGGCAAGATCGACCGCGTGGATATCACCGGCGATGCGCAGTCCGGCGAGCAGTATCTCCGCATTGTCGATTACAAGACCGGCGTGCATAAAAAGGAATTCAAGCTCGCAAATGTCTATTACGGACTCAATCTGCAAATGCTGCTGTATCTGTTTGCAGTGCTGGATGATCCTGCTGTCTATCCGGATGCAAAGCCTGCCGGTGTACTGTATATGCCGGCGAGTTCTCCGGCACCGCAGGACCGTGAGAATATGAAGGATACCGCGGATTATCTCCGGGAATATTTCTGCATGAGCGGAACCGTCCTGCGCGATACGGATATCCTGACAAAAATGGAGGAGGCGCTTGCAGGCGTCTATATTCCGGCAAGGCTCGATGAAAAGGCGACGGCGGCATCCGGCGAGCTGACGCTGACGAAGGATTCGCAGGTCTTTACGCCGGAGCAGCTCGGGCGGCTGCGCGGATATGTCGAGAAGCTGGTCGGCGAATGTGCGGAGGCATATCTCGGGGGCGATGTCGAGCCGCGGCCGCTGCACGGAAGCGGTCTGGATGCATGTGCATACTGCAAATACCGCAGCATGTGCGGCATCACGGCGGATGACAGCGACCGCATCCGGAAGCTGGATATGACAGCCGGAAAAAAAGAGATGCAGGGCATTCTTGATCCTGCGGCGGCCGCCGAAGCGGAAAAGAAGAAAAAGAAAGGGGGCAGACGGTCATGAGCAGGTGGACACCCGAACAGGAAGCGGCGATTCTGGCGCGCGGCGCATCGGTTGTCGTCAGTGCGGCAGCCGGAAGCGGCAAGACCTCGGTGCTGGTCGAGCGCCTGATCCGTCTGCTGGAGGATCAGGCGTATCCGGCGGAGAAAATGGTCGTCGTGACCTTTACAAATGACGCAGCAGGCGAGGTGCGTGCGCGTCTGAACCGTGCGCTCTCGCAGAAGATTCTCGCAGATCCGGAGAATGCATGGCTCCGGCAGCAGCAGATCATGCTGCAAAGCGCGAGCATTTCGACGATTCACAGCTTTTGCCTGCGGCTGCTCCGTGAGCATTTTGCGCAGCTTGATCTCTCGGCGAATTTCCGGATCATGGAGCAGAGCGAGGCGGATGAACTGCGTTCGCAGGCGGCAGCGGAGATCATGGAGAATCTCAGCGCGCGTGCGGCGGCGGATGAGACAGTCCGGCAGCAGCAGAAGCTCCTCTTTGATGCATTCTGCGGACAGGATGATACGCCGCTGGAACGGCTTTTGATTTCGCTGCATGCGCTGACGGAAAATGAACCCTTCGGGCAGACGCTCCTCGCTGCATGTGCGGAGAAATATGCGTCGCCGGAGGGCATTCTGAAGGAAGCGTTTGCCATGATCGGCGATGCGCTTGCGGAGATCGAAGCCTGCGCACAGGGCGACTGTGCGGAGCTGAGCCGGAAGATGAAGGCGGTACAGTTCGGCACGCTGCGGATCACCGCGAAAAAAGACGGCGATTTCAATACCGAAAAGGAGACTGTCAAGGCGCTGCGCAATTCCGCGAAAAAGCAGCTTGACAAGCTCGTTAAGACGTGGGCTGTGCCGCTGCTGTTTGCGGAGCAGGATATCAGCCGTCACGCCGAATTGCTGAGACTGCTCTCTCCGCTTGTCGCGGAGCTGGATGCAGCCTATACGCAGCGCAAGCGCGAACGAAACGGCGTCACATTCAATGATGCAATGACGCTTGCACTCTCCTTGCTTGCGGAGCGTCTGCCGGACGGCACGATCCGCAGAACCGAGCTTGCAGAGCAGCTTTCGGCGCAGTATGTCTGCATCATGATCGACGAATTTCAGGATGCGGATAATACGCAGGATCTCATTTTCCGGATGCTCTCACGCGGCGGCAGCGCGGCGCATTACGGCTCGAATCTGTTTGTTGTCGGCGACAGCAAGCAGTGCATTTACCGCTTCCGCAATGCAAACCCCGAAAACTTCTACCGTGCAATGCAGGAGGGCGCAGCGTATCAGACGCCGCAGCTCACGGAGAATACCTGCATCAACCTCAACCGCAATTTCCGCAGCGCGGAGGAGGTCGTCACGGTGATCAACCATATTTTTGCACAGATGATGTCCGAGCAGGTCGGCGAGATCAGTTATGACAGCAGACAGGCGCTTGTACAGGGCGCGAGCTATTTTGAACACCGCCGCCCCGCCGAGGTCATGCTTCTGCCGCAGACCGGTGAGGAGGAGCGCACCGAGCCTGCCGTCATCGCGGAGCGGATTGCGTGGCATCTGGCGCACGGGACGCCTGTACGGGGTGCAGACGGCGAGCCGCGTCCGTGTGAGCCGCGCGATTTCCTGATCCTGATGCGGTATAAAACGCGCATGCCGGTTTATGCGGCGGCACTGGAGGCAGCCGGTATTCCGGTGACCGGTGCCGAGCGCGAGGACTATCTGCAATCGCCGGAGATTCTGCTGCTGATCGACCTGCTGCGTGCGATTGACAATCCGATTCCGGAGGTGCCGGTCGCCTCTGCGATGCTCTCCCCGATGTTCGGATTCACGGTCGATGAGCTTTTGCAGGTGCGTCTGTATGCGCCGCAGATGCAGCTTTTCCAGACGATGCTCCGGATCCGTGCAGATGAAAAATTTGCAGCGGAAAATCCGGTGCTGACTGAAAAATGCCGCGTGCTGACCGAATTTCTCGATGCGATGCGTGTCTTTGCGGCAATGGATACGCCCGAGCAGCTTATCCGGCGCATTTACCGGCAGACGGATTTTCTCGGCATGATGCAGATGTCCGCAGGCGGCGCACAGAAAAAGGCAAATCTCCGCGCATTGACGGGCTATGCGAAAACCTTTGAGGAGAACCGCGGCGGCGGACTTTCCGCATTTCTGCGCTATCTGGATGCGATTCTGGAACGCGGCGAGGATCTGACCGCAGGCAGTGTACCGGCAGGCACGGAGAATGTTGTGCAGATCAAGAGCGTCCACGCTTCCAAAGGTCTGGAAGCGCCGTTTGTGATTCTCGCGGACAGCGACCACGGCTTCTCGAGCAAGGATGCATCGGATACCGTGCAGTATCACGGCAAGACCGGCATCGGCTTCCAGCTTCACGATCCGGAGACCATCAGCAAGGGCAAGTCGCTCCCGTGGACACTGATCTATCAGAAGAACCGCAGGGAAATGGTCAGCGAGGAGATGCGTCTGCTCTATGTGGCACTGACGCGCGCGCGGGAATATCTGATCCTGCCGCTGCCCTATACAAACGGCAGATGCACAAGCGATATCGCGCCGGAAGCCTATTTGCAGGCAGCGCTCGGCGGCATCTCCCCGAGTCGTGTCGGCAGGGCAGGCAGCTTTGCGGACTGGCTGTTCATGGCGCTGATCCGGAATACATCCTGCGAGCAGATGCGGCGTGATCTTGCGATTGACTGCGGCACGGACGGTCTGCCGCCGCTTCCGGTTGCCGTCCGGACGGTGACGCCTGCGGCAGCCGCGGAGGAAGCCGAAGCGATCCGGGCGGCGGAGGAGCTTCTGCCCGATCCTGCGCTGACAGAACAGATCGCCGCACAGTGCGCATGGGAATATAACAGCCGTCTTGCCGGACTGACCGCGAAATACGGCGTCTCGGAGCTTGCAAAGCAGGAGGATTTCGATGCACCGCTTCAGAATCCGCAGTTCCGGAGCAAGGGCAGCAGAATGACCGGCTCGGAGCGCGGAACCGCCGTGCATACCTTTATGCAGTATGCGGATTTTGCGGCGGCTGCGGCGGATCTGCAAGCGGAGATTGCGCGGTGCAGAGAAGCAGGCAGACTTTCCGCGCGGCAGGCGGAGGCAGTTGCGGAGAGCAGAATCGCGGATTTCTTCACCTCGGAGCTGTATCAGCGGATGCAGAACGCACTGCATATCTGGCGTGAGCAGAAATTCATGGTGCGGATCTGCGACCTGAATCTTGACGGACCGCTGAAACAGCTCGGCGAGGATTACGCCGGAACAGACGGCATGGTGACAGGCATCATGGATCTCGTATTTGAGGAGGAGGACGGCATCGTTCTCGTGGATTACAAAACCGACACAGGCAAAAATGAAGCAGCGCTGCTCGAAGCCTATACCGAGCAGATCCGGCTCTATGCAGAGGCGCTCAGCCTGCTGATGAAGAAGCCGGTCTGCGGCTGCTGGCTCTATGCAGTCGCGCTGCGCAAATCCATACCGGTCACACTGTAACCGGAAATGATGAAAGGAGCGTTTATCATGACAGCAACAACCGAAGATCTGCGGAAGGCAGTGGAGCAGGCAAAAACGATCGTATTTTTCGGCGGCGCAGGCGTCTCGACCGAGAGCGGCATTCCGGATTTCCGGAGCGTGGACGGTCTCTACAATCAGAAGTATGACTATCCGCCGGAGACGATCCTCAGCCACACATTTTT
>JAGKVC010000139.1 GCA_021152595.1 Clostridia bacterium
TAGGGAGAAAAGGAAATCCAAGTAAGAGGACGGGGAATATGATCTCTCTTATGAATATCTATAAATCCGTCCGCGAAGCGGACACCTTCATTTCTAATTCCTCATTTCTAATTTCTAATTTAACATGCCCTTCTATAAAGGGGTGCCAAAACAGCCGAAAGTTGTACGGGTGCGTGCAACTTTTTACGAAGTTTGCGCGAAATGTCATAAAATTTGCATGAAATATCATATTTGATCATGCAAGAGCTGCTGAGACCGGTTTTTTCACCAATCTCAGCAGCTCCCGATTATCCATACATATAATCAGAAACGGACACCGTTTTTTCATGCCCCCCTTTGAATGCTCCCGATCGCGCTGACCGGCGCTCGGCACTGCCTGCCGTTTGACTTTCAGACCTGCATCTGATATAATAACGACATGGAACCTATCACGAAGGGGATGCAATGATGAATCCGAAACAGATCTTGCTGGTCGATGACGACAGCGCGCTTTCTGCAATCATCAAACAGATGCTCGAGGGCCGCGGCTATGCTGTCACGCATGCCGAAACCGCAGAGCAGGCATATGAATACCTCGCAAAGCAGCGATTTCATCTGCTGCTGCTCGATATCAATCTTCCCGATGCGACCGGCTTTGAAATCTGCCGGACACTGCGCGAGACATCAAGTGTGCCCGTGATCTTTGCAAGCGCGCGCACCGCCGAGGACGACCGCATCCGCGGTCTCGAAATCGGCGGCGACGACTATCTCCCGAAGCCCTATTCGCTCAAGGAGCTGCTCGCGCGCGTGCATGCCCTGATGCGCCGAACCTACGGCTTTTCTGAGATGCAGGATGAGATCCGCTTCGGGGATGTCACTGTCCGGCAGGCTTCGCGCAGCGTGACGAAAAACGGAAATCCCGTCAATCTGGCACAGCGCGAATTCGATCTGCTGCTGTATCTCTGTCAGCACCGGAATACCGCAATCGAAAAGGAAAAGCTGCTCTCTGAGGTCTGGGGCGCATTCTCGGAGGTCGAGCCCTCAACGCTTGCCGTGCATATCCGCTGGCTGCGCGAAAAGCTCGAGGACGATCCGGCGAATCCAAAATATATCAAGACCGTCTGGCGGCTCGGCTATATGCTGGAGGCGGATACATGAAAAAGCTGATTCTGCTTGCGCTCACTGCTGCGCTGCTGCTCATCGGCGCGGCTTTTCTGCTGCGTGCGCCGGAGCAAAATACAGAACAAGGCGAAATGCTCGTTGCGCTCAATGAGATCGAACAGCTTGCAGGACGCGGCGATTCTGCGCTCGCTGCGGAGAAAACAGCGGATCTCATGACGGAAATCCGGCAGCAGGATCTTTCCGTGCAGAAGGACTGCCGGATTCCGCTGATGTGCGGTATCTGCCTGCTGTTTCTCGGCGGCGTGACGGGCTATTGCTGTCTTGCGGTGCTGCGTCCGTTTGAGAAGCTCTCGCATTTTGCCGATGAAATCGCATCGGGGAATTTCGATCTGCCGCTCAAATATGAGCGCTCCAATTACTTCGGCAAATTCACATGGGGATTTGACCGCATGCGCTGCGAAATCAGCAATGCACGCGCACGCGAAAAGGCCGCAATCGAGAACAATAAAACTGTGATCGCGTCGCTCTCACACGATATCAAAACGCCGGTCGCTTCTGTCCGTGCCTATGCAGAGGCGCTTGACATGGGCATGGCGCAGAATGCCGCACAGCGCGCGGAATACCTGAATATGATGATGCAGAAATGCGATGAAATCACAAAGCTTACAGATGATATGCTGCTGCATGCGCTCTCCGATCTCGGGAGACTGCGGATGCAGCCGGAGACGTTTGATCTCAGTGCGCTGACTGCGGAGACGGTTCGCTCGCTTTCCGCAGGGCTTTCGGATGTCCGCTTCACGAAGCCGCTCTTTCCTGCGGATGTCTGTGCCGATCCGATGCGGATTGCGCAGGTGATCGAAAATCTGATTCATAATGCGCGCAAATACGCGAAATCCGATGTCGATATCACGATCACGCGGGATGCGGATTTTATCCTGCTGCATGTCCGCGATTACGGCGGCGGCATTCCCGATGCGGATCTGCCGTTCATCTGCGATCAGTTCTACCGCGGCAGCAACACCGGAACGGAATCCGGCGCAGGACTCGGGCTGTATATCGTGAAATTTGTCGCGGAGCAGTCCGGCGGCAGCGTTGCGCTTGAAAATCACGAAAACGGGCTGGAAGTGACCGTTGCGCTGCCCTGTGCAGAAGAGAATCACTGATCGCCCTGCAATGACAACAGCCGCACAGTGCGTCAGTCCCACTGTACGGCTGGAGATTTATCGTATGACACGCAATGCGCTGAATGTGTAATGGGGTGGGCTTATGCCTGCCCTAATATTCCATTTTGCCTTGCTTTGTTATATTTCCTTGCTCATCAAACTCAACGTACTCTCGTTGATCCCAATCATTAATCGCATCAATTTTTCCATTTTCATACCATACATAATTTTTTCCTACTAATCTACCATTATTCAAAACTCTATAATTTAAGACCTTACCCGATTTATAGAAGTGAACTTCTATTCCGTCTCTCAAACCATCTTTAAGATGCATATAATACCACAGGTTCAGATCATCCCATTTTTCATATAACACGCCGCTGAACCGTTTGCTAAAATCAGGATTGCGCCAATTATCACGATAGCACAAATATGTTAGGCGGTTCATAATGCACTCTGTAATATCAACCTCATCCCAATCTGTTCCGTGTTCAATCACATAATCCTTTGATAAGATCGTTATCACTTTATTTTCAAGCAAATAGTCAAGGGAAAATTTACTCGGATCAATCGGTTCCATATATTTTCTGACCTCCTTCAAATCATCTGAAATCGCTGTCTATCGTATGGCACTGCATTTGTCAGTTTGCTTTGCCTTGCTTTGTAATATTTCCTTGCTCATCAGCCTCGATGCGCCTGTTCTGTTTCCGTCTGCGATCAATATACTTTTTAATCATTCCGTTTTCGTACCATTCATAAAATACCCCCGTAATTTCTCCTTTACGATAGACACTTCTGAACTTTCAGGGTTGGACGGCGTGAATTACACGTTGACCTGTATTAACATATATCCTTCTTCGTCAACGCGGAAACCCTGCTGACCGTCGATATATAATCTTATCATCCCGTTTTCGTCCCATTCATATGCAAGCGCAATCCTGTTCTCATTGTAAATCACAGCATAGCTTTTCAATATGCCCGATGGATAGAATTCCGTTTCGATTCCTTCTTCCAATCCGTTCTCATAATACCGGTAAAACTGGATGTTTCCGTTTTTATATATATCGTATCCCAGTCCGGTGAAATAAACCTCTTCATCGCCGCTGAAATCGCAGATATAATATCCGTCAGACCGGTCCCACCAGAGACTTTCTCCAAACATCTTTCCGTTTTCGACAACATAATCCCAGGACAGGATTGTCAGTCCTTCATGTTCAAGCACATAGTCTCTGGATAGCCTGTCCAGCTCCTCTTGCGTCATTTTTCTGCTTCTCACATATTTCGGCTGATTCGTCCGGAGCTACGGGAACTCCTGCTCGGGCTTTGGCTGTTTTGGATTTATATACATCTCATCGCCCCTCCATAGTGTTTTGCTTCACGCTTTGCCCTGCTTTGTAATGTTCCCTTGTTTATCAAACAGGATGCGCTGGTTCTGATCACAGTCAATATATTTTTTTATCCTTCCGTTTTCATACCATTCATAGGATTTTCCTGCCGGTTTTCCTTTCTCATAGACACAATAACTCTGCACGGCACCGGAGGGATAGAACCCGACTTCCGCGCCGTCCTGTAAACCATTATCATAATATGCATAATCCAAAAGGGTTCCATCCTGAAAATCCGTGTTAAAAAACGGATAATACTTCATGTCTTTATGATCGTATACTTCATATGCCAGTCCGCTGAAACGAACTCCGTCACGATCGACCGTATAGTATCCGCATTCGTCCCAGTTAAGTTCCGCATCGTCCCAGAATACACCGTGTTCAATCACATAATCACGGGATAAGATTATCAGCTTTTCGCGTTCGATCACATTGTCTCTGGATAAATGCTGAATTTCATCCGGCGTCATAAATTCATTGGGCTTCATCAATCCTCAGACCTCCTCTCAGGGGCTGTGTATGGTATCTGTTTTGATTATACCACATCCATACAGGAAAAGTAAAGGGGCAGTTATGCTTTTCCACGGATTCCGGAAAATCGGGGCGGATCTGACGGCAGTGTATAAATCCGGACGAACCTCCCTGCTCTTAAAGATTTCTTAATCGCAGATGTGGTATACTGACAGTATCATAGCAGAAACAGGGTGGGATACTGTATGAACGAACCGCGCAGATATCAGATTCTGAACCGCGATGCCTGCAAATATCTTGCGATTTTCCTGATGTTCTGGGGACATCTCTTTGCGTGGCGGATCCTCATGAAGCAGCCGGATGTCGGTGTTCCGTATAACGTGATGCCGCTCTGGATGCGCATTGTCACGCATTTTTCGATCTTCTGTCCGCCGGTGATGTTCTTCTTCGTCGCGGACGGCTACAAGTACACGCGCGACCGCAGAAAATATGCGCTCCGGCTCGGAATCTTCGCGCTGATCACACAGCCCTTTGACTGGCTTGTTTTTCAGCCGGTGTACGGCTGGCATACAACCAATGTCATCTTCACGCTGTTCTTCGGGCTGCTCAGCATCATGGCGTGGGAGAGCAGTTGCAAAACATGGCAGCGCGTGCTGCTCGTCGACTTGTGCTGCGGTCTTTCGCTGCTGCTCTTTTCAGACTGGATGATCTTCGGTGTGCTGTTTATCCTGTTTCTGCATGGCTTCCGCGAAAAACCGAAGGCGAGATTTACGGCGTATTTCTCCCTGACGCTGCTCTGGCTGCTGACGGGCTTCATCGGTGCTGAATTCAACGCAGGCTTCTGGCTCGATAAGGCGCTCGATCTTGCCATGATGCTGCTCGCCTACTTCTGCATGACAACGCTCTACAACGGCAGAAAGGGCAGGCATCCGCAGTTTGCCAAGTGGTTTTTCTACGGCTTCTATCCGGTTCATTATCTCGTGATCCGGATCATCACTATGCTGACATAACAATCGGAGGAATCAATCATGCAGGAAAAACAGACCATTCTTTCCGCAAAGGGACTCTGCAAGAGCTTTGCACACAACGGCGGTCAGGTTCATATTCTCAGCGGCATGGATCTCGATATCTATCAAGGCGATTTTACCGTCATTATGGGTGCCTCGGGCTCGGGCAAATCCACGCTGCTCTATGCCCTCAGCGGCATGGACCGCGCAACTGCCGGAAGCGTCTCCTACAAAAACGGCGATCTCGTCACGATGAGCGAGAAACAGCTTACCGCGCTCCGGCGCAGCGACTTCGGATTCATCTTTCAGCAGATGCATCTTGTCAGCAATCTGACGCTGCGCGAAAATATCACTGTGCCCGGGTATCTCAACCGCAAGCGCACTGCCGCGGAAACCGATCGGCGCGCCGACGAACTGCTCGAACAAATGGGGCTTTCCCATATCAAGGATCATCTGCCGGCACAGTGCTCGGGCGGTGAACAGCAGCGCTGCGCCGTCGCAAGAGCGATCATTCATGAGCCGGAGCTGCTCTTTGCCGATGAACCGACCGGCGCGCTCAACAAGCGCAATACAACCGAGGTGCTGGATCTGCTGACCGCGCTCAATGCTGCCGGTCAGAGCATTCTCATGGTGACGCATGATGCAAGAGCTGCACTGCGTGCCTCAAGGATCATCTACATCTCGGACGGCAAGGCGGTCGGGGAGCTGACGCTTGCGCCCTATACCGCTGAATCGGAAAAGCACCGCGAGGCGCAGGTCTCCGCGTGGCTCACCGCAATGGAATGGTGAGGTGCGGTATGCGGAGTATCTTCAAACTGCTCTTTGCCAATCTGCGGCATAAAAAGGGCGCATTTACGGGCATTGTCATTCTCATGACGATTGTCACGCTCTCCTATACGGTCACGCTGAGCAATAACCGCAATCTGGCGCAGACGGTCGATGAATCCTTTGCAGAGCAGCAGATCGGTGACTGGGTGTTTCAGCTCGAGGCATCCCCCTCGCAGGAGATCACCGATGTGCTGCAATCGCATCCCGAAATCACCGGCATGCATGAGGAGCATTTTATCCGGATCGACGCGCCGGTTCTTGCAGGCGGCGAGGAATCGCTTGATCTGACCGTTCTGCGCTGCGGTCAGAATACAGACCGGCTTTTCAATGAACGCCTGAACGGGCTGACGGATTTTCAGCCGCTCAAAGAGGGCGAAACCTATCTTTCCTATAAGCTGGCAAAGCTCAAAGGCTTTGAAATCGGCGATGAAATTCAGATCAAAACGCATAACGGCTATGATGAGAAATTTACCGTCCGCGGTTATTATCAGGATGTCGTGGACAGCACCGTCGGCACTGCGCTGGTCTGTCAGGCGGATTATGACCGCATCCTTGCAAAGTGCGACGGCATTTATGACCTGAACCGGACGGCTTTCAGCGGAATCAACCTGCATGTCAATGTCAAAGAGGGGACGGATCTGCGCGCACTGGAAAAGACGCTGAAAAAGGAATGCGATCTGTTTCAGAATGCGCTTGCCGTCAATTCCAAAGAGGAACTGCGGTATATCTGCATGATCATTGCTTCGACCGGTACACGGCTTGTCGCGGTCTTTACGGTTCTGCTGGTGATCATTGTCATGATCGTGATCGGCAGCAGCATCGGCACGGCGGTCGAAACGGAATATGTCAATCTCGGCGTGCTGAAGGCGGTCGGCTTTGACAAAGGGCATCTCCGCGCCGTCTGGGCGCTGCAATATTCGCTCGCGGTGCTGCTCGGTTCCGTCATCGGGCTGCTGCTTGCGATACCGGTCACAAGCAGCATGGGTGCGATGTTCACACGCCTTTCCAAGATCCTGACAAGCAACCGGCTGGCACTCGGCAGATGTGCGCTTGCTGCGTTTCTGATTCTGCTGGTGTGCGTGGTCTATGTCTTTTTTGCGACGGCAAAGGTCGGGCGGATTTCGCCGGTGCGCGCAATCTCCGGCGGCCACAGCGAGATCTACTTTGACAGCCGCCTGCAAATGCCGATCCGGAAGCGCGGACTGCATTTTCTGGTCGCGCTGCGGCAGTTTACATCGCGGTTCAAAAGCTATTTCGGCAGCATGATGATCGTTGCGCTACTGGTGTTCTTCCTCTGCACGGTCATGATCTTTACAGGCGGCATCAACGCCGATCTGTTCATGACGCCGACCGGCGATATCGAGATGAACATGTTCAGCGGCGCCCTGACGGAAGAACATGTGCCGGAGGTCGAAAAGCTCTGCAAACGCTATGATTCCGATGCGGAAATCCTGCTCTGGACGGGCAGATATACCTATGCGGAGGATGAGAAGATCCTGCTGGAAGTATATAACTCGAAATCGCTGTTTACAAAGCCGCTTGTGGGCAGGCTGCCGGAATATGACAATGAAATCACGGTGACGGAGCTGTTCGCAAATAAGGTTCAGAAGCAGATCGGTGATTCGGTGACCGTGCAGTTCGGCGACAAACAGGCGGATTATATCATCACCGGACTGATTCAGAGCGTGCAGCAGATCAGCTGTTCCGGTGTGCTGGAGATCACCGCAGAAGGCGGCAGCCGTCTCGGGATCACAGCGCCGGATATCGGCTATGTGCGGCTCTCGGATCTCTCGCAGAAAACCGCGCTGACAAATGCGCTGAATGATGAAATGTCAGATTATCTTTCGGCAAGAGAATTTGAACCGGGCGCCTATATGGCGGATATCATTAAGACGGTCAATCTGGTGATGAAGATCATCATTCTGGTCGTTTACAGTATTTCGATCGTGTTTGCGGCGGTTGTTGTGACGATGATCTGCCGGAGAGTGTTCCTCAGAGAACGAACCGATCTCGGGATCTTCCGCGCACTGGGTTTTTCGGTGCCGTCGCTGCGCGTGCAGTTTGCACTGCGGTTTCTGCTGGTTGCGGTTGTCGGTTCGGCGGTCGGGTGCATCGCCTCGGCGCTGGGCTCGGGCAGGCTGCTCGCGGTTCTCATGCGGATTATCGGTATCTCGCGCTTCGACAGAGAACTGACATGGGATCTGTTCCTGCTGCCGACGGTCGCGGTCAGTGCGGCATTCTTTGTCTGCGCTTATCTCGCTGCGCGCCGCGTCCGCTCTGTCTCCGTCCGTGAGCTGGTGACGGAATAACAATATACAGATAAAAGCCGCTGAATCGCGCGTAACTGCGTGGATTCAGCGGCTTTTCCGGTATTCTGCATCTGTTTGTCAGTTCAGATCCTTCTTATTCAGCTTGACGTAGGCGAGGGCTTCCTTTGTATAGCCGACAGCACAGTTCGGTGCCTGCTGGATGATATGATCGACGATCTCCTCCATCTGCGCCTTGCCCTTTTTGCCGATCTTGAACGGGAACTGCTGCTGGTCACCGTAGGCATCGGTCATCACAAGATAGACGCCGTCCTGAATGCCGTTCGTGCGATGCTCCCTGCGGAACAGACGAAGCGTCTGCTCAAACGGAATATAGGATTCAAAATCACCGTGCTTCATAATGAATGAATTGCAGATCAGCGTGCCCTTGCTGTCCAGCAGCGGCTCTCCGCATTCCGAGGCGATGCGTGACGCGATGGATTCCGGCGTGCCGAATTTGCGGAACAGACGGCAGTTTTCGACATCCGCAAGCACCTTGTTCGCTTTGGATACGCCCGTGAATGCCATGTATGCGCCGAATGCGCAGAGAATCGCCAGAATGCCGCCGTAGAAGAATTCGTGCATCTTGATGATCCAGATGAATGCGCCGGTTAATGCGGCGGCGGCAGCCAGCACGCCGAGCAGGCAGAGCAGCCGCTTCTGATTGTTCTTCTTCCGGACACCGCGCACAACTGCGTCACCGGTCAGATCTGCATAATTTTGTTTCATTTGTTTTTTACCTCTTTCCGTAATTCTTTCACCATGAATTTTTGGCAGGAGAACCGCTCATTTCTCCTGCGGATTTGCCGGAATTGTGATCCGGTTTTGCTTGACATAATCCAGATCCTCGGGACGGTGTCCGCTTCTGCATTTCGGATTGTGCCTGCGGATTTTATCGGAGAGCGTGCCGATTCTGATCACCTGCTGCTGCCCGTTTGTAAAGGGATACCGCAGCTTTTTTCCCCATTCGTCATATATGACAAGGGTTTCCTCTTTGCCCTGCACGCCGTCGGGATAGACAAGCAGCGCGTGCGGATAGAACAGCAGCGTATCAGGCTTTTCCGTATCCAGCACATAATCCTCTGTGACGACCGTTCTGCCGTTCCCGAAAAAGACATCGCCGCTGCCGTTCCGGATGCGCGCAGCGACCTGCTCCGGCGTGCCGTATTTGCGGAAAACATCCGCCTGCTCCGCATTTGCCAGCGGCTGAAGCATGGCGTTCATTTCTTCAAT
>JAGKVC010000140.1 GCA_021152595.1 Clostridia bacterium
GATCTGCTGCGTGCCGAACACGAACCCGCCGATCGATACGCAGGCGGACGTCGAGTTCATCCAGGACCAGGCCGCCCGCGCCGACCACTGCAACGTTTACGTCATCGGCTGCATCAGCAAAAACCGCGAGGGGAAAGAGCTCTCCGAAATGGGCTACCTCGCGCGGGCCGGCGTGATCGGGTTCAGCGACGACGGCTCCGACATTGAAAACGCAGAGCTTCTGCGTCGGGCGTTCGAGTACGCGCAAATGTTCAACCTTCCTATCATGTGCCACACAGAGGACCGGAACCTCACAAACCGCGGCGTGATGAACGAGGGGATCGTCGCCACCCGTCTGGGCCTGCGCGGGATCCCGTCTCTGGCCGAGGACGTGATGACGGCCCGGGCGATCATGCTCGCCGAATACACGCACGGGAAACTGCACCTGATGCACATTTCGACGTCCAAAGGGGTCGAGCTCATTCGTGAGGCGAAGAAAAACGGCGTGAACGTCACCGCCGAAGTGACCCCGCACCACCTCACGCTGACCGAGGACCTGCTCGAATCGAAAACCTTTGATTCCAGCGAATACACCTTCATGGATGCAGAGGACAAACCGGTCAACGGCGCCGCCTTTGAAACAAACGTCGGGCTTTTCTCTGTGACGATTCCGGTTGTATACTCTCGCACACTGCCGATCAGCGTTGAAATCGTCAATGTACCGGACGGCTTTGATGTTTCAACCATCTACAAGCGGCTGAGCATCGTCGGCAGCAGCAAGAACTACTCGCTCCCCGGATATGGCGAGGACAATATGCAGATCACCATTGAAACGCCGCATCTGGATTACAAGCAGTCGCTGGATGATCTCAACAGCTACAACACATATTCGATCGCACTGAGCGACCTGATTCCGGGCAAAACGATCACGCGCTCTTTTCCTGCCGCTGAAGGCTTTGAAAGTCCGGATAATATCACATCGGTGACCTTCAAGCTCGATGATGCCGATCTGCAAACAGAGACGCGGCTCATCAAAAACAGCGACATTGAGCTGCAAAACACAAATGACCGCTTCGCCTATGATCTGCGGTCTCCGGACGGCAACACGCAGGTCACGCTCTGCGGCACCGCGGAAGAGCTCGCTATGGTGGACAGCGATGATCTCAAGGCATATGTCAACCTGATCAACAAGACCGAAAAGGGCAATACGACGGTCAAGATCAACGTCACGCTGCCGGATACGGTCAGCGGCGTCTGGGTACAGAAACCGCCTTCCCTCGCACTGAATATCAAAGCAGCAGAATAACACAAAACGGCACGCTCAAAAGCAGAGCGTGCCGTTTGCATTTTCATTTTGATTCTGTCAGTCTGTGCTGTCCTGTGTTTATTTCATCCGTTTCAAGCCGGCAGGCGAAACATGCTGAACAGAGTCAATGAACAGTATCAGGAATGGTTCTCAGCCGGCTATCGAATAACGGCTTCGGTTCTGCCGACGGACTTGCCGGCGCATTCTTTTTGAGCAGCTTCTCCCATGCAGTGGGGGTATTGGAAAGCGTGTTCTTGACATAGTAGAGCAGGATTGTCTGCGCATCTTCAACAGTCACCGCATGATCGCCGTTGACATCCGCAGCCGCCGTCTGCTGTTCGGTCAGACCGGTCGCCTTTCCTGCCATGCGCTTAACATAGGCATTCAGCGTAAGCTGTGCATCATCGACACTGACATCGCCGTCATTGTTGACGTCGCCGCGCAGATACGTCTGCTCCGCCGGTACGGTCTCGCTTGTTGTCACAGTTGTCTCTGATGTCTCCGTTACCGTCGTAATCGTCGTTGCCTTTGTTGTGGATGTGGTCGCAGTTGTCGTTGTCGCCGCCTTCGTTGTGGATGTGGCTGCTGTTGTCGTTGTCGTCGCCTTTGTTGTGGATGTGGTTGCAGTTGTTGTCGTCGCCTTTGTTGTGGATGTGGTCGCAGTCGTTGTTGTCGTCGCCTTTGTCGTGGATGTGGTTGCTGTGGTCGTAGTCGTCGCCTTTGTTGTGGATGTGGTCGCAGTCGTTGTTGTCGTCGCCTTTGTTGTGGATGTGGTCGCAGTTGTTGTTGTCGTCGCCTTTGTTGTGGATGTGGTTGCAGTCGTTTCATCAGTCTCTCCGGATGCATTGCCGTAATGCGCATAGAGCGTCTGATCCGCAGTACCGGTAAAGATGGAATCCTCCGTCACCCTGGATCCGCCGACCGGATCCGTGAACCAGCCGAGGAACTTTTTGCCGAGCTGATATGCCTTTTTCAGGGTACCGTAAGCCGCCCCCTCATAGACCATAATCTCATCGGATGCAGGCTTTCTGGCGGTTGTGCCTGTGGTGGACGATGTACGCACCGCGACCGTGGTTGTCATAACGGAAGGCTGCCCTGCCGAAATCTCATCGTCATAAACGGAAAGGTCACCGTCAACAGGATCAAAGGATACATAATGATATCCGACCGGTTCCTGACGCATGTACAGCGCAAAATCGTGATCCGGCACAAGGTCCGTGCTGCTGTTTGCGCAGATGCCGCCCTGCGGTTCGGTGTAGAGGAATGATTTCAGCATTTTTCCTGCCGGAACATCCGCCTGTGCACTGACTGCTTCCGAAACAGACGCAGTTCTTGCTGCTTCTGCATAGGTTGAACCGGATTTCACGAGATAGTTTCCGTAGAAATTGTACGCCGAGTTATCTCCTTCTTTCTGGTAGATGTTCATGATGACGCTGTCAAGCGGATCTGCGGTACCGTCCTCGTCCCAATGTGCATAATAGGTCGTATCCTGATCGCCGTTAAAGTACGTGTAGCTATTTACGGAACCGTAGCTGTTGATCAATCTGTATGTTTCGATTTCCTCACCGCCGTCCGGTTTGGTAAACCAGCCGAGGAATTTGCGTGTGCCGTTATAGGCAGTCGGAACCTTGGAAAATGTGTTGCCCTTGATTACGGTCACTTCATTTTCTTTCAGTGTTTCGTTGCTTTTGTAAACTGCGGTACTCTTATAGCCCTTCCAGAAGAGCTGTCCGCCGTTTGCATCAAAGCAAACATGATAATACGGGACAAAGTCCGTCCGCGTATAGATCGCGTGATCCTCATTCGTCAGCAGCGGCTCATAGAGTGTAATCTGATCGCCGCCCTTTGCTTCCGTATAATAGCCACTGCCATAAACGGTTCCTTCCGGAATGACCGTACCGTCGGGGATCTTCGGAGAAGCGGTCGCAACACCGTAGCTGTTCCTGCCGTAGATCATCTCGTGATAGCTGGTGCAGTCCTCGCCGCGGTAATCATGGTATACGGTCACCTCGCCGGTCGTGCTGTTGACATTGTAAATACGCACCTTGGTTCCCTTCGGTGCTTCGGTCGTCCCTTCCGCATCCCAGTGTGCGTAGAGCTTCAGATCGCCCTTTTCCGTGTAGACAGTCCGGGCATCGACCTGTTCGCCGCCTTCCGGCTCTGTGAACCAGCCGAGGAATGCATGCGTTCCGTTTTCCGCATCCGGAAGCTGCCCGATTCTGTGTGCCTCCATTGCAGTCATTTCACAGCTCTTTGCAGGCGCAACATTGCCCTCATAATAGTTTGAATAGACATTCCAGAACAGCTCTCCCTCGCCTGCATCAAAGGAAATATAATGGCAGGGATAGATTTCTCTTCGGTAGTAGATATCGGTATTTCCGGGAATCTCCTCTTCGCTGTACCGGTCGATGATCATGCCGCCTTCCTTTTCTGTATACCAGTCATAGGCGGCTGCTGTTCCGGGCGCAAATTCATCTGCATTGACTGTTCTGCGCGCTGTGGCAGCTATTGCATAATTTTCCCAGATTTTTCCGTATGAAGCGCCCTTGCCGACTTTTCGGATCGTTGAGAGCGTCGGCGTGCCTTCTGTATTGGTCATGCTGTACATGCGGACGTAGTATGTATTGTCCGGTGCAGCCGTATCTTCCGCATCCCAGTGTGCATAAAGCGTCTGCTCCTTTTCACCGGAAATGACCGTATCGGCTGTGATCTGTTCGCCGCCCTCCGGAGCGGTAAACCAGCCGAGGAATGCTCTGTCGCCCCATTCCGCTTTCGGGAGCTGGATGCCTGCCTTGCCCTGCTCCGGACAAATGATCTCATCCTCTGCAAGCGTTCTGTAATTGCCGCTGTAGGTTGTTTTCACATTCTGCCAGACCAGATTCCCCTCGCCTGCATCAAACCGCAGATAATGCACCGGAACCTCTTTGGTCATATAATAGACCGAATGCGGCTGGTCAGAAATAAGCCTTCCGTAACGGTCAATCTGCTCATAACCGTCCTCGGAACGGAACAAGCCCGTAACAGAAACGGTATCCTCCGGCATATCCTGCTTCTTTGCGCCTGCGGAGGAAGCATAATAATTCAGCAAAGCGGAATAAGTTTCGGTCGGGAGCATTTCCCTCTGGTTCAGCAGGATTTTGACATGATCCTCGGTGATCTCAAATAATCTCACGAGAATTCGATCCTGCTGCGGTGTTGTAACGATAACCGGAGGCGCTGTGATAATGACCGGAGCCGCCGTAGTGGTCAGCGTCGTGGTGGTGGTCGCCGCGGTTGTCGTCGGCATTGTGGTGGATACCGCAGTCGTTGTGGTCACCGGAACCGGACCGAGTGATTCAAATTCCAGCTCAAAGGCTTCTGCATATGCCTCTGCGGTCGAGCCTTCATATCCGCAGATCACGCCGTCGTAATAAGGCGTGTTGTTCAGTGTGTAATTGCAGATTGTGGAAAGATTCTTGTAAATCGAGCACTTCGGATTCAGAAACGTGATCTTTTCCAGTCTGGCACAGTTGTTGAACGTCAAATATGATACGGACTGACAGCCTTCCGGCACTGTGATCTCAGTCAAGCCCGAGCAGTTCTGAAACACGCTGTCGTCCAGCGTCTTGCACTTCGACGGGATTTCGATCGTTTTCAATCCGGTGCAGTCTCTGAACATCTCCCTGTTGAGGAATTCCAGATTATCCGGAAGTGCAATGGTTTCCAGCGCTTTGCACCCAACGAAGACTGCTCCGCCCTGCAAATCTGCGCCGTTCTCAATCTCAACATCCGTCAAAGATGTGCAGTTTGCAAATGCGTCGGCGCCCACTTTCATTTTGGAAGAAATATGAGCAGATTTCAGAGAAGAACAACCCTCAAAGCAGCTCCAGCCGAGCTTCGTGACACTCTCCGGCATGCTGATTTCCTCAAGACCTTCACAGTGATAGAATGCTCTGTACGGGATCTCCTTCAGCTTTTTGGAGAGCTTCACGGTTTTGAGTGCCTTGCAGCCGCTGAATACAGAATCTCCGATTGCTGTGACAGAATCCGGAATCTCGATCTGTTCCAGCTTTTCGCAGCCGCTGAAGATATTGTTACCGATATTCCGCAGCGTTTTCGGCAGTTTCACAGAGGTGATATTTGATCCGTGGAATCCGTATCCCGACCATGAAAGCGCATCATATGTCAGGCTGATGACCGGCAGTCCGTCGATCTTCTCCGGAACTGTGACCTCAGTCTCCTCGCCGATGTACCGCATGATCTCGACATAGGTCTCATATTTCCGGATCTTGAACCCCTCGTACTCTTCCTCCGTGTAATCTGCCGCTGATGCACTCAGCACAAATCCCGGGGATGCAGGCAGTGCCGCCGCTGTGCCTGTCAGCAGCAGACAAGCAGCCTGCATGAATGCGAGCTTTCGTAGTCCTTTCATTTGCAACAACTCCTCAATCATGATTCAGCTTTCAGCTGTTAAAAATATTATAATAGTATTTCAGCCAAAATGCAAGAAAAACAGCGCATCCTTGGCGATTCAGACAAATTCCGCGCGGATTATACTGTTTTTCTTCATGTTTATGAAGTTTTTCTTACTTACGGGGATCATATTCCCAGTGGGGCTTGCAGACAGCATCCTCATCATGAATCAAGCCGCCGGAGATACTGATTCTGCAAACAGAAAACGCCCCGAAGCATGTCCTTCGGGGCGTTGTATTCTGAATAAAGCGAAGATCGAAAAATCAGCGCTTGGATAAGTTAGAGCACCGTACTTTTGACGTTTTTACGATACTTTTCGTAACAAGTGAGTGCTATAGGAGTCCTATTCAGCAGTTCTTAGCATAACTCAGCAAGTCGATTGACAGTACACATAATCAACTGACAGCATCCATATAACAATTACACTTACAAGGTGTCTCTATAAGGAGAACCACAGTCGTTTTTCTGATTTATACGGACTTCTCATTGTAAAAACCAATGGTGCGACCACTTTTATTCAAAATAGTAATATTATCTTCCTGATTGCGCACCATAGAATGCTCCAAAAGCTGCGGCATCTTCCATCTCCTGACGGTGAATATCCTCTTCCAGCAGATTAAGAGCTTCTTTCATGCTGTCAGCACGACCGCTGTTTACATACTCAGCGATCTTATGAATACAGCTCGAAGTTCTATATTTATCGTGCAGCCATGCCAGATTCGGATTTTGCTGTAATCCCTTGTATTGATTGTTGAGCGCATCAATCCGCTGTTGCTCGCCTTTCAATTTTTTGAGATGCATGGCATAGATAAAAATGATAAAGCCAGTTATGAGCAAGCCTAGTAGATCACCGGCTTTGAATTTTTCTCCGGTTATGATTGCTATAATTGCAAAAACAAGAATAATTGCTGCAATAATAGCAACCACCTTCATTCCGCCCCAAAATTTCTTTTGCTTTTCGATCTGCACTTCAATGCTGCCAATCTCATCTTCTATCTTCTGCATCTGCTGTGCAATAGGCATAGCACTGTTTAGATTCTGAATAAGCTGTTCTTTTTCGTTCATGGTAATTCTCCTTTTTATAATAGTATTTTTACAAATTGAGATTTGATAGGATAGTCGCTAACAATCATTATTATAGCACAAATTAGAATAGCTGTCAATAGATACAACTGAAAGAAGTTTCAGCTTTTGAATCTTTCTGTGATGCTATATAATAATAGTATCACAGGGAGGGTTGAACATGGGCAGGATAATCATAAAGATTGAACAGTATCGGTTGAAACATAATATAAGCAAGTATCGTATAATCAAAAACTGTGGTGTCAGTGCGACGCAACTCAACAATTATTGCAGGAACGAGATCACTCGTGTGGATTTGCCTGTACTTGCCCGTATCTGCGATTATCTGGAATGTGATATCTGTGATTTGCTTGAATATGAACCAGATGTTCCGGAAAGGGATATCGACCATGATTTCAATGATCTATAAATAAAAAAAGCCTGTGATTGCATTGACAGTCACAGGCTTTCCTATTAAAAATGACGTATTCCCTTTTTCTATCAAACTTGTTGACTTTCGGCTGTCTAAGTGGTATAATAATTATATCAATAATAAGGTTCGTTATATCTGATATAGGAAAGTTTCCGAGATAAAATATATCTTGTTACACCTTATCTTCGATATCCGTACATTTTTGTATAGACACAGGAGGAATGGTATGGTATACGGCTATTGCAGAATCAGCACAAAAAAGCAATCCATCGAACGGCAGATCAGGAATATTAAAGATGCATTTCCAAACGCCGCGATTGTTCAGGAAGCCTATACAGGTACATCAGTCAGCCGTCCCGAATGGAATAAGCTCTACAAAAAGCTGGCTGCTCATGATGTTGTTGTATTTGACAGCGTAAGCCGTATGAGCCGAAATGCGGCGGAAGGCTTTGCGCTGTACAAGGAGCTGTTTGACAAAGGCATCAAACTTGTATTTCTGAAGGAACGGCATATTGACACAGATTCCTATAAGGAAGCGTTGAACGGTATCGTATCACAGCAGTTTGAGTCCGGCGATGATGCCACTGATGATCTTGTCAATGCAATCATGTCGGCAGTCAACAGGTTCATGATGAACAAGGTTGAGCAAGACATCTTCAAAGCATTTGAGCAGTCTGAGAAAGAAGTCGCAGACCTTCGCCAGCGTACCCGTGAGGGTATCGAAACTGCTCGTTTGAATGGAAAACAGATCGGAACAGTTAAGGGGACAACCCACGAAACCCAAAAGAGCCGTGAGAAAAAACCGATGATTATCAAGTACAGCAAAGATTTTGACGGTGGGCTTTCCGATCTGGATTGTATGAAGCTGATCGGGCTGTCGAATAATACTTATTATAAGTATAAACGGGAATTGATGCTTGAACGTGCCGAAAGAGGGATATAACATGGATATTTCATACATTCATGGCGATATTTTTGCAATGAAGGCAGATGCACTTGTATTTCCTGCCAATCATAAGCCTGTGATCGGCGGCAGTTTAGACGGTCAGATCTATGAACATGCCGGAATGGAACAACTCCTGCATCAGAGAAAGAAACATGGCGAACTGCACAGCGGAGAGTCCTGTATAACCGAAAGCTGTGATTTGAATAACAATTATAAATGGCTGATACATACTGCTACACCGGTCTATCAGCCAAGTCATCCCACTAACACCATGCACAAGCTGAAAAAGTGCTATCTGTCTGCGCTGGAACTGTCTGACAAAAAAAGACTGAAACACATTGTATTCGTGCTGTTAGGTGCAGGCGCATCCGGATTTTCCCACAGCAAAGCAAAGGAGGCGGCTGACTCTGCGATAAAGCGATACTGCTCTGAACATCCTGACAGTCTCATTGAGAGTGTCACTATTGTGGAATATGAAAAGGAATCGCAGTATCAGCTTTTAATTCAATGTAATCGGAAGCTGATAGAATTGAAAGCGATGCTGTCACAAATCGAAGAATTAAAAGACTATGTTAAGATTGATTCTTATATGGGAGAGATCAGGACGACGATTGCCAAACATCTTAAATCATATGCTGATGAAGAAACAGTACGAATAAAACAGGCATATCAACGTGAGATCACAAGGCTTTCGGCAGAAACAACAGAGTTATCAGCTGAGGACAGACTCTATAAAAGCATTGTAAAACTCCCTAACGGCATAAATCAAACAGCATTTGCAGAAAGAATCTATTTGCAGGAAAGCAGCAATATTTCTCAAATCGTTAATCTGTATTCAAAAAACGGTAAACAGTATGCTAATGCCTTTTCTTTTTTCAATAGTAAGCTGAATGTCATAAAACTCGGTCTCGGTCTTGAACTTCCATTTGATAAAATGTGCTGGCTGATGTGGAGCAGAGGTCATGAATTTCCAATATCCGAGCTGGATATTGACTTATCCGAATGCTATATCAAACAAGGAAAATGCTTAGATGCTTTAGTGGACTATGAGGAAGAATTCAACAACCAATATGGTATCACAAAAAGCAACGAAAAAGATTTATAATCAAATTATAACGTCAAGGTTCTTATGACCTTGACGTTTCAGCCTGTCCACAAAGCCCCTCTGCGAGCAACGCAGAGGGGCTAATTACACAGAATATCAGGCAAAAACAAGATCAGAACACAAAAATGGGATATA
>JAGKVC010000141.1 GCA_021152595.1 Clostridia bacterium
TATTGGTAGTCGGAGGCGGCGGCAGAGAGCACGCCATTATTATGAAACTCAGTGAGTCTCCGCTGGTCACCGAACTCTACTGTGCGCCGGGCAACGGCGGCATTGCAAAATATGCCGAATGCTTCCCGGTGAAGGCAACCGATCTGGACGGCATGCTTGCGCTTGCGAAGAAGCTCGCTGTTGATTGGGTATTCGTTGCGCCGGATGATCCGCTCGTGCTGGGCATGGCAGATCTGATGCGTGAAAACGGCTTCAAGGTTTTCGGACCTTCCAAGGCGGCAGCGATTATCGAGGGCAGCAAGGTGTTCTCGAAGAACCTCATGAAGAAATACGGCATCCCGACGGCAAAATATGAGGTGTTCACCGACGCGGAATCCGCGATCGCATATATCAAGGAGCAGGATACCTATCCGACGGTTGTCAAGGCGGACGGTCTTGCACTGGGCAAGGGTGTGATTATCGCACAGACCGAGCAGGAGGCAATCGACGCAATCCGCTCGATCATGGAGGATAAGATCTTCGGTGAGAGCGGCTCGAAGCTCGTCATTGAGGAATTCCTGACCGGTCCGGAGGTTTCCGTGCTTGCATTTACGGACGGCGAAAGCGTCGAGCCGATGATCTCCTCGATGGATCACAAGCGTGCGCTTGACGGCGACCGCGGCAAGAATACCGGCGGCATGGGCACCGTCGCGCCGAATCCGTATTATACGAAGGAGATTGCGGAGCAGTGCATGCGTGAGATCTTCCTGCCGACGATGCACGCAATGAACGGGGAAAACAGAACCTTCCGCGGCTGTCTGTATTTCGGTCTGATGCTGACACCGAACGGCCCGAAGGTCATTGAATACAACTGCCGCTTCGGCGATCCGGAGACGCAGGTTGTTCTGCCGATGCTGAAAACCGATCTGCTGGAAATCATGGATGCAGTTGAGAATCAGAAGCTCGGCGATCTGCCGATCGAATGGAAGCAGGGCGCATGTGCCTGTGTGATTCTCGCAAGCGGCGGCTATCCGGAAAAATACGAGACCGGCAAGGTGATTTCCGGTCTGGATGAAAAAGGTCAGCTTGAGAATGCCGCGGTTTATCATGCCGGCACGAAGCTCTCCGAAAGCGGCGAATTCCTGACCGCAGGCGGCAGAGTTCTCGGCATCACCGCCTCTGCGGAGAAGCTCCGCGATGCGCTTTCCGCTGCATATGAGGCAGCCGGAAAGGTCAGCTTTGAAAATGTCCATTACCGCAGAGATATCGGTCAGCGCGCACTCGCTGCAAAGAAATAATCCCGATTCTGCGAATACGATAGGAGACAATGCGCAATGTCGAAAAAACGATCTGAGGCGCGCCGCAGCCGGAATGCCGAACAGGCGGAGCCGCGGAGAATGCGCCGCACACTTGAGGATATCCGCGAGGAGAAAGGTCCGCGCAAATATACCCTCACAGACTGCATGCGGTTCGGCAGAATTGCGAATATCCTCTTTGTGGTATTCATCATTGTCTGCCTGATTTACTATTATTCACTGGCGAGCAAGGGCAATTATTCGACACCGTTTGAGGTCATTGCCTATTCGATCGAGATTATTGCCTTCCTGCTCTTTACGACCAGCGTGATCTGGATGGAGCGGCTTGTCCGCTCCCGAAAGATTATGAAATTCCTGATGATTCTGTATATCATCGTGGAGGTCGTGCTGATGCTGCTGGAATTTCATCTGCTGCCGATCAGATCCTATAACGGCTTGTCGGTTGCGCTGACGGTCGTGCATGTGCTGTTCTCGGCAGGCGTATCGTTCTCGCTGCTGCTGCTGGATCCGATGAACAAGAAGCTGCAGTGGATTGTCGGCATCACGACCTGCATCATTCTGGCAGGCATGCTGCTTGCGATTGCCGGATACCGCGTCTATGCGAGCATTCTGGTCAATGCATTTGCATATATCTTCTTCTTCACTGCAATGGAATATCAGCTTCACCTCGAGGAAATTGATGTTGACTGCTACGGCGATTCGGCAAAGGTGCAGAGCTTTGAATCGACACTCTTTGCCGATACGCCGACGATGATCGAAAAGCCGACAGCGGAGAAGAAAACGCTCCGTGAAAAGGCAAAGCGCCTTGCGGAGGATCTGTCCAGCGATGAGCAGATCATTCTCACGGATAAGGATGAGAAGTTCGAGTATGAATTCGGCGTCGAGGAGGACGAAGACGACGAGGATGATTACGAGGACGGTGCAGACGGAGAGGATGAGGGTTCCCGATGAATCCGAGACTGCCCTATCTTCAGCGGAAAACCGCCGTACTGACAACGGAGCCCGGCGTCTATATCATGAAGAATGCGCAGGAGAAGATCATCTATATCGGCAAAGCGAAAAACCTGCGCAACCGCGTGACCAGCTATTTCCGCGATCATCCGGATCATACGCCCAAGACCGCGCAGATGGTCTCGCAGGTCTATGACTACGATTTTATCGTCACCGCATCGGAATATGAAGCGCTCGTGCTGGAATGCTCGCTGATCAAGCAGCACAAGCCGCGCTATAATATTCTGCTGAAGGATGACAAAGGATATCATTATATCAAAATCTCGCCGCCGCCCTATTCGCGCATCACAGCGGAGCTGCATGCCGACGGCGAGGGAACCTATCTCGGACCGTATATGAGCGGCTTCACGGCGCGGCAGACTGTCAGCGCCGTCAACCGCATGTTCCGGCTCCCGACCTGCAACCGGCAGTTCCCCGAGAGCTTCCGCAAGGAGCGCCCCTGCCTGTATTATCATATCGGACAGTGCATGGGCGTCTGCAAGGGGAATATTCCGCAGGAGGATTATGCCGAAGCGGTCAGCGATGCCGTGCGTTTTATCAAGAACGGCGGCGATCATACGATCACGGCGCTTGAGTCGCGGATGCACGCCGCTGCCGACCGGCTGGATTTTGAGGAAGCCGCCCGTCTGCGCGACCGCATCGCAGCGATCCGGAGCGCAGGCGAAAAGCAGGATATCATGGATGCCGTCACCGCGGATACCGATGTCATTGCAATGGCGGAATCCAACGATACGACCGTGATTTCGGTGCTGATCTACCGCGACGGCAGATTATACGATCAGAATACCTTTCAGATTTCCTCGGAGGCGCTTTCCGAGCAGCCGCTGGATGATTTTCTGCCGCAGTATTACAGCACACGCTCCGGCAGCGATCTCCCGAAGACGGTTCTGGTGGAGCAGCTTCCGGCAGAAACGGAGCTGCTCTCTGCAATGCTTGCGGAGCGTGCCGGACATGCGGTCTCGATTGAGCAGCCCGTGCGCGGAGCAAGACACCGCCTGCTGCTGAAGGCGAAGCAGAATGCCGGCGAAAAGCTCTCGATCAAGGCAGGCAGAACCGGAAGGGAGCTGCTTGCACTGGAGGAGCTTGCGCGTGCGCTCGGGCTTGAGAAGCCGCCCGTCCGCATCGAATCCTATGATATCTCGAATCTTTCCTCGGCGGCAATGGTCGCCGGAATGGTTGTCTTTGAAAACGGCAGACCGCTGAAAAATGCCTATCGCCGTTTCTCGATCAAGGAGCTGGACGGTCAGAATGACTATGCAGCGATGCAGGAGGTCATCCGGCGGCGCTTCGGCGAATATTTCAAGGCACAGGCGGAAACCGATGAAACCGCAAAAGCCGTCAATGAGTTCGGCATTCTGCCGGATCTGATTCTGCTTGACGGCGGCAGCACGCATGTCGGGGCGATTGCGCCGATCCTTGCCGAAATGGGGCTGGATATTCCGCTGTTCGGCATGGTCAAGGATCAGAAGCACCGCACGCGCGCAATCGCAACAAACGGCGGTGAGATCGCCGTGCGCGAGAAGCAGGCAGCGTTCAATCTGCTGACGCGCATTCAGGATGAGGTTCATCGCTTTGCGATCACCTATATGAAAACCAGACACCGCAAAACCAGCTATGCGCTGACGCTCACGCAGGTTCCGGGAATCGGTGAGAAAAAGGCGCAGAAGCTCCTGCTGACCTATAAAACAAGAGCGCAGCTCAAGGCGGCAACACCGGAGCAGCTTGCAAAGACGGCAGGCGTCCGGCGCGAGACCGCCGAGCAGCTTTATACGCTGATACAGGAGCTGCCCGACAGCTAAAAACAGAAAGCACACGTTGTGAGGGGAGGATCATCCATGGAGCCTTTGAAACTGAAAGCCGCATTCCAGGATTACATCTGGGGCGGAACACGTCTGCGCGAAGAATTCGGCAAGGAAAGCGATCTGGAGCGCCTTGCCGAAAGCTGGGAGCTCTCCTGTCATCCGGCAGGACCGGCTGTCATCATGAACAGCGTCAACAAGGGCCTGACGCTCAAGGAATATCTTGAGCAGGATTGGGCTGTCCGCGTCGGCGAGGGTGCAGCGCGCTTTTCGACGTTTCCGGTGCTGATTAAGCTGATCGACGCATGTCAGGATCTCAGTGTGCAGGTGCATCCGGATGACCGCTATGCGCGTGAGCATGAGGGCGGCGAAAACGGCAAGACCGAATGCTGGTATATCGTGGACTGTGAGGAGGGCGCAGCGCTCGCCTACGGCTTCAACCGCGAGCTGACGAAGGAGGAATTCCGCGCCAGCATCCAGAACGGCACCTTGCTGGATGTTGTCCAGCTCATGCCGGTCAACAAGGGCGACGTGTTCTTCATCGAGCCGGGAACGCTCCATGCAATCGGCGCAGGCATTCTGATTGCGGAGATCCAGCAGAATTCCAATATCACCTACCGTGTCTATGATTATGACCGCGTGGGACTGGACGGCAAGCCGCGTGAGCTGCATATTGACAAGGCTGTGGATGTGACAAAGACATGGCCGGCACCGCCGCGCAGACGGCGTCCGCTGATGCAGTTTGAGGGCTACAGCGCCGATGTCATTGCGGACTGCCAGTTCTTCACAACAACCGAACTGCATATCACCGAGGAGGCAGCATTCCCTGCCCCGAACGGTGTATCGTATACGCACCTGCTCTGCACGGAGGGCGACGCCGCGCTGATCTATGACGACGGCGTGATCATGCCGATTTCCAAGGGCGAATCGGTATTCCTGCCTGCAAATTTCGGGGCGTATACAATCCGCAGCAGAAACTGCACATTGCTTTCCACGCAGACCTTGCCGCGTAAATAAGGAGGATACATGGATCTGAGTAAACTGCTGGGGATATTCAGCGCCGGCGAAGACGACATCAAAAAAATGATGAATGATACAGATATGCAGGAGATGATGCAGAGTCCGCAGATGCAGGCACTTATGCAGAATCCGAATATCACGAATATGCTTGACAAGGCAGCAGGATTCGCGGCGCAGGGCGGCATTATGCCGGATGATGTCGAGCGCATGACGGAGGAAATGGGCGGCATCGGCGGACTGATGTCGCAGATGGGCAGTCTGTTCGGCGGCATGGGCTATGATGAGATTGATCTCGATGAGGAGGTCGAAGCCTACGAACCGGAGGCGTTTGACAGCAGCGACCGCGCATTTGTGACCGAACTGAAGGCGTGGCTCAAGGATGCGCTGACGGATATTCCGGCAGATGATGTCTGCATGCTGGAGATCGGCTTTCATGTCGAATTTACGGATGAAACGCTGGAAACGCCGGTTTACGATCTCTGGCTTGCCTACAACACAGAGAAAACGCGTGCGGAAAACCGCGAAAAATACGGCGAGGATGTCTGGAACTGGATCAACTGGACAGATGATCATTTCCGCACGCTTGATGATGAACCGTTTGCGGCATGGCGCGAATCGCAGGGCTATGACGAGGAGAATGACGGCGATGAAATGATCGGACGGATTTACGATCTTGTAGCGCTTGCGGTCATGGATCTGCACAAGGAGCAGTTTACGGAGCATCGCTTCGGCAAAAAGGTTCCGTTCGTCATTGAGGATTATGAGTACAGCCAGCAAACCGCGATCCGTGCGGTCAAGGCGAACGGCGGCAAGGAGCTGTTCAGTCCGGAATTCTATGCCGCCTGCGGCTTTGAGCCGGACGAGGAAACCTGACGCGGCTGTTTTGAGATTCAGGCAGCATGAAAGGCGGATAGTATGGATTTTCAAGCTGTAAAAGGAGACATCACTGCAATCAAAACTGAGGCGGTTGTTCTTCCGGCAAACACCGGATTGAAAGAGGGCAGCGGCGCTTCGGAGGCAATTTTCAGCAAAGCCGGCAGAAAAGAACTGACCGCAGCCTGCAAAGCACTTGCTCCGGTTGAAGTCGGTTCTGCGATTGCAACGCCTGCATATAATCTTTCTGCTGAATACATCCTGCATGCGGTTGTACCGAAATGGCAGGGCGGCACGAAGAATGAGTATGCACTTCTGAGTTCGGCATATCTGTCGTGCCTGACAGTTGCCGATGCAATGGGCTGTGAATCCATTGCATTTCCTCTCTTGGCTGCCGGAAATAACGGGTTCAACCTTCGGCTTGCAATTCAAATTGCAAAGGAAACGATTTCAGGCTTTCAGCCGGAGAATCAGTTGAAAACGGTGTTCCTTGTTGTGTATACCGAGGCGGCAAAGGTCATGGTGATCGGTTCCGGAATACCGGTTCACCCCATGATTCCGGTGGAGTATGCGGCACCTGTTCAGGCGGCGAAAACCAAAACGGAAAAGAAAGCTGCAAAGGATTTTATCGGCGAAAAGTTGGCGTTTGCACAGCAGGTATGGAAAGATCATAAAAAAGAAATACTTAACTGCGGTATCATGATTGCTGAAATGGTCGTGATGAAGAAAGTCTCGAATAAAGAAGATATCGCAAAAATGGCTATCAATGCTGCGAAGAAAGCAGTTGATAAAATGTAATTTGATAAATACACCAAACGGGTGTAAAAATATGGAGGAACTTATGAAATATTACATTGGCATTGACCTCGGCGGCACAAACATTGTCGCCGGACTTGTGGACGAGAATTACCAGATCCTGAAGAAGGTCTCGCGCAAGACGAACCGTCCGCGTCCGGCAGAGGAGATCGCCGCTGATATGGCAGCCTGCGCACTGGATGCGATCAAGGAGGCAGGTCTGACAAAGGATCAGGTCGAGTGGATCGGCATCGGCACACCGGGCATCGCAAATGCAGCGACTGGTATTATCGAGTATTCCAACAACCTCGATTTCCACAATGTCCCGATGGTCAAGTGGATTTCCGAGGCGACCGGACTTCCGGCATTCGTCGAGAATGACGCAAACGCAGCAGCATACGGCGAATATGTCGCAGGCGCAGCAAAGGGCGCAACGAATGCAGTCTGCATCACGCTCGGAACGGGCGTCGGCGGCGGCATCGTCATTGACGGCAAAATCTATGCAGGCTCGAACTTTGCAGGTGCAGAGATCGGTCACACTGTTCTGAACATGGACGGTCCGCAATGTACCTGCGGCAGAAAGGGCTGCTTTGAGGTCTATTCTTCCGCGACCGGCCTGATCCGCATGACAAAAGAGGCGATCGAGGCACATCCGGACTGCGAAATGGCAAAGATGGCTGCCGAGCAGGGCAAGGTCTCCGCACGCACGGCGTTTGACTGCATGCGCAAGGGCGACAAGGCTGCAAAGGAGGTCGTTGACTTCTACATCAAGGCACTTGCTGCCGGCATCACGAATACGATCAATATTTTCCAGCCGGATATCCTGTGCATCGGCGGCGGTGTCTGCAATGAGGGCGACGCACTGCTTCTGCCGATGAAGGAGCTGGTCGCAAAGGAAATCTACACAAAGAATTCCGAGAAGAATACCGAGATTGTCATTGCAAAGCTCGGCAATGACGCAGGTATCATCGGCGCTGCATTCCTCGGCAAGGCAAAATAAGCGCGATGGATGAGCAGAGAAACGGCGTACAGCCGGAGGAGCGGCAGGAAACCGCAGAGGAAAAGCGCCTGCGCTATCTTTCTGATGAGGAGCGGCGCGAATGGAGCGGCGTTTCCGAATGGCGTGATCCGCTGGAAAAGGATCCGCCGGAGCCAGTGCGGAATGACGGCAAATTCGCAATGGCATCGCTGCTTTGCGGCATTGCTTCGGTCATGACGCTCTGCACCGGCTATGTCTGCGGTGTATTCGGCGCGGCGGCGGTAGTCTGCGGCATCATCGCAAAGAAAAAGCAGGAGAACGCCGACACCATGTCAACGATCGGCATTATCCTCGGGATCATCGGCATCGGCGTCATGCTCGTGCTGAGGGGCATCAGCCGCTTCAGCAAAACGGGGCTGCCGTTTTTGCCTTTCTGATGCCGACATGACAGATCCCCTGCTGACATGCAGCAAATCCCAATATCTATACTGAAAAGGAGTAATTTTCATGAGCAAAGCACCTGTGGCACTGTTGATTATGGACGGCTTCGGCATCAACCCGAGTGAGTACGGCAATGCGATCAAAGCCGCAAACACCCCGAATCTGGACCGTTATTTCAAGGAGTATCCGAATAACATCATCGGCGCATCCGGTCTTGATGTCGGTCTGCCGGACGGTCAGATGGGCAATTCGGAGGTCGGTCATACGAATATCGGAGCCGGAAGAATCGTCTATCAGCAGCTTGTCAAGATCACAAAGTCGATTCAGGACGGCGATTTCTTTGAGAATCCGGCGCTGACTGCCGCAATGCAGAATGCAAAGGACAAGGGTACCGCCCTGCACCTGATGGGACTGCTCTCGCCGGGCGGCGTCCACAGCCACATGACGCATATGTACGGTCTTGTGGAAATGGCAAAGCGCTTCGGACTGGAAAAGGTCTATATCCACGCATTCCTCGACGGCAGAGACGTACCGCCTTCCTCGGCAGCGGAGTACATGGAGGAGACCGTTGCAGAGCTGAAGAAGATCGGGCTGGGCAAGATCGGCGTGATCTCCGGCAGATTCTACGCAATGGACAGAGACAACGCATGGGATCGTGTTGAGAAGGCATATGCTGCACTCGTCTACGGCGAGGGCGTGCAGGAGGATGATCCGGTTCAGGCGATCAAAAATTCCTATGCAAACGAAGTCACGGATGAGTTCATGATTCCGGCTGTTGTCGCAAAGGACGCGAAGATTCAGGAGAATGACAGTGTCATCTTCTTCAACTTCCGCCCCGACCGCGCACGCCAGATCACCCGTGCATTTGTTGATCCGGAGTTCAAGGGCTTCGAGCGCAAAAAGGGATATTTTCCGGTGCATTTCGTCTGCATGGCACAGTATGATGCGACCATGCCGAATGTCTCGGTTGCATTTCCGCCTGAGGAGCTGACCATGACCTTCGGTGAGGTGCTTGCAAAGCAGGGCAAGACGCAGCTCCGTATTGCGGAGACACAGAAATATGCACATGTGACGTTCTTCTTCAACGGCGGCGAGGA
>JAGKVC010000009.1 GCA_021152595.1 Clostridia bacterium
ACAGGCGCGCCGGCGGAGGGCACGGCAGGCGGCGCAGCTCATTCCGGCGACGAGCGTTGCGGCGCGTGTTGCGGCGATGTGCGCAAATGAGCAGAATGTCTTTCCGCAGACCGGACGCATCGCAGTCTCGGGCGTTGAGGGCAGTCATGCAGGCGCGGCGGCGGACAGACTGTTCCCCAGGGGCGATATCATTTTCATGGAGGGCTTTCCGGCGGTTGTGCAGGCAGTGCAGGCAGGTCTCTGCAAATTCGGCATTCTGCCGGTTGAAAACAGCGTGCAGGGCTCCGTCCGGCAGGTGTATGATCTTCTGCGCGAGCCGGATATCTGCATCGTCCGCAGCGTGCGGCAGCTCATCCGCCACGTTCTGCTGACACAGAAGGACGCGAAGCTCTCGGATATCAAAACGATCTATACGCATGAGCAGGCAGCCGGACAGTGCAGCCGCTTCATCCAGAAGCTCGGCGTGGACGTTGTCCCCTGCGTCAGTACGGCGCATGCGGCACAGCGCGTTGCAGAGGCACAGGATAAATCTGCGGCGGCGATCGCCGGTGAAGCCTGTGCAAAGCTCTACGGTCTTTCCGTTCTGACCGATGATATCCAGAACGAAAGCAACAATGATACGCGCTTTTTGTGCATCACAAAGGGTGCATCCTGCTATGCCGGTGCGGACCGCATGAGCATCCTTGTCAACTGCGCAAACTCCCCCGGCGCGCTCTATCAGATGATCGCCAAGATCTCCGCGCTCGGCATCAATATGTGCAAGCTCGAGAGTATGCCGATCCCCGGCACGAATTTCTCCTACCGCTTCTACATGGATCTCGAGTGCAATGTCCATCAGGAGGGCATTCTCGGGCTGCTCTGCGAGCTGGAGCGCTCCTGTGATTCATTTACGCTGCTCGGCAATTATACGGAGATTGTATAACTGTAAAAAGATTGTAACCGCTGTGTTGTTGCATTCTGCGGCGATCTGTGCTATGATGTCACCATACGATTCCGGAGGTGACATACTATGCAGATGAAGCAGAAGATTTCCGCAGTATTTATGGTGCTGTGCGCGCCGTATCTGCTGCTGACCGCCTGCGATACCAAAGAGCAGAAGGAGCAGAATGCCAAATGGGAAGAACAGGCATCCTTCAATGCGCAGGCATATATCAAACAGAAATACGGCTTTGCTGCCGAGGTGACCGACGCAAAGGTTGACCGGCGGCAGGGCTGGATCAGCTCGCAGCCGCTCTCGGATGTGTTAGTGGAAATGCGGCATGATGGCCGCGATTTTACAGTATTTATTACCGGCGAGGAAAAAAGCGTCGCAGGTGCGGATACCTATCAGGCGGAGGAGATCCGGCAGGCTGTCTGGGATACGATCAATGCCGATATCCCGGGGCTCCGGGAGATGGATGTCTATGCCGTGCGAAAGGCGGAGCGCCGCGGGCAGTCAGATACGCCGCTGTATGAAAAGCGCTATGACGGCAGCAATCTTGCCGAGGTGCTGCAAGGCAGCGTTTTTTCGGTGAACTGCTACTATCCGGAGTCGGATTTCTCGACACGGAAACAGTTTATGCATCTGCAGCAGCTGCTCGGCATGGAAAGCGGCGTGCGTGCGGTATTCTATTCCTGCCGCGGCGAGACGGTCTTTGCACAGGAAACATCGGCGCTGCGGAAATGGACGGCTTCCCATGCCGTTTACTGCACCGCGCAGCGTAACCTTGCCTATACAAAACCGGAGACCGGTCCGTGCGAGGCGGAATACATCGCCTATGATCTGAAACAATACGGCGAGTTTTATTATTCCGTTTCGTACAGCGAACGGCAGAAGGAACGTGAAGCACCGAAGTTTCAGGAGGTCACGCCGGTTGATGCGGCGAATTTCGACGGATACGGCGTCAGGGATGCAGTGCTTGCTTCAAAGGCGTATGAGATCACGGCGGATGTGCCGCTGTTTGTTCATATCTACTATCCGTGCAGCAAGATCGAGAACTTCGATTATGACGGCTATATGCACAGCAAAACGAAGATCGCGATGAGCAGCATGCGGGACGGCGAGCCGCGTTATCATGCAGATTCCATCGAAACGGTCGGCGATTATGCATACGAAAAGATTGAAATGCAGGCGGACGTTCCTCTCACGCTGGAATTTTTATATGATCCCGAATAAATAGAAGGAGTAAACAATGACCGATTTTCAAACACCATACGGATTGATCGGGCGCAGGCTCGGCCACAGCATCTCTCCGGAGATTCATGCAGCGCTCGGCAATCCGCATTATTCGCTCTATGAGCTGGAACCGGAGGAGCTGCCGGTTTTCCTCGCAGATCCGCGCCTGAAAGCGCTCAATGTCACGATACCCTATAAGATAGACGTGATTCCGCTCTGCGCGGAGCTTGATCCGCTTGCAGAGGCGATCGGCAGCGTCAATACGCTGGTGCGGCAGCCGGACGGCACATGGAAGGGCTACAACACCGATGCCTACGGTCTGCGCTGCATGATGCGTGCAGGCGGTTTGTCCTTTGCCGGCGCACATGTGCTGCTGCTTGGAAACGGCGGTGTCTCGCAGACGATTCAGGCAATCGCAAAGCTCGACGGCTGCGAAACGCTCACCGTCCTCGATTTGCAGGGGACGGAATACACCTATGACGATCTGCCGGAATTCTACGATGATACGACGTTGATCGTCAACGCGACACCGGTCGGGATGTATCCGCATGCAGGCAAATCGCTTGTTGACCTGACGCTGTTCCCGAATCTGAAGGGCGTCGCGGATGTGATCTACAATCCGGCGCGGACGGCTCTGCTTTTGCAGGCGGAGACGCTCGGCATCCCCTGCGCAGGCGGTCTGACGATGCTCGTTGCGCAGGCAAAGCAGGCGGCGGAGCATTTCTTCGGCAAGCCGATCGACGACAGCAAAATTGCGGAGATCGGCGCCGTGATGCAGCGCGACGCGGAAAATATCGTGTTGATCGGCATGCCCGGCTGCGGCAAATCGACGATCGGCAATGCGCTGGAATCCCTGAGCGGACGGCAGCAGATCGACCTTGATGCGGAGATCATCAAAAAGGCAGGCAAGCCGATTCCGGAGATCTTTGCAGAGGGCGGCGAGGATGCATTCCGCAAAATCGAATCCGAGGTTGTGCTGGAGCAGAGTGCAAAGCGCGGCGTGATTCTCGTGACGGGCGGCGGTGTCGTCACCCGTGCAGAGAACGAGGCACCGCTCCGCAGCAACGGCAGAATTTATCAGATCTGCCGCCCGATTGAGCAGCTCAGCCGCGAGGGCAGACCGCTTTCCGTCGGCGCAGATTTGAATGCAATGGCGGCGGTACGTATGCCGCTCTATCAGAAATTTGCGGATACCGCAATCGAAAACAACCGCACGCCCGAAGCGGCTGCGGAGGAGATCTGGAGGGATTATTGTGCATATACTCGTGCTGAATGGGCCGAATTTGAACATGCTGGGAATCCGTGAGCCGGAGCATTACGGCACACAGACGCTCGCCGACCTGACCGCCATGCTCGAAGCGGAGGCGGAGCGTCTCGGCATTACGATCGAGTGCTATCAGTCGAACCACGAGGGCGATCTGGTGGATAAAATTCAGGCCGCCTACGGCACCGCAGACGGCATTCTGATCAATCCGGCAGCATATACGCACACGAGCGTCGCGCTGCTCGATGCGGTCAAGGCGGTCTCGCTCCCGACGGTCGAGGTGCATATCTCCGATCCGGATGCGCGCGATGAATTCCGCAAAATCTCGTATATCCGCAAGGCTTGTATCGCAACCGTCAAGGGCAAGGGCTTCCCGGGCTATATCGAGGGGCTTCACATCCTCGCGGACGCGATCAGTTCAGCGGTGTCTCCGACGGATTGAAAATGGGGGCTCCCCGCCGCCATACCCCTCGCCAAAGGATACTATCCTTTGGAATCCGTTTTTGAATACTTTTTTCTTTTCGCCATTCTCTTTTCATGATTCACTTTTATAAGAATCGCCCCCTGCATCAACCGATGGAAAGCAGGGGGCTGTTCTATATTCAGGGTTATTTCTCGCAAATGATGATTTCAGCATCTTCGGTGTGTGCATCCGGATCAGGATAATCACCGGGATTGGAGAGATGCAAGGTTTCGGCTCCGACCTGTGCACAGCCTAATGCATATCCGGCTGCGTCCTGTGCTTCATCCTCGCTGTCGAAGAACTCGTCATCATCGCGGCTGTCAAGCACTTCTCCATTCGGAAAATGGATCTCATAATAGTATTTTTTCTTTGCCATGGTGCATTTTCTCCTTATGGTTTCATAATCTTGCTGATAGGGCTTTATCAGTGCCATGCTCATTATACTGCAAAATGCGGTAAAATGAGCATAAAACAGCCATTCGTGATCATTTTCGTAAAATATCTACAAATACGCCGCCTTGTTTTACTGCAATATGCAGTAAAGGAGAATACAACAAAATGCGGTGTGCTATATTGAAATTATCCGAAAAAAGGAGGATTTCAATATGGTCTATCAGCGGATACGGGATTTGCGGGAGGATGCCGATATGAAGCAGCGCGACGTTGCGGAGTACCTGCACTGCTCGCAGCAGGTCTACAGCAATTATGAGCTTGGGCAGCGCGATATTCCGACATCGGTTCTGATTGCGCTTGCGGAGCTGCACCATACAAATGTTGATTATCTGCTCGGGCTGACGTCCGTCCGCAGCTTTTATACGGAGCTGAAATAAAAAAGCAGCCGCCCGAATTGCCGGACGGCTGTTTTGATGCAGATTCATGTTTCCGGAGCCGCAGGGGTAATGGTGACGTCGAGATAGGTTTTCTTTCCGTTGAAGCTCGTGACGACGATCTGCACATCCTGATCGGGCTTGACCACGAACGCAGTGTCGATCGGCGCTGTGGCACCGGGCTGAACCTCTGCGGAGACGTTCATCGAATAATCGGTATTGGGGATCGTCTCCTCACAGGAAACGCCGTTCTGGAAGACCTGCGCGCGGCACTCCGACATAAAGCGCGTATTGACGGATTTTCCGTTATAGAAATTGAGCCCGACAAGCAGGATATCCTGCCCGAAGAGATCCTGTGTCAGCAAGTAGTCGTCGAGGGTGACGGTGATCTCCGGTGTCTCCTCGCCGGAATCCGGCGGTGCAGTCACGGCAGGCGCATTTTCCCCGAGCGGTGCTGTTGTGATGATATGCACGGGCGGATCGGTCTCCGGATGTCCGGCGGTGTGCGATTCCTTTTTTGACATGTTGAAAATGGTGGTGCCGATAATCGCTGCCGTCAGGATCATAATGCCGATCAGGAGCAGAATCAGCGGAGTGGATTTGTGCTGCTGCGCCGCTTTGGGCTGTTTCAGCGGCTCGCCGCACTCCGGACAGGTCTTTGCACCTTTGGGGAGCGGCTGGTGGCAGTGCGGACAGTATTTCATGAGAATGCCTCTTTTCTTTGTGATGATGACACTATTATAGCATATCATTTCGCAAAAAGCAAGATGATCGTGCTTTGGCATATGCAGAAAGGCGAAGCAAAATGGCAGCGGACACTGTCCGCAAAAAATTTTTTTGAAAGCGTGTGATATTTTACCCTGCTCAGTTGTTTTATTAGTGAAGACTTCAAAACGCCCCGCGCGCCAAGCGCAGGAACAAAGGAGCAAACTCCATGGAACAAGCTCAGATGATTACGATCTACGAACGCATGAAAAATACGATATACCGCACCGCGCTCGCCTACTGCCGCAATGTGCAGGATGCAGAGGACATCACCCACGATGTTTTCCTGATCCGCTTCCGGCATGAGGAGCCCTTTCCGGATGAAGAATCCGAAAAGGCATGGATGCTCCGCGTGACCGTCAACCGGTGTAAGAATCTGCTGAAATCCTTTCGGCGGCGGTTTACAGTTCCGCTGGAGGATGCCTCAGAGGTCTGTGTGACGGATGCAGAGCATTCGATCTGGGATGCCGTCAACGCACTCCCTGCACATTACCGCATCGTGATTCACCTCTATTATTATGAGGGATACACCGTCCGCGAAATCGGTGCAATTACACACAAAAGTGAAACTTCTGTTCAGACGCAGCTTTACAGGGCACGGAAGCTGCTCAAAAAACAACTCGGAGAGGAGCTTGAGATATGAACATGCAGGATTATCGTCATGCCGCAGATCGCGTACAAATTGCAGAGCATTGCAAAGAGGAGGTTCTCGGTATGAATGAAACAAGAACAGCACGCAGACCGGCAATCCGCATCGTGACAGGCATCACGGCAGCAGCGGCTTGCCTCGGCATCACAGGCGCATTCGGCTATTCGCTGATGCACATGAAGCAGCAGGGCGCAGAGCTTTCTGCGGCGACACAGCTTGAATCGCAGATCGAATCCCAGATCGAATCCCAGATCGAGGAGCAGCCGCCGGAATCCGAAGCAGAACCGGTCGCCGTTGAAGCGGATGACCGCGAGTTCCCGATGATTGACCGCATGACCGATGAGATGCGCACGCGCACCTTTGACTGGGGCACAATCTGGCTGGAGGATATTACTGATATTACCAATGCAGACGGCAGATTTCCGCTTGTGCTCTGCGATGTCAAGCTCAATGATGATATTGACATTGCAGAGACGGACGTCCTTTCGATGTCCTGTAAGGGCAGCATGTACGATTATCAGATGCTGCACAAGGTCAGCACGGCGGACGGCACGGTTCAGGTCATGGAGAAGACACCCGGGGAGGCGCGTGACCGTCTGATGATGGCGCTCTACCCGATGCCGGAGGAAGGCGGCACGGCAGTCTGCCTGACACGCGGCGACGACGGCACCTACGCTGAACAGCCCGGTGACGATTTCCTCTATAAGGAGCCGATGCCGGAATATCTGCTCTATGAGCTGACGGTTGACCGCATTGCGATCCTCGATGAAAACGGCAATGAGAAGCGCGTCCTGCTCGATGCACCGGATACGCCGCTGTTCAAGGCGCGCAAGCTCGATCTGGAAGCTGAAATTGCCGCGCAGGAGGCTGAAGAAGAGCCGGTTGAAGACCTCGGCGGCAAAGCAGAGACAATCGACGAAGATGCGCCGGCAGAAGATGAAGACGCACCTTGGACAGAGAATCTGCTCCTCGATGAGCCTGTGGAATATGAATATGATTTCGGCAAGGTCACAGTGGAAGATGTCGCGTTCAGCAATCAGAATCTTGCAATGATTTACAGCTTTGCGCCTGCGGATTCGCTGAAAGAGAAATGCACAGAATCCTGCATGCTGACAGTCGAAATGGATGCGGCATTTTACGATGCAGAGGGCAAACAGATCGCATATACGCAGGGCGCAAAATTCAGTGCATCCTGCGCAGACAGCGGCACATGGAACTATCAGTGCGAAGACGCGGTCTATGATTTTGTGTCAGATGTACACCGGCATATCAGCGTTCCGGCAGGCAGCACAATGAAGCTCTATGTTTCCTCGGTGAAGCTCGAGAACACCGACGGCGAGGGCAACGGAGATATCCCGTTCAGATTCTATGAGAACCTGAACGGCGGCGCCGAAACAACCTACGCACCGATTGCAGAGGTCGTTCTGCCTTACGATGCACCGTAACAACAATCAAAACAAAGCCGCTCCAAACAAATCGGAGCGGCTTTGTTATATCCACATATAAACATGGGATTCCAAAGGGTCAGTGACCTTTGGCGAGGTTTGGAGCGGAGCTCCATTATGAATCATCGCAGAGCGATACCTGAATTCCTGTGAACATATCTGAAACAGCGCTGATTCCGGCTGATGGCTTCAGCGGAGCGGCGGCACTTCTTCGCGCTGCCTCAGGTGTCTGCGGTCTGAATCGGAGTCGCAGGCTGCTGCTTCAGATATTTGGAAGGGTTTTTCTTCTTCTTCTCCTCATACATTCTGTGATCTGCAACGGTAATGAGCTGGAAGATCGTGCTGTCCTGCGGCGGAACGGTAATGCAGGCGCCGAGGCTGACGCTGAGCTGATACGGTCTGCCGGAATTGCGGTTGCAGATTTCCAGATTCCGCAGAATCTTGTCGCGGAGCGCCACAGCCTTTTCCTCGCTGTAATCCGCGCCGAAGATGAAGAACTCGTCTCCGCCGAAGCGGCAGGCGATCTCGCCGTGTGAACATGCCTCCTGCAAGACGGCGGCGATGCTGCGGATTGCGTGGTCGCCGGATTTATGTCCGAAGCTGTCATTGATATGCTTCAGCCCGTCCATATCGACGAACATGACCATGACGGTCCGATGCTCGGCAATGCAGGTATCAAACAGCTCCTGCGCGCAGCGTTTGAAGCCGTTGCGGTTATAGATGCCGGTCAGCGAGTCGATCGCATAGAGCTTGTCAAGCTCATGGACAATCTCATCGAGGCAGAGGATCTTGCGGAAATTCTCGAGCGTATTGCTGATATTGATGCTCCACGAATGGAACAGCGCGCTTGCCATCGGGAAATCGGAATTGACAATGACAAAATAGCCGAGGCAGCGCTCCCGGAAGTGCAGCGGAACAAAATACATATTGCGCGGCTTGCCGGAATCCGTCCGCAGGCGCGGCAGAATCTCCTTGGAGACAAAGCTGGATTCGCGGTGGAATTTGCCGTCGTAATAGGCGAGCGGCATCAGCATTCTGCCGGAATAGCCGTGTATGATATAGGAATCGACCGGAAGCTGACCGGTATATCCGCCCTCCTGCTGGATCTGCTTGGTGTGCCAGTTGTCATTCAGGCAGAGATAGAATTCCTCACATTTTGTTTTGAGTACGAAGCTCTTGAGCGCACCGATATATTCCTCAAAGCTGTCGCATTCCACGAGCGAGCAGGACATCTGATTGTTGCGTGAGATATCGCGCTGTGTGGATTCAAGCGTCTGGTAGCTGTGCTTTTTATAGACGGTGATATCCTCGGTATCGGCAGGCTTGCAGCCGCAGCTTTCCGAGAAGATCGGGACAGCATTCAGCTCGGTGACGCGCGGAAGCTGCTCGCCGATCAGATGCCGGCAGATCAGCTCACAGGCGAGCGCGCCGGACTGTGTCAGCGGACGCTCAACTGTCGTCAGCGCCGGCGCAAAGTTCCGTGCATGGATGATATTATCGAAGCCGGAAACGAGGATATTCTCGGGGCAGCGGATGCCGTTTTCCTCCAGCGTCAGCACAGCAGAGATCGCCATTGCATCATTCGCGCAGACAATCGCCTCAGGGAATTCCAGCTCGGATTTGAGGAAGTGTTCGATTGCGCGTCTGCCGTCCTTTGCACGGAATGTACCGTGATAGACGCGCTCAGGCTCGAGCGGAATATCGTATTCCTGAAGCACCTTGGAGAACGCTTCAAAGCGCTCGATGCTCTCGGTATTGGTATCCGGACCGGAGATATAATTGAGCCGCCGGACGCCGTGCTTTTCGATCATATGACGGGTGATCTGCTCCATCGCATTCGCATTGCGGATGCCGATGTAATAGAGGTCTCCCAGCTCGCGGTCGATGCTGACAGCCGGAATGCCTGCCGCACGGATCCGCGGATAAAGCACTTCCTCTGCAAGCTCGCCGGAGAAGGTATTGGTCAGCAGAATCGCGCCGTCGAACAGTTCAAAGTTCGGCAGCTCATAGATGTTGTATTCACCCTGATCGTATTTCGGATTGGCGAGGATGCCGCCGAATGCGATGAAATGTGCAATGTTCACATTATGCTGTGCGGCGTAGCGGTGGATGCCCCGCAGGATTGACTGCTGATATTCCTCGTCAATACCGGATGCAATCACGGCAATCGTCAGCTCAGGATTGGTGTTAGGCATAGTTTCACCTCGTAGGACTGCTTTCCGTTTCGGGGAGAGCAGCAGGATTTGCTTGTGCCGGATACTGCGATGAATGCTTTGACTTTTTGCACAATTATACAGATTACATACAAATTTATTATAGCACCTCGCGCGGATTTTGTCAAGTTTTTTCGCGCCGCAAATGCGATTTTGGCATTCTCACGGTTTTTCTGTGCCGGATTTGTGCAGCCTGCCCGAATCGAAAGATGTATGGTTTAGATGTCCGAAAATTACATACAACTTGATGCAATTTGTTCAAACAGGTGATGAAATGACAGTTTATATCACAATCTTGCATTGCAATCGGGATTTTTGTATGATATAATACAAGTGCAGATGAGAGTTACCCCTCATCACCGCAATCAGAATTACATGCAGATAAACGGTTTTTTTCAGCCGCCCCTCTCGCTGAAAGCCCTCTCCTTTCCCGAAGAATCTGCGTGAACGGAGCAGATGCCGGTACACATTTGCTCCTCTGAAAATCACTGCTTTGGCGGTGATTTTTCTTTTTGTAGGATATTGCACGATGCAGACATACAGCTTTCTGCGTCAAAACAGAAAACAAAGATGCCGGGAACTCGTTTCCGGCATCTTTTTTCATACAAATTTCGATACAACTTGTATCAGAGAATGAAACAGATCAGTCCGCTGCACCCCTCATTGATCACGCGCTCGAGTGTCTCCTGCAATTTGAGGCGCGCCTCGGCAGGCATTTTGCTCAGCTTTGCGTGCAGTCCCTCATTGACAAGCTCATGCAGCGATTTCCCGAAGATATTGGATTCCCAGATCTTCGCCGGATTCTCCTCAAATTCGCGCAGGAGATAGAGCACAAGCTCCTCGCTCTGCTTTTCGCTCCCGACGATCGGGCTGACGGTTGTCTGAATGCCTGCCTTCATGATGTGCAGCGAGGGCGCCGAGGCGCGCAGCCGGACGCCGTATCTGCCGCCCTGCCGGATCATTTCGGGTTCTTCGAGTGTCAGCTCGCCTGCCTCCGGCATAATGATTCCGTAGCCGGTTGCCTCGGCTTCCTCCAGCGCAGGACGGATCCGCTCATATTCGCGCCGGATTTGCGAAAGCTCCAGCAGAACGGGAAACAACTCATTTTCGCTGCGGATGCTGATGCCGGTCTCCTCCCCGAGAATCTGATAGAACAGCGCCGGATCGAGCGTCAGCCGCAGGACGACATTGCCCGTTCCGAGTGCGATCTGCCGGACGGATGCCTCCTGAATATACGGGCAGCCGCGCAGACGCTCCGGCAGTCCGCGGACATCCTGCATGACGGAAAGCCCCTGCGCCGCCTGCCGGACTGCATCAAAGACGGCGGTTTTCAGCCAGTGCCCCTTTTCGAGCGACGGCAGCCAGCTCGCGGTCTCGACGCTGACCTCACGGATCGGGAACATATCCAGCAGGCGCGAGAGAATCGTCCGGATCGTGTCCTCATCGAGCGAGAGACAGCTCACGGGCAGCACCGGTGCGTGATACTGCGCTTCGAGTTCCTCAGCGAGCGTCTTTGCCGCCGGATCCTCGGGCGTGACGCAGTTGAGCAGCACGACAAACGGTTTGCCGAGCGCCTGCAATTCCGTGATGACACGCTCCTCTGCCGCTGCATATTCCGCACGGGGAATATCGGTCACAGAGCCGTCCGTCGTGACGACAAGCCCGACTGTCGCATGCTCCGTGATCACCTTCTGTGTGCCGATTTCAGCCGCCATGTTGAACGGCACCGCTTCATCGAACCACGGTGTCTTGACCATGCGCGGCGCTTCCTCCTCGATATAGCCGAGGCTGCTCGGCACGATGTATCCCACGCAGTCGATCATCCGGACAGCGCATGCCGCGCCCTCGGGCAGTGTAATCTGCACGGCGTTCTCGGGGACGAATTTCGGCTCTGTTGTCATGATCGTCCTGCCGCCTGCGCTCTGCGGCAGCTCATCGGTTGCGCGGTCACGCTTTGCATCATCGGGGATATTCGGAATGACAAGCGTCTCCATAAAGCGCTTGATCAGCGTGGATTTGCCCGTCCGGACCGGTCCCACGACACCGATATAGATATCGCCGTTTGTCCGGCGTGCGATATCCGCATAAAGATCAGCCATAGCGTTCCTCCATATTCACTGTACAATCGGGATCAGAAGCATCTGCGGCTCGGTCAGCGTTTCTGAGGGGATTTCGTTTTCTTCGCGGATCGCAGTCTCCGCCGTGTGATAGCGCTTTGCAATCTCCCAGAGTGACTCGCCGGACTGCGCAAAATAGAGCCGCAGCGCATATTGCTCCGAGGCAGGAAGCGCTGCTTCGGGATCAATCTGCACATCGGTCACGAGCAGCTGCTCCTGCTGCTGCATGATCTGCCCGCTGAGGAGCAGCTCCGCCTGCACGGTGACGGTATCCGAGCCGGTCAGCGTATAGGTGCAGCTCTGTACCTGTACCGCAGGCAGCAGCGATGCCGGATGCAGATGCGGCAGCTCCCATGAGAACGGCGTCTGCTGCTCGAGCATCAGCGGATGATTTTCGGCATCCGCCGCAAGCACGCAGATATGCAGCGTGCCGCTGAGGACAGTACCGGAATCCGGTGCCTGTGCGGTCTGCACATCCTCCGGCAGCGCCCATGCCGCATAGACCTTTGTCAGAACGGCATCGGGCTGTGTCAGGGTGATTTTCTGCTGCATCCGTTCGGTGAGCGGAACCGGCGCGGTCAGCAGGGAGACGGTTTCGCGCCGCAGCTCGGCAGGATAGACCGTCGAATAGAGATCACTGAGAAAATCCGCGGAAGCTGTCCGGATTGCGGTGCATTGCAGGCTGATCTGCAAATCGCAGTGCAGCAGCCGGATATCGCCGTCCTGTTCGGATTCCGGCGTGAAATTCTGCTCGGAGAGGATCGCCGTAACCGAGCAGGGCATATCATCCGCAAGCCCCTCCTGCTCCGCAATCTGGCTGAACGGCAGCACGGCGCTGAGTGTTTCCGCGCCTTCGGAGGAGGTATAGAGCAGCGTGACTGCCGCCTCCCCTTTTATGACGAGCTTTCCGGCGACGATGCGCGTCTCGGTGACAGAAAGCGCCGTCTGCGCGCGCAGCAGGGAGAGCATTGCAGGCTGCGTATCATTCAGGCGGATATCATCCGTGAGCGTAAAGCGTTTTTCTGTGCGAAGAACCTGCGAGACAAAGCTGAGCGGAACGGTTCTGCTCTGTGTATGGAGTCCCTCAGCGCCGGAGAGCAGCTCTGCCTGTCTTTCCCCGCTGACCGCGGCATGGATCCGGACCGCACCGCGCAGGTCGATCCGCCGCTGACTGACGGCGCGGCAGTTGAGATAGGAGGGCTCTGCGGTCAGGCGGATCTGCATGTTCTCCGCGGCGGAAAGCTCCGGCGGCAGTGCGATCTGCCCGTGATAATCGAGCTGCTGCGTCAGGGATTGGATTGTTTCGGTCTGCTCGCCGCAATACAGCACGCGGAGCTGCACATGCAGTGCATATTGCAGCGCGCCCTCGCTGATTCCCTGCGATGTGACCGAAGCCTCGGCGGTGCAGTGCAGCAGCCGGAAGAAATCAGGGTAGTAATCCGGCAGTACATAATCAAGCTCGACGCTTTGCTCCTGCGTCAGCTCCGGCAGCAGAACCGGTGTCAGGACGGTCTCATGCCGCAGTGTCCAGTCTGTGTTTTGCATCATATCATTCCTCCGTGATTCGGCAGTCAGGCGCCGCTTTGTTTGCTGTTGATGTCCCAATTAAATCCTGAAGATAAGATGCGCAGAATATTTGTCGTGAGACAAGGCAGGGATTTCTAATGCAGTATCACGGCAGAAAGGCAGGCAGATCGCTTCAGGAGATAGTTGGTACATCAATGCATTCTATGCCCGTCCGCATAAAAATAGAACAGCGCAGGATCCCGGAAATGAGATCCTGCGCCGTTCAATATGGCTTACAGAAAGGAAATTGTGCTGTTGTGGGGGGTTAGTTTCTGGCGGCCGGAGCCTGCTCCTGGAGCTGTACCTGGAAGTCCATCTCGACGCCGCCTCTGGAAGCGGTGACCGTAATGGTATCGCCTGCCTTGTACTTATCCTTTGCAGCTTTCAGCTCCTCTGCATTGGAAACCGGCTCGTCATTGATTGCGATGATGATATCGCCGACGCGCATGCCTGCTGTTTCGGCTGCGCCGCCGTCCTCAAGCGCCTTGATATAGACGCCGACCGGGAAGCCGTAGCGCTGCGCATCGTTTTCGGTGATGTCAATGGTCAGGTTGATGCCGAGCATCGGCTTGCCGGTGACATAACCGTAGTTGATGAGGTCATTGATGACGCTCTGTGCGTGGGAGATCGGGATTGCAAAGCACATGCCCTCGATGGAAGCCTCGTCGCTGTAGATGCTGGAGCTGAGCTTCGAGGAGTTGATGCCGATTACCTGACCGTAGCTGTTGATCAGCGGACCGCCGGAGTTGCCGGAGTTGATCGCGGTATCGGTCTGGATCAGATTCATGGTATTGTCATTGATTGTGACCTCGCGGTTCAGTGCAGAGACGATACCGGTCGAAACGGAGCCGAAGTAATCGAAGCCCAGCGGATTGCCGATTGCGACAACCAGCTCACCGACTCGGAGATCATCGCTGCTGCCGAATTCCGCAACGGTCAGCTCCTGTGTCGTATCGACCTTCAGCACGGCGATATCCTCTGCGGTATCATAGCCGACGACGGTTGCATCCAGCGTGGTCTCGCCGTCATAATAATCCTCGTTCAGGAGCACCTGCACTTCCTTGGCAAGTCCCATGTGATATTTTTCGCTGCTGTCATAAATGACATGCGCATTTGTGATGATATAGTAGGAACCGTTGTCGTTATTGTTCATGATGATGCCGGTACCGGCTGCCGGAACCTCCTGCTCGGTGGTCTGCGGCTGACCGAATGCGAAGCCCCACATCGAATAGGTCTGTCCCTGATAGAGGAAGGTCGAAGCGACACCGACCGTTGCCGGAGTGACCTTATCGACGATATCCGGAATGCTCATTGCATTCTTGCGCGCCGCCAGCTCAATGAAGCTCATCGGCTCAGCGGAATCGGTCTGTGTGCTGCTGCTCTCATCCTTCTTCTTGCCGGTTTTTTCGGTTGTTTTCTCCTCAGTGCTGCTCTCGGAATCCTCAGAGACCTGCGAATTCTGCTTGCCGAGGAAGGAACGCAGGCTGTCGTTTTCCGTTGCGAACTGATAACACTGAATCGAAGCATATGCGATAAAAGCGACACTTGCGAAGACTGCGATTGCCTTCAGTCCCTTATGGGATTTCTTCTTCGGGATCTCCGGACCGTTGTTTTCATTCACCGGACCGTTTGTCGGGGGGAGATAGCCGCCGTTTCCGCCGTTCGGATAGCCGCTGCGCGGAGAATAATAGCTGCCGCCGACGGGCTGCTGCGGCTGGGAATTCTGTGCCGGATAACCGTTTCCGCTCTGTACCGGATTCTGCTCATTTCTGCCGGACTCAAACGGATCGAGATTCATATCATTCTGATCGAACATTTTGTAGCACCTCTTTCTGATTTATCAGGGACCGCAGCGTCTCTGCCGCGGTTTGGTTTCGCTTTGCTTTATGCTTTTATTATACGTTCTTGTGTGAAAAATATATGATAACTGTAAAAAAACAGAGTTAAAGTTTCCTGTTTGTCAACTGAATGGATTATGAGCAAACGTGCGGAACGGCAGCGCTGTTTTCCGCGGAGCGGCGTCTTTTTCGCTTCTGCTCCGGCAGCGGGCTTCATACGGCGCAAAGAAAGGAACAATCGGACAGCATAATTCATTTTTACACATTGAATCCCGTGCAGAAAGCATGATATAATAGAGCAGGCAGGGACAGTTACGGGCGTCTCTGTCAAGAAAAAGAATCGGACATCTATATACATTTATTTCGAGAAGGGGTTACCATTATGAAAAAGAATACCATGCGGCATACAGTCGCCGCGCTGGCAGCACTGGCTCTGCTCGGGACTTCGGTTCCGTTTGCAGGGACAGCGTCCGCTGCTGCAACAAAGGACATCTCCGATACCATGACATGGGGCACGCTCCGCATCGGCGGCGGCGGCTTCGTCTCCGGTATTGTGACCGGAAAGAAGGTCATGTATGCACGTACCGACGTCGGCGGTGCATACCGCTACAATTATGATACCGAGGCATGGGAGCAGCTCTTCGGCTTCATCACCGATGCCGACCGCGGTCTGCTCTCCGTCGATGCAATGGCGGTGGATCCGTCCGACGACAACACCGTCTACTTCCTCTGCGGCTGTGCCTATTTCTCCGCTGAGAAGACGGTGATCTTCAAGACAACGGACGGCGGCAAGACCTTCAAGGAGATCGACGTCACACATCTGATCAAGGTCATGGGCAACGGCGACGGCAGACAGTTCGGCGAGTCGATCGCAGTCGATCCGGATAATCCGAAGATCATCTATGCAGGCGGCGATGTCACCAGCGATACCAACTCCAAATCCGCGCTGATCAAATCGACGGACGGCGGCGAGACATGGGAACCGGTCATCGGCTATGACGACCTCGGACTCTTCTCTGAGACGACCAAGTGGCCGACATGGACGGAGAACATCGCACGCTGCACAATGGACGGCGCCTATCAGACGCAGAACGGCGTTTCCGCGATTGCAGTCACCGGCGGCAAGGTCTATGTCGCAACGGCGAAAAAGGGCGTTGCAAATGTCCATGTCGCGGATGTCAAATCCGATAAGTTCACAGCGCTGAGCAAGGATCTCCCGACGGATGTTTTCCCGTCGAGAATCAATATTGATACGAACGGCAATCTGCTGATCAGCTATATGGCAGGTCTTGCATTCCAGGGCGGCGCCGGCGGCGGCTACCGCTACACCCCGAAGGACGGCAAGGTCGAGCAGATCCTCGACAGCACCGCAGGCTACGGCTCGATCTGGGCAGATCCGACCAATCCCGACCACATGATCGCAGGTACCTGCGGCAAGTGGCAGGATCAGGAATGGGAGCCGTGGTCGGAGGAGCACGGTCCGGCATGGGGCGACCAGTATTTCCGCTCGTTCGACGGCGGCAAGACATGGGAGAACTTCACGCCCGGCAAGACCAAGGGCTGGAATCAGCCGCTGATCTCCAATTATTTGCAGGACGGCGGCTATGCGTGGATCCGCGATAAGGCGATCCACTGGTCCGGCACCGTCGTGACCGATCCGCGCGATCCGAACAGAATGTTCATCACATCCGGAAACGGCGTGTTCATCTGCACGAATCTCTGGAGTCAGGATGAGGACAATCTCCCGACCTTCACTTTCCATCCGGACGGCATCGAGGAGGTCGTTTCGCTCGATTTCACCTCGACACCGGACGGTCTGAATCTCTCCGCAATCGGCGACTATGACGGCTTTGTGCATGAGAAGGTCGATCAGATCGGCTTGCAGTATCAGCCGAATATGGGCAGCACCTCTGCAATCGCAGTCTGCCCGCAGGATACGAATGTCTGGGCGAGAACCGCAAACGGCGACGGCAACAACACCGGCAGCGCGTTCTATACGCTTGACCGCGGCAAGACATGGACGGCATTCACGCCTGCTGCAACCGGCGGCAAGCTCTCGATCACGATGCTTTCCAAGGGCAAATACCGCATCATCAATTCCAGCGCATCGGGCGGCGTGAGCTATACCGATGATTTCGGCAAGACATGGACGAAGTGCGAGGGCATTGATGCCTCCAAGACCGTCTATACGCTGGTCGATCCCGAGGATCCGTCGATTGTCTATGCATCCGGCGTCCGGCACAATGATTACTGGGCATCCGATATGACCAAGACCGAGCCGACGCTGGAGGAATCCCACTACGGCTTCTTCATCAGCAAGGATTACGGCAAGACTTTCACCGGCAAGACGATCTGCCGCTATGATATGTGCGACAGCACCGGCGATCCGGCATATATCACGAAGGATACGCTCGCAATGGCAGCCGGCTGGTACGGCATGTATATCCTCACGGACGGCGCATCGAAGGCGGAGAAGCTCGATTCCGTTTTCTATGCAAAGACCGTCGGCTACGGCGCACCGGAGAAGAAGGGCGGCGTCAATACGCTGTTCATGTACGGCAAGCCGCAGGAATCCGATCCGGAGGGCATCTACCGCTCGACGGACGCAGGCAAAACGTGGGTTTGCATCAATACCGACCACCTCTACGGCGGCACGGGCAACGGCAACTATCTCTGCGGCGATATGAGCACATTCGGCAAGGTGTATATGTCCACCGTCGGATGCGGCATTGTGTACGGCGAGATTTCCGGCACAACACAGCCTTCTGAGACCACGAAGCCCGTTACCACGACCACGACAAAGACCACCGCAGGCAGCGCCGATGAGATTCTCTGGGGCGATGCGGATTGCAGCAAGCAGGTCGATGTGTCCGATGCAGTTCTGGTCGCACGCCTCTCTGCTGAGGACAAGAATGCGAAGATCACGACGCAGGGCAAGAAGAATGCCGATGTGACGCATGACGGCAATCTCACAACAGATGATTCCCTGCTGATTCTCAAGTATATCAGCAAGCTCATCACCTACAAGGATCTCGAGCCGAAGAAATAAGCATATCTGAATCGAAAAGCCGTACAGCGGGGCATACTCCCTGCTGTACGGCTTACTTTATGATTGTCCGCGGACACCGCAATTTCTCATTTCTCATTCCGCATTTCTGTTTTTTCCTCCTCTGATAATTATTTTTTCTTCGCCCATTGCGTTTTTTTGCGTAATATGATATAATATAACGGAGTATTCGTAATTTGATGAAAGGGGGCGCACAGGCATTGGCTGTCATCCTGATTATACTGTTCATCCTCTGCGTACTCCTGCTGCTGCCTGTCCGTGCGAAGGCATCCTTCGGCGACGGCAAATGGGCAGTCGCGGTCTATTACGCCTTTTTCCGCATTTTCCATAAGGAATCGAAGGAGAAGCCGGAGCCGGAGGTCCCCAAAAAGCCGGAGGATCTTCCCGAGGGTGAAGCACCGCCGTTCCCGAAACCGGAGCCGAAGCCGGAAGCTGCATCCAAACCGGAAAAGCCCAAGCCGAAACCGCAGCCGGAGGCAGTTCAGAAGCCGGAGACGGTCACCGCAAAGCCGGAGCCGGAACCGAAAGCAGAATCCGCAGCACCGGTCGATTCGGAGCAGCTTGCGGATACCGTTGAGACGCCGGAGCTGAAACCGAAAAAACAGAAGAAACCGAAAAAGCCGAAGAAAAAACCGGCATCCGAGGCGGAGACACCGGCAGAGGCGGAAGCTCCGAAGAAGAAAAAGCGCGGCATCCGCGGCTTCATCGAGCGCGTCAAGCCGCATTCGCTTTCGGATATTCTCGGACTCGCGAAGGACGGCTTTGCCGCACTCACCCCTGCGCTGAAATTCCTGACAAAGCATATTCACTTCCGCCATATCAGACTGTATCTTGCAATCGGCACGGATGATCCGGCAAATACCGCAACGCTTTACGGCAAGATCTGCGCCGCCGCGTATAATCTGCTCGGTGCGATGCAGTGCTGGTTTGATATGCAGGCGGATGAATTCCGCATTCTCGCGGATTTTTACAATGATAAGATCACCTTCCGCGGCTCGCTGGAGCTGCGCATTTCCCCGATGGCAGCGATTATTCTGGCGCTGATCCTCGGCTGTAAATTCCTCTGGCGGACGATTTGCAGATTCCGCAGGGAGGATAAGGAGGCAGCGCTCCGTGAAAAGGAATCCGCGCCGCTTCCGCAGGCATAATTTCACGACAGGAACCGTTCCGAACCGGTTTTGTCCGGTCGGTCAAATCTATTTCAGGAGGATATTACTATGAGCGAACGCAGCAAAGAGCATCCGGTGCAGGAAACCCTGCGCGTCACAATGGATGAGATCCGCGGCATGGTCGATGCCAACACCATCATCGGCAAACCGATCAACTGCGAAAACGGCACAACAGTCATTCCGATCTCCAAGGTCAGCTTCGGATTTGCGTCCGGCGGCTCTGATCTGCCGACAAAGGTCGCAAAGGATATGTTCGGCGGCGGCGGCGGTGCCGGCGTGACGATCACCCCGATCGCATTTCTCGTGATCATGCCGAATGATGTCAAGCTCATGCAGCTTTCCGTCAATGCGTCCACGCCGAATGCACTGATCAATATGGTGCCGGATGTCATGGACAAGGTCACAGGCTTCCTCGCAGGCAGACAGGCGAAGAAGGAAGGCGAGGCAGAGGTTATCACCGAATGAAGCTGCAACGGCTGATTCTGCCGGCTGCTGTTTCTGTGCTGCTGCTGACAGGCTGCGGTTCGGATGCCGTCAAGGGACTTTCGCGCGGCGGCACGGCGGCGACAGCCAATTTCAGCATGGAGATTCCGCATTCGCTCTATCATACGGAGGAGCCGGAATCGGTGCTCTGGGATCATTCCTTCCTCGATCGCAGCGGCTATATGATTTCCGTGCAGGATTTCGATTTTGGCTATGCACCGGCGGATTTTCTCGGGCAGGAGTATGATGAGGGCGAGGCTGTCTTTGAGCAGGGTACGCTCGGCGAATACACCTACTGCGGCTGGGATGCCCCTGCGGATGAAAACTGCGTGCTGAAATATGCAGCAGGTACACAGGGCAGACTGCTTTTTGCGCAGGCGACAGTTCCGGCGAAGAAGGCAAAGCGCGCCAAATCGCAGATGCTCGATCTGCTGGAGCATATGGAATTCATCGGCAGACCGCTCGGCGCAGGCAGTGCGGATGCAGGCTTTGCGCAGATTGATTATCCCGAGACATGGGCGGTCTCGGCAAAGAGCTTCACGGGCTGTGCAATCATGCACCCTGCCGTCAATAAGGACGGCGTGTCTGCGAGCTTTACCACGGTAGATACGCCGAAGGCTTCCGCAAAGGAGCTTGCCGAAGAATATATCGCCATGACCACGGAGCAGCTTCCGGATTTTTATGCGGAGGCGGATGTGGTCAAAGAGAAGCTCCTCGGCTACGATGCGTATATCGCAAGACTGCGCTACGGTGAGCCGGAGGATGAGGACGGCAGCGTCATTCAGGATACCGCCTATATCGAAGCACCGCAGGGCATCTGCGTGGTCTCGATGAATTACGGCGATCCCGGTGCGGATGCATATTTTGAAGCGCTCAATACCCTGACGCTGACGTTCAAGGGAGAATAATATGGAAAAAATCAGAATTCAGAAACTGCTCTCGGATGCCGGATACTGCTCGCGGCGAAAGGCGGAAGCGCTGATCGCGGCAGGCAAGGTCAAATGCAACGGACATCCGGTGACGCTCGGAGACAAGGCGCTCCCGACCGATCACATCACGGTGCTGGGCGAGCCGGTCTATATCCCGAAGAAAAAGGAATTCCGCTATATCATGATGAACAAGCCGCGCGGCTATGTCACAACGCTCTCGGATGAGCAGGGCAGACGCTGCGTCACGGATCTGCTGGAGGGCGTGGATACGCGCGTCTATCCGGTCGGAAGGCTGGACAGAAATTCCGAGGGACTGCTGCTCTTTACGAATGACGGCGCCTTTGCAAACGGCATCATGCACCCCTCGCGCGAGGTCGCAAAGACCTACCGCGTCACGGTGCGTCCGCCTGTCTCGGAGGAGCAGCTCACGCAGATGTCCGCAGGCGTCACGCTTGACGACGGCTTCAAGACTGCACCGGCGAATATCGTCACGCAGGTCACGGAGCCGAACCGCGTTGTCCTGATGATTACGATTCACGAGGGCAAAAAGCGTGAGATCCGCCGCATGTGCGATGCGGTCGGGCTGGAGGTCGCCCGTCTGCGCAGAGTTTCGATCGGACCGGTCAAGCTCGGGATGCTGAAGCCCGGCGAATGGCGCGACCTGACTTCTGAGGAACTGCGCGCACTGCGCACGGCGATCGGAAAGTGAGCCGATGGAACGATTTGAAGTGATACCGGAATCGGTACAGCGCAGGGACAATATCCTGCACGGCATCTGCGGGTACTGGCAGGGCAAGCCCGTTGCCTTTCTGTATGATATGACCGCGCAGGATATCATCATTCCGGAGAGCTTAGAGCCTGTTTATCCGGCGATTGAGGACGCTGTTGTGCGTTTCCTGCGGCAGAACGGCATGATGCGGTGAGGGGAAAAGTGGTGCAAACAAAAAAGGGAAAGCCTCGGCTCTCCCTTTCATGTCACATGATGTGATTGTTCTGTTTGATTGCAGCGCGTGCCTTATTGACAATGGTTTTGTCGTTCTCGTAGGTCAGCATGTGTGTTGCCCGGATGATATCCACCCAGCGGATTTCTGCGATTTCCTCCTCCTGCGGCACGAAGTCATAATTGCGTGCCAGCGCAAGAAAATAGACGACGATCTTCTGCGTATCCCGCTTGGGCGAATAGGAGACAGTCTCCCGAAATGTTTGATCTAAAATGACATCCAGTCCGGTTTCCTCCTTGATTTCGCGTCTCGCGGTTTCGAGCTCCGTCTCATCACCCTCCACATGCCCCTTGGGAAACGACCAGTGACCGCTGTTGATGTGTTTGATCAGCAGAATCTCGATATTTCCGTGAAACCGCCGGTACACGATCGCGCCGCATGATTTTTCGTGCAGCATTCCAAAGTTCCTTTCATTTGGTTTTGCAACGGGTTGTTGTTACCTAATATTATAACACAAACCGTTTGATTTGTAAACACCTTTTTGACAGAAATTTCCTTCTTAGGAAAATATTGCGGTATTTCACCAGCCGTATCCATGCATTTATTCAGGAAAGGATTTGATTCAGATGAACCAGAAAACAGCCTTCAGCGCAGCGGATATCCTGCTGCCGAACAAACAGAATATGTCCGATGTATGGGCAGTCTGCGCATGTGACCAGTATACCGGAGAACCGGCTTACTGGGCGGAGACCGACCGCCTTGTCGGAGAGAAGCCCTCTGCGCTCCGCCTGATTCTGCCGGAGGTTTACCTCGAGGATGCAGATGTCACCGACCGCATCGCAAAGATCCAGCAGACGATGAAGGAATATCTCTCTGCGGATATCTTCGCGGAATACAAAAATGCGATGGTATATATCGAGCGCATCCAGAGCGACGGCAAAATGCGTGCCGGTCTGGTCGGCAAGATTGATCTGGAGCAATATGATTACAGCAAGGGTTCTGTTTCGCCGGTCCGCGCAACGGAGGCGACTGTTCCGGAGCGCATTCCGCCCCGTGTCCGCATCCGCCGCGGTGCTGCACTGGAGCTGCCGCACATTATGATTCTGCTCGATGATACGAAGAAAACCGTCATTGAGCCGCTGGAGACGAAGAAGAGCAGCATGGAGCTTCTCTATGATACGAAGCTGATGCAGGGCGGCGGCTCGATCAAGGGCTGGCTGGTTCCGGCAGCGGAGCAGAGCCGCATTCTCGAAGCCCTGACCGCACTCGGCACCGAATCCGGAGAGGCAAATCCGCTGGTCTATGCAATGGGCGACGGCAACCACTCCCTTGCGACTGCAAAGGCGTTCTATGAGGAATGGAAGGCTGCAAATCCCGGCGCGAATACTGAAAATGCCCCGATGCGCTATGCACTTGTGGAGCTTGTCAATCTGCACAGTCCGGCACTCGAATTTGAAGCGATCCACCGCATCCTCAACCAGATCGACGCAGAGAAGCTGCTCAGCGATATGACCGCAGCGCTGGATCTGCGCACCGATGCGGAGGCTGCACAGGCATTCACCGTGATCTGCGGCGGAAAGAAGCAGGTATATTACATCCACAAGCCGACCTCGAATCTGACCGTCGGCAGCGTACAGATGTTCCTCGACGCATGGCTGAAGGAAAACGGCGGCAAGATCGACTATATCCACGGCGCAGATGTCGTTGAGAGCCTTGCGAAGGAGGCAAACAGCCTCGGCATTCTTCTGCCGGATATGCAGAAATCCGAGCTGTTCCCGACCGTAATCAAGGACGGCGCACTGCCGCGCAAGACCTTCTCGATGGGACATGCAGCCGATAAGCGCTTCTACATGGAGGTGCGCCGCATCACGGCTGAGATCTGAGCGGACAGCCTGATCGGGGCATGTTCAGATTTTCATGCTTTCCCCATTGAAATTTCACCTTTTATATGCTATAATTGCATTGCAGCCCTGCGCTGTCTGCAATGCAGCAGAACGGCAAAGATCCGCAGGGCAGAAACATACCGCGTTTCTGCCCTGTTTTTCCCTTGCGGCTGTATACCATTGAGAGAGAGGCGTGTTCCCGATATGAAGAAAAACAAAATTCTGCGCGGCGGTGCTGCATGTGCGGCTGCGTTTCTGATGTGTACCTTTGCGGCGATGAGCAGCTTTGCGGAGGAGGAGAGCGACACGGAGAATCCGGAGGCACTGCTCCATACCAGCGGCGATTTCACTTATTCGATCCTCACGAATGCGGATGATGAGAATGAGCATGCAGCCTGTATCGAGCGCTATGAAGGCAATGACGAAGAGGTCAAGATCCCTTCTGAGCTGGACGGACTGAGCGTGATTCAGCTCGGCGAGCGCGCGTTCGTCAATGCGGATTCCCTCAAAAAGGTCACGATCCCGAAGACGATCGAGCAGATCGGCACCTATACCTTTGCTTCCTGCGATCAGCTTGAGGAGTATGCAGTCGAAACGAGCAATGCGGTCTTTACCGCGCGGGACGGCGTGCTGTATGCAGATGAAAGCACCACGCTTGTACGCTGGCCGCTCGGCAGGGATGATGCGAAGATCGAAATTCCCGAGGGCGTCACGATGGTTGACAACTCAGCGTTTGCGGACAGCCAGAAGATCACGGATGTCAAATTTCCGGAGTCGCTGCGCTATATCGGCGCATCTGCATTTGCAAGCTGCACCGGACTGACAGCGCTCACACTGCCGGACAGCGTGATTCAGATCGGCGATTTCGCGTTCAATAGCTGCAGCAATCTGAAAACGGTCAAATTATCGGAGAATCTGGATTCGATCGGTGCAGGCGCATTTGCCGCGACTGCGCTGGAAACGGTCGATCTGCCGAATAAGCTCTCGACGGTCGGCGAGCAGGCGTTTATCGCCACCCCGATGGAATCCGTCACGATTCCGCCGAGCGTCGGCGAGATCGGCTACAGCGCATTCGGCTGGCATGTCGAGCAGTCCGGCGAGCTGTATGCCAAGAGCGGCTTTGTGATCCGCGGTTATGCGGATACCGGCGCATATTATTACGCATACGATGAAGACAATCTGAACAAATTTGTATTTGAGACGATCGAAGCGGAAACGAATGATTCCGCCGCAGCAGAAGACAGCGCGGAGGAAAGCACCTCTGAGGCATCGGAGGAGAGCAGCGAAGCGGAGCAGGCGGATTCGGAAGCAGAATCCGACAGTGTCCATCCCGGCAAGGTGATCGGCATTTCCGCATGCGGTGCTGCAATTCTCGGAATCCTCGCAGCAGCGGCGGTTTCCGGCAAAAAAAAATCAAACAAGGAGAAAAAGGATGATGCGTGAATTCAGCAAGCGGCTGCTTTCCGTCTGCGGCAGCCTGATGATGCTTTCCTTCCTGACTGCCGCACTGCCGGCGTATGCAGAGGAGGAGGCGCCTGCCGCGGCGACAGAAGCCGCAGCTCCGGCAGATACCGCCGCTGAGGATGACAATACCTTTATTGTGGACGGCATCGGCTACCGGTATCTGGAATCCGGGGATGATGTCGCGGTCAGCCGGATCGACGAGACGCTGACGGAGGCGAAAATCCCGGGTACCGTCAAGGGCAAAAAGGTCACGCGCGTGGATGAGGGCGCGTTCAGCCAGTGTGCAGAGCTGAAAAAGGTCACGCTGCCGGATACGATTACGGAAATCGCAGCAGGTGCGTTCTATTACTGCATCGCGCTGGAGGAAGTGAATCTTCCGGATTCCGTCACGGATATCGGCATCTACGCCTTTGCAAACTGCTATGCGCTGCGTGAGCTGAAGCTGCCGCCGCATATCAAGTCGATTCCGGATTATGCGTTTTATTATAATATCGGACTCGAGGAGATCGTCATTCCGGATGAGGTCACTTCGATCGGCACGCAGAGCTTTGTCTACTGCTATTCACTGCGTAAGCTGCACATTCCGGCATCTGTGACGGATATCGCGGATATGGCAATCGTCTCCTGCATGGGACTCGAAACCTTCGATCTGGATCCGGGAAACTGGACCTACAAGGTCAATGAAGACGGCGTTCTGCTGTCTGCCGACGGCACCCGTCTGATCGCATATCCGGTCGGCGTGGAGAAGGAAAGCTATACCGTTCCGGACGGCGTCAAATCCATTGCGCCGTATGCATTTTCCGGCGCACTCCGGCTCAAGCAGATTTCATTGCCGGATTCGGTCAAGGAGATCGGCGACGGCACCTTCTCGGACTGTCAGGCATTGGAGACGGTCACGGTTCCGCAGCAGATTACAGCGATCCCGACCTGCCTCTGTGCAGGCTGCGTGTCGCTTCAGAGCTTCACGATTCCGCAGAGTGTCACGAGCATTGCGGAAAGCGCATTCTACGGCTGCGAAAAGCTCACGGAAATGGTCATTCCGGATTCCGTGACGGAGATCCGCGCATGGGCATTCTACGGATGCACCGGTCTTCCGGGCATGCGAATTCCGGATTCGGTCACGGAGATCGGCGAATATGCACTCGGCTTCACGATTGCGAATACCGGCGATGAAGCATCAACGGAATCGGCGGTGCAGTCGGGCTTTCTGCTCGAGGGCGGTCCGGATTCCGCTGCGAAGAAGTATGCGGAAGAAAACGGCGTCGCATTCAAGCAGAACGGTCTGAGCCGGACAGCTCTGCTCGGGATTGTCGGCGGCGCGCTGGCGCTTCTGCTAGTGATCGTACTGGTTCTGCTGCGCAAAAACGGCAAAAAGGACGCAGCCGGAGCGGAGACAGCAGGCGCGGAAACGGAAGAGCCTGTCAGCGATCCGAATTACACGAGCATTCTCGAGGAGGACGACAGCGAGGATCCTTATGACCGGAGCTACGGGCTTCTGACGGAGGATGAGGATGATGAAACCGAAGCAGAACCGGAAGATTCCGAAGATCCGCTTCCGGAGGATGCCGAATAAACCGCCCCTGTGCTGAGACGGAAGGAAAGGAGAATCATCATGCAGGCGGCGGAAACACTCTATATGGTTATCCCCTGCTACAATGAAGAAGCGGTGCTGCATGAAACGGCGGCGCGGCTTCGTCAGAAATATACGGATCTGCGCGAAAAGCAGATGATCTCGCCGGAGAGCCGGATTGTCTTTGTCAATGACGGCTCGAAGGACCGCACCTGGGAGATCATCTCAGAGCTGCACGCGCAGGCGCCGGAGTTTTTCTCCGGCATCAATCTCGCACACAATGCCGGACATCAGAATGCGGTGCTTGCCGGTCTGATGACGGTCAAAGCGCAGTGCGATATGGCAATCTCAATGGACGCGGATTTGCAGGATGATATCAACGCGATCGACGAAATGGTCGCAAAGTATTATGAGGGCAATCAGGTCGTCTACGGCGTGCGGAATGCGCGCGATACCGATACCTTTTTCAAGAAAATCACCGCAGAGGGCTTCTATAAGTTCATGTCGGCGATGGGCGCGGATGTGGTCTATAATCACGCAGATTTCCGCCTGATGAGCCGCCGTGTGCTGGAGGAGCTTGCGAATTTCCGCGAGGTCAATCTGTTCCTGCGCGGCATGGTGCCGCTGATTGGCTTTCAGAGCTGCAATGTCTATTATGCGCGTGCGGAGCGGTTTGCGGGCGAGAGCAAGTATCCGCTGAAAAAGATGCTGTCCTTTGCGGTCAACGGCATCACCTCGTTCAGCACCAAGCCGCTCAAGCTGATTACGGCGCTGGGCTTCATCATGTTTCTTGTGAGCGCGGCGGCGTTCGTCTGGGCGTTTATCGTCAAGCTGACGGGGCATTCCGTGGACGGTTGGTCGAGTACGCTCTGCTCGATCTGGCTGATCGGCGGCGTGCAGCTTCTCGCGCTGGGTATTATCGGCGAATACATCGGCAAGATTTACGCGGAGGTCAAGCAGCGTCCGCGGTATATTGTCGCAGAATATCTCGACCAGAATGCGCCGTCCGATCCGGACAAATCATAACACACAGCCGGACTGTATCCGTTTGGGATACGGTCCGGCTTTTGCGCGTGAAAGCAGCGAAAGGCGGCATTGGGGGGAGCCGGGCGGAAATCTTCCGCAGATTGACGCAAATTATCGTGAAACCAAGCGGCATTTTCTGCATTTTAATTCAGAATTCCCCCTTGCTTTTTTTGGCTGTATGGAGTATAATATATAGTGTATGATTATGCGAACTCGCGGCTGCTGCCGTGCAGTCCGGCTAAGGAGGAACAAACGTGGAAGAAAAAAAGCTCATCTCAGTTATCGTACCGTGCTACAACGAGCAGGAAGTCCTGCCGATGTTCTATAAAGAGATCACAAGGGTTTCCGCATCCATGCAGGAAGCGCATCCCGAGCTGGAGTTTGAATATCTGTTCATCGACGACGGCTCCAAGGACCGCACGCTCCGCACCCTGCGGATCATGGCGAAATATGACAAGCGTGTGCGCTATATCTCCTTCTCGCGCAATTTCGGCAAGGAGGCAGGCATTTATGCAGGTCTCTCGAATGCGAAAGGCGATTACTGCGTCGTGATGGACGCGGATTTGCAGCATCCGCCGAAGTTCCTGCCGGAGATGTACGAGGCTGTCTCGAGCGGTGAATATGACTGTGCGACAACGCGCAGAGTCAGCCGCGAGGGTGAATCGAAGATCCGCTCGTGGTTCGCAAGACTGTTCTACAAGATCATGAACCGCATCTCGCAGACCGAGATCGTGGACGGCGCACAGGATTTCCGCTTCATGTCGCGGCAGATGGTCGATGCAGTGCTTTCGATGAGCGAATACAACCGCTTTTCCAAGGGCATTTTCTCGTGGGTAGGCTTCCGCGTCAAATATCTGGAATATGAAAATGTGGAGCGTGCCGCAGGCACCAGCGCATGGAGCTTCTGGGGACTGTTCCGCTATTCGCTCGAGGGCATTATCGGCTTCTCGACAGCGCCCCTGACCGCGACGGCGATCATCGGCTTTATCTCATGTCTGCTCGGCCTGATCATGCTGATCTTCACGATCTGCAAGCGCCTGATTGTCGGCGGTGATCCGCTCGGCTATCCGACAACGACCTGCTGTGTCGTATTCTTCGGCGGATTGCAGGTGTTCTGCACCGGCATTCTCGGTCTGTATCTCGGCAAGACCTATCTTGAGGTCAAGCACCGCCCGATCTATCTGGTGCGTGAGACCGAGGAGAACGCGAATCAGTTTGAGGATTCCGCGGAGGATGAAGCAGATTCCGAATCTGAATCCGATTCCGACGAGGATGCTGCAAAGGCGATTTCCGATACCAAAGCCCAGACTGCGGAACAGCTTGAAAAGGCACAGCGCATCAAGCAGGAAGCAGATGAAGAATTCAATGCAATCGTCGATGCAGCGTTTGCAGATGATGATGCAGACGAAGATGAAGATGACGAAGACGAGTACGAGGACGACGAAGAAGAATACGAAGACGACGAGGAAGAGTACGAAGACGACGAAGACGAGTACGAAGACGATGAAGACGAGTATGAAGACGACGAAGATGAGTACGAAGACGACGAAGATGAGTACGAAGACGACGAAGATGAGTACGAAGACGACGAAGACGAGTACGAAGACGACGAAGATGAGTACGAAGACGATGAAGACGAGTATGAAGACGACGAAGATGAGTACAAAGACGATGAAGATGAGTATGAGGACAATGAGACAGAATCCGGCGATGCTGTGACGGAAACCGCAGCAGCGGAAAAGCCGAAGAAGGAAAAATTCGAGGTCAAGATCGACTACGACAGCATTGACTTTGATGAAGATTTCGACGATGAGGAACCGGAGCAGCCGAAGGCAGAGATCAAGGCGCCGGTCCGCACGGTGAAGGATACCGGCGACGATGATGATATGTTCAGCGATGCGCCGACATTCGGCGAGCGCGCAGGCAGCTTCTTTGCCTCGCTGAAGGATAAGATCGCCGGACTGAAGGATTCGCTGCTCGGCAAGCTCCAGCACGATCCGCTGGAGGACGAGGAATTCGCAGCACTTGCGGAGGAGCTGGAGGATGATCGCGAGGACGATCTCCCGAAGGAAAAATCTGACGATACCGGCTATACCGCAGCGCATTCCGACGATGCCGATACAGATTCCGATGAGGATGATTTTGATGATGATGACGAGGACGACAGCACCTATAAGGGCGCGCATTTCTGATCGCCGGAGCCTGTCTGACGAAAACGGAAAGGAACTCAGCCTATGAACCGCCGCCTCAAGCTGCTGATCCTTGTGCTGCTGCTTGCCGTGCTGTGTCTGAGCGCCGCGATTGTCAGCTTCCGGCTTGCATCTCCGGCGGCTACACAGCCCGAACCGGAGACACAGCCTGCCGCACACCGCAGCGCCGTCACCCTGTTCGAGGGGACGAACGGTCTCTGGGGCGCGACCAACGCAAACGGCAGAGTGCTGATCGAGCCGACATGGTATTATCTGCGCATCATGAGCGATTCCGTTCTGATTGCGCGCCGCGGAGACGGCAAATCCGCTGCATTCGGTCTGATCCGGACGAGCGGCGAACAGCTTGTACCTTTTATTTATCATTCGATCGTGCCGGTTGCTGCTTCCGGCTCTGATCTCTGGATCGCATCATTCTATGAGAATGATCAGCAGCGTTTTCATCTTTATCATGCAGACGGCACACGCTGGTCGGATACGGCATGGGATTCCTGCTCCTATGAGAACGGGATGCTCCTGCTTGAAACGGGCGCGAGCCGCTGGCAGGGCGCACTGGACGGGCAGCATATCGGCTGGACGGACTGGCACACGGTCTATCCCGTCGGACTGCATACGCTGACAGTCGATTTCGACGAAGCGGAACTGAAGCGCCTGCCGCCTGCGGAAACACTCTCCGATATCGGAGAGGCGGCAGCCGGATATCTGCGTTATCTCTTTATTACAAGGCAGCATCCGGATAAGACCATGCTGCCGGAGGAGAGCAAGGCAGAGGTTCTTGTCGATTACCGTTATATCTCCTGCCGGCTTGTCTCGGCGAAGATCAGCCGCATCAAGGTGCTGGAAACGGACGGTCTGCCCTCATATCTGGTGCAGATGCAGATCCGGTATCAGCGCCCGAATGCCGAAAGCGATATCGGGGAAACCGTCGATACCGCGATGATGCTGACACTGACGCGCAGCACATCCGGCGCACTGACATACAGCAGCTTTACCGATTCACAGATGGGCGCCGTCGGCGGCGTCTGAGAACCGGATGCATATTCAACCCCTGAAAGGAGCAGTTTCAATCATGAAAAAGGTTGCAGTCATCATGGGCAGCGACAGCGATTTTCCTGTCGTCAAGGGTGCCCTGACAGAGCTCAAGAGCTTCGGCGTTCCGTTTGAAGCACATGTCATGAGCGCACACAGAACACCGGCGCTTGCCGCGGATTTCGCAGAAAATGCGGAGAAAAACGGCTTCGGCGTAATTATCTGTGCAGCAGGCATGGCAGCACATCTTGCGGGCGTGATCGCAGGACACACCACCCTGCCGGTGATCGGGATTCCCTGCAAGGGCGCGCAGCTTGACGGACTGGATGCGCTGCTTGCAACAGTCATGATGCCGAGCGGCATTCCGGTCGCAACGGTTGCCGTGGACGGCGCAAAGAATGCGGCGATTCTCGCAGTGCAGATGCTCGCGCTTTCCGATGAAGGTCTTGCAGCACAGCTCAAGGAGCGCAAGTCCGAGATGATCGTCGGCGTGCGGAAAAAGGACGCAGCACTGCAAGAGAAAATCGCGGAGCTGTGAGGAGCGATATGGGCTTAACAAAAGAACTGAAGGATTTTTTCAATCCGCTGGAATCTGAAGAAGAAATGCCCGATCAGGAAGGGCGCTTCGTGCTGACCGGCCGGCAGACGCTTGGCGGCATGATGCTCTATACGGTGACAGACCGCGAGACGGGTGTCAGTTATCTGACAAAACCGGGCAGCAACTGTCCGCTGACACCGCTGGTGGATGCGGACGGAAAGCCTGTCGTGACTCGTTTCTGAGGACGGCAGGACATGGCGGAACCGAAGCTGTGCGAACAGTGCGGCAAAGAGCCTGCAACGGTCTATGTGACCTCAAAGGCAGGCGATGCTGAGCGGCGGCAGGCATTGTGCCTGTGGTGCGCGGATGGCAGAAAAATCCCGTCTGTCAGGGAGTTCATCAGGGAACAGAAGCGAAGCGCGGCAGGATACCGGCTGTGTGAGCGGTGCGGCAAAGAGCCTGCGATGATTTTCATATCTGTCTTAAAGGACGGCGGAAAGCAGAAAGCGATCTGCGCATTCTGTGCCAGAGAGCAGGGCATTCAGCCCGTGGCGGATCTGGATCTGTCGGATGCGGAGCTTCGGGAAATCCATGCAGATATCCTGAACCGGATGCAGGAGCAGAAGCCGGAGGGCTTCTGGCGGAAGCTCCGGCGCAGAATCAAAAAGCTGGGCAATGCGGAATGATCCGCAAATACATATGTGAACCAATTTTTAGGAGGAAAATACAATGGCAAATGTAACAAAAGGCGAGCAGCTCTATGAGGGCAAGGCAAAGAAGGTCTTTGCGACCAGCGATCCGGATCTCGTGATCGTCGATTACAAGGACGACGCAACCGCAGGCGACGGCGCAAAGAAGGGCACGATCAAGGGCAAGGGCGTCATCAACAACCAGATGACCAATGTCATGTTCCAGATGCTCGAAAAGGAAGGCGTTCCGACGCATTTCGTCGAGGAGCTGTCCGAGCGCGAGACGCTTGTCAAGAAGGTTTCGATCGTTCCGCTGGAGGTTATCGTCCGCAATGTTGCAGCCGGCAGCTTCTCCAAGAGAATGGGCGTTGAGGAGGGCAGAAAGCTCCTGACACCGATCCTCGAATTCAGCTACAAGAATGACGATCTGCACGATCCGTTCATCAATGATTACTATGCACTGGCACTCGGCCTTGCAACGAAAGAGGAGCTCGACACGATTGCAAAGTATGCATTCAAGGTCAACGAGTTCATGATCGGCTTCTTCAAGAAAATGAACATCGACCTGATCGACTTCAAGATCGAGTTCGGCAGATTCCACGATCAGATCGTCCTCGCAGACGAGATTTCGCCGGATACCTGCCGTTTCTGGGATTCCACCACGCACGAGAAGCTCGATAAGGACCGCTTCCGCAGAGATATGGGCGGCGTTGAGGAGGCATATCAGGAGATCATGAAGCGCCTCAAGGAAAACGCATAATTCCGCTGTAATCCCCGACTGACTGCACTTGATTCGACATAAATCGGGATTCCAAAGGGAATTTTGTCCCTTTGGTGCGGTTTGGGCGCAGAGCCCATTCAGAATTTGTCCGCGAAGCGGACACCTTATTGGAGGAAGTTTATGGGCGGTATTTTCGGCGCGGTGTCCAAA
>JAGKVC010000142.1 GCA_021152595.1 Clostridia bacterium
TCATGGAGAGCCAGACCGACGATTATGACGATCTTGTGCCGGAGGATTCCGCCGATGCGATCAGCGCCTGTGCCGCTGCCGGTATGGTTGCACGATTTGAGAATCTGGAGCGCGTGCTGCTTTACCGTCTGCGGACGGCGACGATTGAGGAGATCGCCGCGCTGCCCGATGTCGGGCACGGACTCGAAAACAAGATCCTCTCCGCGCGCAATGAAACCTCGCTCGAATCCATGCTGCTGGCAATCAAGAGCAAGCGCTATCCGATGGCGCGGCTGCGCAGAATCCTGCTCGATCTGCTGATCGGTATCAAACCGGAGGATACCGACAATCCGCCGCCCTACGGCAGAATCCTTGCACTCTCCGAGCGCGGCAGGGATATCCTTTCTGCGGCAAAGCAGGCAGGCACGACGCTTCCGTTTGCGACCTCGCTTGCAAAGCTCTCGGAGCTTGGCGGCGAATGCAGAAAATGTGCAGAGCTGGAGGCGCGCGCGACTGCGATCTACGGACTTGCACAGCGCAATATCAGCCCTGCCGATGCCGATTACAAGCAGATGATCGGCATGGTGAAATAATCATTTCCGAATACCTTTCCGGTATTGTGCTGCGAAGGAAAATCGGCGTTTCATGTCAAAAGGAGAAATAATATGGGCTCAACAGCACAGATACTTCGCCCGCAAAAGACTGCAATGACCGAGGAGGAGCGTGTGGCTGAATTCTTGGAGATCATCGCGCCGCTCGGGTTTGAAACAAGTGTCGAAAAGTATGACTGGTCTGTTTATATGCGTCCCGCAGACGATTTTGATAAGGGTGTCCGTGTATGGGTGGATCCGGAAGACTACCCGATATATAAGATCAACGGAGTTGATTACTATCGTGAGGTATTTTATGATTTCATTTGGGACGATAAACGTCACGGTCCCGAAAGTATGAATTCAGATATGATACTTGCGATAACTGCTGAATATATGAAAAAATATCCCGATGCACTGTTTCAATTTGAATGGAGTGATGATGATAATATGTTTCTTGATAAAAGTGATATAGACACCGTCAATTCACAGCCTTTTGTACCGTATTGGTTCGGGAATTTTAAGTCACATCTCAGATCCGCAAGATTGAATCAATCCTGGGACGACTGGACGTTAGCATGATCAGAAACTGCAAATTTTGATTTCTGAAACGGATAAATAACGAAAGGAATGGTGCAATATGCCTGAATGCCCGTCCTGCGGCGCACAATACAGCGGCGGCTCCTGCCCCTACTGCGCCCGTACCGTCAAAGACGGAAACAGCTACATCGAACCGAAGGAATATGACAGAAGCGGAAGCCGCCGTCAGCGCCGGTACGGCGATCTGGGATTTTATTCCTATGACGACGAACCGCAGGTTACGCATCCGCCGGTGACCGATGTCCCGACGCACGGCTATATGAAAGGAACGCCCGAAAGCGGCTCGAATCCCATGCTTTCCCGTCTCAGGACGTATAACGAGGAGGCCGGACCGCTGAAAACGACGCTCGCAATCCTCTCGCCGAAGGCTTCCGAACAAATGGCACGGCAGCATGATTATCAGCATGACTACCGCTTCGGCTACCGCAGGCCCGTCACGGCAAAATCCGTGCTGGGATGCCTCATTTCGGTCGCGGCGATCGTTGCTGTGATTGTGTTCCTTGTCAAGCTCTTCTGATTGATAGGAGTGGGCATTCGGGGGGATTGTTTTTCATCCGGCGATGTCAATATAAAAGTTTCGCTCAAGCCTTTTCAAAGGCTTGCAGGTCGAGGGCAGCGCCCTCGTCGAGCTCCGCAGAGCTCGAAACTCCCCCGGCGTTCAAGAGCTCAGGGGCTTGGGCACCTGCGATAGAGGTGCCCATTCTGAATAGCATCCGCGAAGCGGATTCCTCTTTTTATTTGTGAATTCCCTGCTTGAGCCACTCCCTGATTGACCCCATAAATACGGAGATTTCTATGATCGAATTTACCACAGTCGAAGCGCCCTGTGAGGGCAGCATCACCGAAAAACGCTCGGAGTTCATTGCGCAGCTCTTCCCTGCAAAAACTGCGGAGGAATGCACGCAGATCATCGAGGCGGTGAAGGCAAAGCATCACAAGGCGCGGCACAATGTCTGGGCATACCGCCTGCGTGAGGGCGGCGTTACGCGATACAGCGACGACGGCGAGCCGCAGGGTACAGGCGGCATTCCCGTTCTGAATGTTTTGCAGAAATCAGAGCTGGAGGACGTCTGCTGCGTCGTGACGCGCTATTTCGGCGGCGTGCTGCTCGGCGCGCCCGGGCTGACAAGAGCCTATTCCTCCTCTGCGGCAGAATCCGTCAAAAGCGCGAAGCTGCTGCATTTCTGTGAGGCATACCGCATCCGGTATGTCATTGATTATACCAATTACGGCAAGGTCAGCTATCTGCTGCCGGAGTTTGAGACTGTCGATGCAGGCAGCGATTTCGGCGAAAAGGTCACGCTGCTCTTTGATATCAAAACATCACTGTATCCGGCGCTCGAAGCAAAGCTCACGGAGACCTTCAACGGCAGACCGGCGCTGGAGCAGCTCGAAACACATTTTGTCAGCTTCCCGTGAGGTGCTGTATGCGGATCTCATTTGATCTTGATGATACGCTGTTCGTGGCGGAAGCGGACGGCTTTTCACTGGAGCCTGAACTGAAATTTCCGCTGAACCGCATCTATAAAGAACGTCTGCGCGCCGGAACCGTCCGCCTGATGCAGCAGCTCCGGGAACTGGGCTGCGAAATCTGGGTGTATACGACTTCGTTCCGGTCGCCGTTTTATATCCGCTCGCTGTTCTGGTGCTACGGCATCCGCATTGATGAGATCGTCAACGGTGCGCGCCATGAGAAAGAGGTGCAGGCGGATCACAACGAGCCGATGCCTTCGAAATATCCGGCGCATTACCGGATTGATCTGCATGTCGATGATGACAGATCCGTGCTTGCAAACGGGCAGTATTACGGCTTCCGCGTGTTTCTGATCGGTCCGCCGGACGAGAGCTGGGCGGAGAAGATTTTACAGGATGTGCAGAAACTCATGCAAAAAAATAATAGGCATATCTGAAATCGGAAAAGGAGCGTGATTCTGTGGCTGAGAAAACATGTGCTGTCTGCGGCAATCCGTATAAAGGCATCGGGAGCATCTGCAAAGACGGCTCCTATTGCGAAGCATGCAGTAAAAAGCTGCGGCTTGTGTGCCGTGAGGACGATGCAGAATTCATGTCTGCGTCAAAGATTCGTGAAATGCTGAATCGGTACGCTTCGGAAATTGAGGCATACGATACTGTGCAGAAGCCGGAAACCTGTCCGCTCTGCGGTAAAAAGCTGCCGAAACTGCTGAATCTTCGGATGCTGGATACCTATATCTGCGATGATTGCGGAAATCGTGCTGCTGAGATGCTGCATACGAGCTATAATGCGGTCGGATATAAGTGCTTTTCGGAGATTGCGCCGCTGTTCTCGCAGGCTGTAGTACAGGGCGGCAAAGAGGACGCATCCGGTACGTTTCATGATGCAGATGCACTGCGTATTGTTTATCCTCTGATCCGGACACTGCGGCAGAGTCCGGAATTCGGCTATGATGTTGATTACATTGATCCGCTTGATTCACTCAGTGATGCGGAACTCAGAGCGGCAGAGGGACTTGCTGCGCAGCGGAGAGAAGCCCTGAAAACGCAGTATGGAGAACATAAAGCGCTGTTTGAGGTCGATGATATTGCAAAACTCTATCATGAAAGCAAGGGACGCCGCGGCTACTATAATGAATACCGCATCGGAGGCAGGGTGCTGTTTGGATGCATAAACCGCAAGGATACGGCGGCAGTCACCAGAGCAGATGGCACGCAGTCATTCTGTATCAAAAAGCTCGGAGACAGCAGAGAATACAGCAATGATCTCAAAGAGGTGAAAGAGGGCGCAGAGGGCGGACTCTTCATCGAAGGTACTGTTTCCTGTATCTATCCGGGCGATATTCTGCTGATTGACTGAGCGAAAGGAGTGCGGTATATGGCAAACAAAACGATTGAGAGCGGATTCTGTGCGCTGTGCGGACGTGCGCTGCTTTCACCGGAAGGTATCTGCACACTCAGCGACGGCAATCAGGTTTGCAGCAAATGCATCCGCAGACTGCGTGTGATGCTTCCGCTGATAGTCTCAGCAGACAGCAACGGAATCATAACGCTCCGGAATGACACGATGCAGAAACTGAACCTCGCGGAAGCAGAGCAGAAAATGCAGAATGTGATAGCTTATACAGAGAAACTGCGTGCGAATTATCAGAATGCGAATGCTGTGTTTACGGTGGATCAGGTGCAGTCGGAAAAAGGCGGATTTATGAAACCGCCGATCTATTACGCGACCGGCAGTGTGATCTACGGATATTTTGATCCTTCGGATCAGGTACAGCTGAAGCATGGCGGCAATGTATTTGATCTGGAACTGGAGAATGTATTGAAAATCGGAAGTATCGGTGCCCGCATCGGAAACAACACGGTGCAGGGAATCGGCGGGACGCAGTGTGTGCTGCAATTCAGCGGCAAAGGCATCGAATGCGCCCCCGGCGATCTGATTGTCAGGAGATGAAAAGGAATCCCAGAATCACGGGGATTCTGCCGGAACCTTAGCGGAATCTTAGTGAATATTAAGAAAATCGGGCTGCATTCTTTCTGATCTTTAAGACGATCTGTCTTGACATTCAGGTGCGTTTCTGGTATAGTAATAGCTGTAAGGCGGCAGCCCTGATGCCGCTTTGCAGCTTTATTATTTTGGGTGAAAGAAGGTAATCCGACAATGGCAAACTACTACATGGGCAACTGGCACGGCCATCAGTTCATCATCGAGAATGAACTGGCAGAGAGATTGATCGTGGATAACACGGTTCTCGTCGAAAACAAAAAAGGTGTTCACGTTTCTGCACTCATGACCGCGCCGATGCCCGGCATGGACGGCATGCAGATCTACACGATGCTCTTAGGCAATGACTGCGCCTGCATCGTCGGCAAGCCGCTCGAAGCGGAATACGACAAGAAAACAAAAATCTACCGCGCAGAATATAACGGGCATACAATCGAAGCGGTCAATAAGCTGAAAGCGAAAATGATGCTGGACGGCGAAGAGATCGACCGCGAGGACGAAGGGCTGCACGGTTTCTGCATTCTCGGTACGCCGCGCGATGCGGACGGAAAGCACTTCATGGCAGTCTTTGACGGCTATACCGGTGTGCTGAAAGCAAAGGTCTCGCTCTATGCGGAGGCGGAGAATGTGATTCTCTATCCGTGCAGAAAAGAGGGCGGCGAATATATCCGGCTCTCCGGCGAGGAGTATTTTAACGAGATTGCAGAAGCAGAGGACGACGGCGCTGCCGTTATAACCGCTGTGAATACTACGATCAATCTGTAACAGAAAAGAGGGAACAAACATGTCTGTATATTATGTCGGAAAATGGAACGATCATGTGATCGTCGTTGAGAATCAGTCTGACCGCGAAAAGCTGAGCGTTGACAATGAAGTGCTTGTGCAGACCAAATCCGGAATCCGCTTCGGCAGCGCTCTGACCGCCCCGATGCCCGGCACGGACGGTCTCTATATCTATGCGATGGTGCAGGGCAGCGGATGCGACTGCATCGTCGGCAAGCCGCTCGAAACCGAATATGACAAGAAAACCAAGACCTTTACCGCGGAATACAACGGGCATACCGTTGAGGCGGTCAATAAGACGAAATCCTGTCTTGTCGTGGACGGGCAGGAGGTGGACCGCGAGCCGGAGGGATTCCACGCGTTCGGCATCCGCGGCAGCCAGCCCGATGCGGACGGCAAGCGCTTCATGTCCGTGCATGACGGCGTGACAAACGGGCTCAAGGTGAAATGCTCGGTCTATGCCGAGGCGGAGAATGTCCGGCTGATTCCCTGCAAGAAGCAGGGCGGCGAGCTGATTCCGCTTGCATACAACGGCGATGATTCGGAAATGGCAGCGCTCCTCAGCTGCATCCTGCTTTGGAGCGCAATCAGCTGAGCTTATAGCTGTTCCTTGATGCGCTTGATCGCAGCCTTTTCCAGCCGCGATACCTGCGCCTGCGAAATTCCGATTTCCTGTGCAACCTCCACCTGCGTCTTCCCTTGCCAGAAGCGCCGGCGGAGGATGCTTTTTTCTCTGTCGCTGAGGGAGGCGAGCGCATCCCTCAGTGCAAGCTCAGACATCCATGACGATGCGGCACTGTCCGGATCGCCGATCTGGTCAATCAGGCAGAGCGGATCGCCGGAATCGGAATAGATCGGCTCATAGAGCGAGACCGGATCGCTGATGCTTTCCAGCGCCGTGACCACATCGCCGCGCTCCGCGCCGAGTGCATCCGCGATCTGCTGAACGGACGGCTCCGCGCCGAGCTCCGCTGTCAGTTTTTCGCGCGCCTGCATCGCTTTGTAGGCGAGATCACGCAGCGAACGGCTCACGCGCACCGCATGATAATCGCGCAGATGCCGCCGCAGCTCGCCTGCGATCATCGGGACGCAGTAGGTCGAAAAGCGCACATCCTTTGTCAGGTCAAAATTGTTGATCGCCTTCATCAGCCCGATCACGCCGATCTGAAAGAGATCGTCCACATCCTCGCCGCGTCCCGTAAAGCGCTGAATGACGCTCAGCACGAGCCGCAGATTCCCGAGAATCAGCTTTTCCCGCGCCTCTGCACTGCCGGTCTCCTGCATTTCGCGCAGCAGCGCCATTTTCTCGGATTCGGTCAGAACAGTCAGCTTCGAGGTATCGAGCCCTGCAATGACAACCTTCTGATATGCCATATTCCGCATCTCCTTTGCATGATTTGCTGTGAGTATGCGCGGAAATGCGTTGTTTTATGCAAACGGTGCGGTTCTATGATGCCGCGCGGATGCATAGAATATCCCAGAACGGCAGGGGAGGCGGTTGCATGGATGAAACGGTCGGGCTGAATCAGCACAGCGCGGTACTCGAAAACCGCGAAAAACTGATGCTTTCCGGCGTGACTGCGGTGGACAGCTTCGACGACAGGACGGTTGTGCTGTATACGCGGCTCGGAGAGCTGGTGATCCTCGGGCGCGGGCTGCAAATGGAGCAGATGAGCATCGAATCCGGCGAGGTGACGGTCACGGGGGAGGTGCTGGCGCTGCGGTACAGCGACCGTGACCGCAATGCGCCGCAGGGATTCTTCGGGAGGCTGCTGCGCTGATGGATACGCATATCACCGTGCAGGAGGAGCTGCTGCGGCTCTGGCAGAGTTTCCTGACCGGTATCGGCTGCGGCGTTTTCTATGATATCCTGCGGCTGCTGCGTGCGCTGATTCCGCATGCATGGCTTGCTGTTTTCTTAGAAGATGCGCTGTTTTCATTTGCAGTGTGCTTTGCGTTTCAGGTGGGTGCGTGGTCATTCTGCGGCGGTGCGCTCCGCTGGCAGCAGCTCCTCGGCATTGCACTCGGCACGGCGCTCTATCTGCTGACCTTCGGGCTTGTCACCGCAAGAATGCTCTGCCGGCTGCGGATCTTCCGGCAGAAAACCGCACATCTGTTCCGGCGAATCTGCGGAAAACACGGTGAATCAGAAAAAATTTCCGAAAGCCCTTGACGGATTCCGTTCTTTGCGGTATAATAAAATTGTATCCGTATCGGAAACAGAAAAAGAGAACGGAGAAAGGAACATGGAGCGAAATAAAGGTTCACGGCGTGAGCATGCGAGAAAGCGCAGACGCGCCGTGCTTGAATGGATCGTATTCCGGCTTGTTGCGCTCATTCTGCTGATTGCCTGTGTGATCTCATTTGTTTCGACGCAGGCGACGCTCAATCAGAAGCGGCAGGAGCAGGCAGATCTGGAATCTGCGATCGAAGAAGCGCGCGACGAATATCTCGAACTGGAAAAATTTGTCGATACCGACGATCTTGAGGGCTATATGGAAAAGGCTGCGATCGAAGACTACAACTATGCCTATCCGAATGAGCGCCGGTATTATGATACCTCGAGAAATTGATTGCGCGGTCAGCAGAAAGGGTTTATATGCAGCTTGAAATCGGACAGGTCTATGAGGGCACCGTCACCGGCATTACGCAGTACGGCGCATTTGTTGAGGTGCATCCGGCGGATTCGGAGCGTGTGACCGGTATGGTACATATCTCCGAGATTGCCGATACATTTGTGAAGGATATCCATGATTTCCTGCACGAATCGGATACTGTACAGGTCAGAATGATCGGTGTCAATCCGCAGGGGAAAATCAGCTTCTCACTGCGTCAGGCGGCGGAAAAGCCGGCCGCAGAGGAAAGCCCGAAGCAGCAGGCGCCGCGTCCAAAGCGCAGGGAGGCTCCGCGTCCGCGCGTCTATGAGCCGAAGCCTGTCATTCCGCAGTCCGAGATGAGCTTTGAGGATAAGCTGCTGCACTTCAAACAGGCGAGCGAGGAGAAGATCTGTGACCTCAAACGCGGAAGCGAGCGCAGAGGCGGCTCCAGAAGCAGAAGATCATAAACACCCAAGGCGCCCGGAAACGGACGCCTTTGTCATTATACAGAGGATAACAATATGGACGATTTTTTTCGCAGGCGTCTTGCAGATCTTGCTGAGCAGGCAGACCGCACCTGCCGCTTTACCTTTACCGATTTTCTCACCGAAGCCGAATACGCGGTCTTTTGCAGCGTGCGCAGTCAGCTTCCGCACTGCGGGACGGCGGTCTTTGGCGGCTATGAGAATGCAGAGCGCGTCATGCTGCGGTTCGGGGATCCGGAGCAGCTCGGCTATGAGGAGCCGTTTCCTATTGTCTGCATCTGTATTGCGCCATTGCAGGAGAAATTTGCGGACAACCTGACGCATCGGGATTTTCTCGGTGCGCTGATGCATCTGGGTATTGAGCGCGGCGAGATCGGCGATATTCTCGTGCAGGAGAAATCCGCGTATGTATTCTGCCGTGAGCCGATGGCGGACTATATCTGCCGGAATATCGAGCGCATCCGGCATACAAGCGTGAAATGCAGCCTGACCGATACGCTCCCCGAAGGCACCGGCACCAAAACCGAACAGATCAGCGTGCAGGCGGCATCCGAACGCATTGACGGCGTGATCTCGAAGGTCTGTCATATCTCGCGCGGCGACTGCAATGT